>NZ_JAMYRV010000001.1:0-451875 GCF_040321555.1 Mesorhizobium sp. M0317 | reverse complement strand
CCCGTGATTTTTTGGGGTGGGCCCGCGGGGCCGGGCCGCCGGGGGGGGGGGGCCCCGGGGGGGCGTTGGCGGAGTCCCCAACCCCGCGGGGCCCCGGGTTGCCCGGGGCCGCCCCTCGCCCAATTCCGCCTTCCCGTCGCGGCCCGTCAGTTGCTGGTGATGCTGACGGCGTCGCCCTCGACCAGCAGCGGCGGCGCATAACCCAACGGCTTGTCGCCGGTCACGGCGCCGCCGGTAACCCGGGCTTGTATGTCGGACCCGAAATAGGCGTACGGGAATGGCGGCGGTGTCTTGCTGACCGTATCCAGCCGCGCGCGAAGCTCGGCGGGTAACGTGAAATCCAACGCCGCCAGATTGTCCTGCAACTGCGCCAGCTTGGTGGCGCCAAGAATCACGGTGGCGATGCCCGGTTGCGTTGCCACCCAGTTGAGCGCGACCTGCGCCATGCTGTGTCCGAGTTCGGCGGCCACTTTTTCGAGTTCCGCCACGATCGCCCAGTTGCGCTCGGTGAACTTCTGGAACCCCGGATGAGTGGTGTTGCGAAAGCCGTCGAGCCGGCCGGCATGGCCGTCCTGCGCCGGCCGGTACTTGCCGCTGAGCAGCCCGCAGGCCCGCGGGCTCCACACCATGATTCCTGCGCCATGGCGGGTGCCGAAGGGCACGAACTCATTTTCGATCGAACGCTCCGCCAGCGAATATTCAAGCTGCAGGGCCGACACCGGCTCGTAGCCGCGCCACTCGGCGATCGTCTGCGCGCGGGCAGCATACCAGGCCGGCACATCGGACAGGCCGACATGGCGAATTTTGCCCGCACGCACGAGATCATCCATCGTGCGCATGACCTCCTCGGCCGGCGTCAGCCCGTCCCAGATATGCAGGAGGTAGAGGTCGATATAATCAGTGCCCAACCGCTTCAGGGAAGCGTCCACGGCGCGCAAGATGTTCTTGCGGCCATTGCCGCCGGCGTTCGGATTGCCGGGCTCCGCGTTGAAGGTGAATTTCGTGGCGATCACCGCTTTGTCGCGCAAGCCTCGCTCGGCGATGAATTCGCCGAGCCAGGTTTCGGCTGTGCCGCCGGTGTAGAGGTCGGCGGTGTCGAAGAAATTGCCGCCGGCCTCGACATAGGCGTCGACCATGGCGCGCGCGGTTTCCCTGTCCGCGCCCCAACCCCATTCGGTGCCAAAGGTCATGGTGCCCAGTGCCAGCCGGCTGACGCGCAGGCCGCTGTTGCCCAGTGTGTAATAGCTCATGGTCATGGTGTTTTTCCTATCCTGACTTTATTGACGCCGGCTCACTGGCCAGGCGTCATCTTGACCCAGGGATTGCCGCGCTCATGCGTAGCGCGGAAAATGAAGCCGTCGACTTTCCAGCCGGTCCCGGAGCGAACCAGATGGTGCTCGTAGGTGCCCCAGACTTCCCACAGCGGGTCGCCATTGCCTTCCATCCGGTTCCAGGCATAGCCGTTCGAAGAGACGGTCGCCGCGTCCGCCTCAAAGATCACCTGGTGATTGGTGCGCAGATGCAGGCTGGTCTTGCTGCCCCCGAGGTTGCCGGCCCAGGTACCGATCAGATTGTCGGAGGGGATGGTGGCGGCAGGCTGTCCTGACAGGCTGCTGAAATCGACGGTGACACGGTCGGCGAAATAGGAGCGGGCAAGCTTCCAGTCCTGCGCATCGACGGCACGGTCGATGGCATCGGCGATGCGGATGACGGCGCGTTCGTCGGCGAGCGCGCGCCAACCGGACGGCTCGGCGCCGCCGGAATCGACCGGCGCTAGGGCAAGGCCTGCGGCGAAGGTAGCGTGTTTCAAGGCATCCATCTCTCTTCTCCTTTGTGCATCGGTGATGGCAATATGGGTCAGCCCGTCGGCATCGAGAAGATTGAAGTGTTCGCAAGGACTATGCGATATCATGCATGAATGGACCGGGACCTGCTCAGCCATCTGCCTGTCATCGTCGCCGTTGCCCGACGCGGCGGCTTTGCGCTTGCCGCGGCCGAACTGGGCATGTCCCCATCCGCCGTCAGCCATGCGGTGCGCCTCGTGGAGGAGCGGATCGGCCAGCCGCTGTTTGCGCGCACCACGCGCAGCGTCTCGCTGACGGAAGCCGGCAAGGCGCTGGTGGAGACGGCAGCCCCTGCTCTCCAGGATATCGCCGACCGGATGGACCGCATCCGAGCCATCAAGGGCCGGCCCTCCGGCTTGCTCAGGTTGAACGTTCCCAACATCGCCGTTCCACTTGCCGTCACTCCCGTGGTCGCGGCGATGGCTGAACGCTATCCTGATGTGACCATCGAATTGCTCACCGATCAGGGGCTGGTGGACATTGTCGGCGAGGGTTTTGATGCCGGCATCCGGCTGGGCGAGATGATCGCACAGGACATGGTCACGGTCCGGCTGACGCCGCCATTCAACGCCGTGATCGTCGCCTCCCCCGCCTATGTCGGCCGGCATGGCCGTCCGCGCGGTGTGACGGGTCTTTCGGACCACAATTGCGTCGGCTACCGGCTTGTGCGCTCCGGCGCACTCTATCGCTGGGACCTGACTGAGGACGGCAAGGATGTCGTGGCCGAGACGAAGGGTACGGTCATCGTCACCGATTCGCTGGCCGCGATCGACCTTGCGCTTGCCGGCGTCGGGCTGACCTATGTGTTCGAGCCGCTGGTGCGCGCGGAATTGGCCGCCGGCCGCCTCGTTCAGATCCTGCCGCAAACGGCGATCGAGGAGCCCGGCCTCTTCCTCTACTTCCCGCGCAGGGCGTCGATGGCGCCAAAGCTCAGGGCCTTCATCGACACCGCACAAGAAATTGGCCGAGCATCCTTGCGGACACCCGGCCGAGTTGCCTGAGCTGAGAAGCCCTTTTCGGGGCTATTTTTAAAACTACTTCTTCACCGCCGCCGCGACTTCCGCCGCGAAATCGGTCTCTTCCTTTTCGATGCCTTCGCCCAGCGCAAAGCGCAGATAGGCGGAGATCTTGGCCGGAGCGCCGATGTCCTTCTCGGCATCCTTCAGCGCCTGCTCGACAGTGATGTCGGGATTGAGCACGAAGGCCTGCTTGAGGAGCACGACTTCCTCGTAGAACTTGCGCAGGCGGCCTTCGACCATCTTTTCGATGATCGCTTCCGGCTTGCCGGACTGGCGCGCCTGGTCGGCGAAGATCGCCTTCTCGCGCTCGACCGCTGCCGGATCGATCTGCTCGGCGGTCAACGCCAGCGGGTTGGTGGCGGCGACATGCATGGCGACCTGGCGGCCAAAGGCGTTGGCGGCATGCTCATTGCCCGTGGTCTCGATCGCGACCAGAACGCCGAGCTTGCCAAGACCATCGGCAACCGCATTGTGGACGTAGGTTGCGACAGCACCGTGCGGGACGGTGAGCTTGGCCGAACGGCGGAAGCTCATGTTCTCGCCAATGGTGCCAACGGCGTCCTTGATGGTGTCAGTGACCGACTTGTCCGAACCCGGATACTTTGCGGCAGAGACAGCCTCCGTCGTGCCATAAGCAAGCGCGACCTTGGCGACATTGCGAACGATCTCCTGGAACTGCTCGTTGCGGGCCACGAAATCGGTCTCGGAGTTAACCTCGACGATGGCGGCCTCGCGGACGCCGGAGTCGACGCCGATCAGGCCTTCGGCGGCAGTACGGCCAGCCTTCTTGTCGGCCTTGGAAATGCCCTTCTTGCGCAGCCAGTCGACGGCCTCTTCGATGTTGCCGTTGGTCTCCGTCAACGCCGCCTTGCAGTCCATCATGCCCGCGCCGGTCAAGTCGCGGAGTTCTTTGACCTGTGCAGCCGAAATGCTCATTGTCGCCTCTTTGTTTTAAATGCACCGACGCACCACCGGTACTCGGTGATGCGTCCGTCTAGCGTGCCAAATATGAGAATGATGAAGGCCGCAACCGGCCTTCGATTGTCAAGCTTCCGGCGCGTCCGCAGCCGGGGCCGGAGCCGGATCAAGCGCCGGTTCGACCGGAGCTTCGACCGAGGCGCCGATGTCGACGCCGAGCGCGCCCTGCTGGCGGGCGATGCCGTCGATGGCAGCCTTGGCGATCAGGTCGCAATAGAGCTGGATGGCGCGCGCCGCGTCGTCATTACCGGGGATCGGGAAGTCGATCTTGTCCGGATCGCAGTTCGAATCGATGATGGCAACGACCGGAATGCCGAGGCGCTTGGCCTCGAGAATGGCGATCGCTTCCTTGTTGGTGTCGATGACGAACATCAGGTCGGGGGTCGAGCCCATGTCCTTGATACCGCCGAGCGCCTTGTCGAGCTTCTCGCGCTCGCGGTCGAGGTTCAGGCGTTCCTTCTTGGTCAGGCCCTGGGCCTCACCGGCCAGCATCTCGTCGAGCTTGCGCAGGCGCTGGATCGAATTCGAGATCGTCTTCCAGTTGGTCAGCATGCCGCCGAGCCAACGCGAATTGACATAATACTGGGCCGAACGCTGCGCCGCGTCAGCGACGATATCCGAAGCCTGGCGCTTGGTACCGACGAACAGCACGCGACCGCCCTTGGCAACGGTGTCGGAAACCTGCTTCAGAGCCTGGTGCAGCAAAGGCACCGTCTGCGACAGGTCGATGATGTGGATGTTGTTGCGGGCGCCGTAGATGTAAGGCGCCATCTTCGGGTTCCAGCGGTGGGTCTGGTGGCCGAAGTGAATGCCAGCTTCCAAAAGCTGGCGCATGCTGAAATCAGGCAGTGCCATTCTTAGTTCCTTTTCCGGTTAGCCTCCACGGACACAGGCATTTTTGGACTTTGTCCTCGAACGCCACCGGAGGTTTCAGCCGGATTTCTCCCGGGCAGACACCAAAGTCCGTGTGTGGAATGAGCGCGCATATAGAGGGGAAGCGCTGCAAACGCAAGCGGTGAGGTGCTTCATCGCTCAGCGCGCGGCAATCAGCGCTCCGGTGCCGATCATGGCGCTGCCGGCGAACCGGTTCATCAGCCGCATGCGTCCGGGCGTCCTGAACCAGCCGGATGCCCTGCCCGCCAGCGCGGCGTAGATGCCCATGGTGAGAATATTGGCGCCGACGACGACTGCCACCACCAGCAGGCCGTCGGCAAACGTCATGGTGTCGAGGTTGAGGATCAGCGGCATGATCGAGGCGTGGAACAGGATCGCCTTCGGGTTGCCGAGCGCCACGGAGGCGCCAAGCAGGAACGACCGCGACAATCCGGTTTGGGGGATTCCTTGCGCGGCCGATTGCGCGGCCGCGGCCCGCCACATCTTGATGCCGAGGAAAATCAGGTAGGCCGCACCGGCGTATTTCAACAGGAGAAACACCCATTCGAAGGTCTGGGCCAGCGCCACCAGCCCGAGCAGTGCCACGGTGACCAGCACGGCATCGCCGGCGGCAATGCCCATTCCGGCGACGAACGCACGCAGGAAGCCGCGTGCCACGCCGTTGGTGATCACCGTGAACATCGCCGGTCCCGGCGTGGCGGCGGCAAGTGTGATGGCAAGGCAATAAACCAGGAATGCCATTAGCGTCACGATCGGCCCTTTCCGTTGGGTACCCGTACGCGCCTGAAGATCGCAACGATCTCCTCGCGGCTGCATTCGATGGCGCCGAGCCGCACCGCCCGGTCGCGCTCGAAGCCGGTTATGTCATAGTGCGGCGCCGATGTCCTGGGCGGCCCCTGGTAGGACGAACGCTTTACGCCAAGCTCGGCGGCGAAACGATGCAGTTCGTCCGTATCGTCGGCCATCAGGTGGCACCAGCGATGGCCGGCCCATTTCCAGATCGCCGCATCGACATAGACCGCCATCGGGAACTGCCATCAAGCCTGCCGTGGCCAGCGCCGCATTGTTGCTATTTCGAGACCGGGCAAGGCTTGGTCTGATCGAACAGCGACAGGTTGACCAGCTTTCCGGTCATCGAGAACTCGCCATAGTCCATTGTGAGGTCGCGGGTGATGCCGTTCTCGTGCAGCTTGAAGCTGATGCGGTATTCCGGCACCTCTTCGCCCGATTTGTCGGTCTCGTCGAAATAGGCGATGTCGACCGGCCAGTATTTGTCGCCGGCAAGCTTGGCCAGCGCCGGCGCTTCGGGGTCGGCCTTGTCGCCCTCGGCCTTCTTGCCGACGATGACGGTGGTGGTCATCACCTTGTTGGCATCCTCCGAACCGTCGAACAGGCTGGTTTCGTAGAAATTCTCGCCCTTCTCGGCCTTGCCGATCAGTTCGACCAGATGCTGGGTCGGGAACTGGGTGGCGGCGAGTTCGAGGCTGTTCTTCTCGGGCTTGTCGATATCGACCTTGAGACCCTTGGTCTCTTTTGTGGCGGTGCCTTTGACCTCCTTGTCTAGGTTCTGGTCGACGAAGGATTTGGTCACGAACGAGAAGGTCTTGCCTTCGGCGTCCTCGAACGTGGTCGTCTGCTGGTCGGTCAGCCTGGTGTTGTCGCCGGTGGCGATCTGGGTGACGAAACGGAATTTTACCGTATAGCCCTCGCAGGGCGAGCCGTTGAACTCATAGACCATGCGGCCGGAAATCCCGGTGATGCCCGAGCGGTCCGACGCCTTGTCGAGGGTAAGATCGTAGACGGCGCGATGCGCCTGCAGCGCCGGCACGGCAAAGGCTGGAGCCATCGAGAACAGCACCGGAAAGAGAACGGCGTGGAAGGCAAGGCGCGTTGCGCGCATAAGGGGCTCCGATCGTCGCAGCTGATGGCAGGCCGCAGGTAAAGATGGTCCAGCTTAAAAAAAGTCGTGGCGGAAGCGAGGCAAAAATAGCAATTTCGGCCCGGCCAGCGCGGCGTCTCCAAGCAATAGGGAAATACCATGAGTGAAACAATCGAAAAGCGGCTAAGCGATCTCGGCGTGACAATACCTGCCGCCGCAGCGCCCGCCGCGAACTATGTGCCCTATTGCAGGTCCGGCAATCTTTTGTTCACCGCCGGGCAGTTGCCGCTCAAGGACGGCAAGCTGCAGGCAAGCGGCCTGCTCGGCCGCGACGTCGATACCGCAACCGGCAAGGAAGGCGCAAAGTACTGCGCAATCAATGTCTTGGCCCAGGCAAAAGCAGCACTTGGCGATCTCGAAAAAATCCAGCGTTTGGTCAAGATCACCGTCTTTGTTGCATCAGTGCCGGATTTCGTCGAGCAGCATCTGGTCGCCAATGGCGCCTCCGATTTCCTGGTCGCCGCCCTTGGCGAGCGCGGCAAGCATGCCCGCTCCGCCGTCGGCACCGCCTGTCTGCCGCTTAATGCCGCAGTGGAAATCGAAGCCGTCTTCGAGGTCGCATGAGCAGGACCAAGACAATGACCGACCTTTCCTGGCTGACCGCCCGCCCGGTGGCGCATCGCGGCTTTCACGACATGAACAAGACGCGCTGGGAAAACACGCTGTCGGCCTTCGCGGCTGCCGCCGAGCGCGGCTATGCGATCGAATGCGACGTGCATTTGTCGTCCGACCGCGTCCCCGTCATCATTCATGACGGCGATCTCAGGCGGTTGACCGGCCAGGACGGCTTCGTCTGGCAGCGCACGGCAGCGGAACTGGCGGCGCTCAGGATCGGCGGCACCAAGGACCATGTGCCGACACTGCAAGAAGCGCTCGACCTGGTCGACGGCCGTGTGCCGATGGTTGTCGAACTGAAGGGTGTGCCCGGTTACGACGAGGGCTTGGTGGCAAGCGTCGGCAAGATGCTGGAGCGCTACAAGGGTAAGGCGGCGATCATGTCGTTCGACCACTGGCTGGTCCGCGACTTCCCCAGGGATGCGCCTGGAATTCCGGGCGGGCTCACGGCCTATGGCCAGGACAACCAGTTGATCGAGGCGCATTTTGCCATGCTGGCACATGACCTCGCCTTCACCTCCTATGCCGCGGGCGATCTGCCGAACCCGTTCGTCAGCTTCGTGCGCGAAAGGCTTAAAATGCCTGTCATCACCTGGACGGTGCATGACCAGCCGGCGGTGGATCTCACCTTCAAATACGCCGACCAAATGACGTTCGAAGGGTTCGAACCCGATCTGGTCAATGTCGCCTGATGGAAGTGCCTGAAACGTGACTTGTAGCGGCCCCGACAGAGCTTAAATAAGCCCCATGGATCAGGGTGATGAAGGTGACGGGCAAACGGCGAATGCGGAGTTTTCCATCCGCGTTGCCGCCGGCATCAATGCCTTCACCTGCGACGAGTGGAACGGCTTTACCGGCACAACCCGCAGCGACACAGAAAATGGCTATAACCCTCTCGTTTCATATGCTTTTCTGAGCGCGCTTGAAGATTCCGGCTGCGCCGTGCGGCGTACCGGCTGGCAAGGTCATCATCTCAGACTGGAAAATGCCCAAGGCAGATTGCTGGGCGCCGTGCCCTGCTATCTCAAATCGCACAGCCAGGGCGAATATGTCTTCGACCACGGCTGGTCCGATGCGTTCGAACGCGCCGGCGGCAACTACTATCCGAAACTGCAATGCGCCGTGCCGTTCTCTCCGGTCACCGGCCCTCGCCTGCTGGTCAGCAAAGGCGAGGACAGCGCCATTGTGAAGGCCGGTCTCGCAGCGGGCCTGAAGGCGGTGACGGAAAAGCTCGGCGTGTCGTCCGCGCATGTCACCTTCGCCAGTGAAAGCGACGTTGCAACGCTGGAAGCAGCCGGCTTCCTGCACCGCACCGACCAGCAGTTCCACTTCTTCAACGAAGGCTTTTCGACCTATGACGATTTCCTCGCCACGCTGGCATCGCGCAAGCGCAAGGCGATGAAGAAGGAGCGGCGCGAGGCGCTCGCCAACGATATCTCGATCGACCGGCTGACCGGCAAGGACCTGACCGAAAGGGCCTGGGACGATTTCTTCGCCTTCTATATGGATACCGGCAGCCGCAAATGGGGCCGGCCCTATCTCAACCGCAAGTTCTTCTCGCTGATCGGCGAGCGCATGTCCCAGGATATCCTGTTGGTAATGGCCAAGCGCAATGGCCGCTATGTCGCCGGCGCCATCAACTTCATCGGCTCCGATGCGCTCTACGGCCGCAATTGGGGCTGCATCGAGGACCACCCGTTCCTGCATTTCGAAGTTTGCTACCATCAGGCCATCGACTTCGCCATCGAGCGTAAGCTGAAGGTGGTCGAGGCCGGCGCGCAGGGTGAGCACAAGCTGGCGCGCGGCTATCGTCCCGTGACCATGCATTCGGCGCACTACATCGCACATCCCGGCCTGCGCAATGCTGTGGCCGACTATCTCCGGCGGGAACGCCGCGAGGTCGAGCGGATGGGCGAAATCCTGGAAGAGCATACGCCGTTCCGCAAGGATCTTGAGGAATAGCGATCCGCCCCTGCCCTCGCCTGACCATCTTACCTGACCATCTTACCTGACCATCTTGCCGGTCCTGGACAGCTTCGCTACACCGGGAGCATACTCCCGGAGCGCCACCATGACCGAGGCCTACGACCCCAGCAATATCTTCGCAAAGATCCTGCGCGGCGAAATCCCCTCGCACCGCATCTACGAGGATGATGCCGTGGTCGCCTTCATGGATGTGATGCCGCAAGGCCCCGGTCACACGCTGGTAGTGCCCAAAGCACCGTCGCGCAATCTGCTCGATGCCGATCCCGCGACGCTCGGCCGGCTGTTCACCACGGTCCAAACGGTCGCGCTGGCGGTCAAAAAGGCTTTCGGCGCTGACGGGGTCACCATCCTGCAGTTCAACGAACCGGCGTCCGGCCAGACCGTCTACCACCTACATGTCCATGTCATCCCGCGGTTCGAAGGCATCGCGCTCAAGCCGCATACGGGGCAGATGGAGAAGCCCGAAGTGCTGACGGAGAACGCGGCGAAGATCCGAGCAGCGCTGAACGGTTGAGGTGGCGCGCGCCTCAGGGAGATGCGCTCAGCCACAATCCACCACGTCGGTTAGGAAAATATCAAACCACGCCGTGATAACGTGCTCCGTACCGGGATGCGTTTGGGTTTTCAAAATCGTGGAACATTCGGTTGCGACATCAGAGCCGTTGGTAAAAGCAGCTGCCGGGCGGGCCTTTCTGCGCACCTTGGCGGACGCGTACCGGCGACACCGCCTGCTGCACGCGATGGCCATCGCTGCCCTGCTTTTGGCAGCCGCGGTCGGCCTGCGCACCGGAAACATGCCGGATTTCGGCGTGCTGGAAGACTATTCCCAATACCTTCTTTTCGCTTTCTGGATCGGTGGCTGCGCCTTCGCACTCGGCAGCTTTTTTCACCTTGCACTCATCAAGCGGGATCCTGAGCCGCTCGGCACTTTCCTGCGATCGATCGGCGGCGTCTTCGGCGACGCCGAGCGCAACGCCAACAGCCTGAATGGTCTGGCCGCGTGCATTGCGCTCATATCCGCTTTCGGTGTGTTGAAAGGCGCGGTCGCGATCCTTTCGCCATTCGCATGGGATCACGCATTGGCTCAGGCCGACCGGGTGCTGCATTTCGGCCGAGCGCCCCATGAATGGCTATGGTTTATCGTCCAGTCGCCGCTCGCCGTAAGATCGTTCAACCTGGCTTACAATTCCTGGTTCGTCGTCCTTATCGCCTCGGTCTTCATCGCTTGCATCACGCGCAGGGACACGAAGCTGCGTCACCAGTTCCTGATGAGCTTCATGCTCGTGTGGATACTGGCGGGTTTTTTCCTGGCGATGGGCCTGTCTTCGGCAGGGCCGTGCTTTTACGAGCGACTGGGGCTGGGCAGCGACTATCATTCCCTGATGCAAGCACTCGCCGCCGCCGATCGCATCTATCCGATCTGGGCGCTCAGCACGCAGGACATTGTGTGGAGCGGCTATATCGGGGCGACGCCAGGCAGTCTCGGCATATCCGCCTTCCCGTCCATGCATGTAGCGATGGCGGTGCTTTTCGCGCTTTATGCAACACGCCGCTCATGGTTGGCCGGCCTTTTGATGTGGGCATTCGCCGCAATCATCATGGTCGGCTCGGTCGTCCTTGGCTGGCATTATGCCGTGGATGGCTATGCGAGCGTTCTGATCTCGATCGCCATCTGGAAGGCGTGCGGGTACTTCCTGGGCAAGTTTGCACCCGAGGGCGTCGCCGCCTGACCTAACAAGATCTGCCCTGAAAAGCAGGGGCGCTGTGTCGGCAAACCGGCCAGCCAATGAAAAAAGGGCCCGTCACCGGGCCCTTCATAGGCGAACCTTTCAGCTCTTGCGCGGCAGTTGCGGCACCAGGCTGCGCTTGCCGCCATCCTTGCCCTTGGGCTCAGGCTCGTCCTTGCCCTTGGGCTGAGGCTTCTGCGCCATCGCCTTCTTGGCGACGGGCTTCTTGGCCACCGCCTTGCGGGCTTTCGGCGTCTCTTCCGGCTCCTGCTTCGGCTGCACCGGGGCTTCGTCGGCCAGTGATTCGAGCTTCAGGCCGGTTTCGCCGGTTTCCTTCTTCTCGACGGTGACGCGCACCGTGCCGCCCTTCTTGAGCTTGCCGAACAGCACCTCGTCGGCCAACGGCTTCTTGATGTGCTCCTGGATGACCCGGCCGAGCGGCCGCGCACCCATGCGTTCATCGTAGCCCTTGTCGGCCAGCCAGGCGATCGCGTCCGGCGACAGGTCGAAGGTGACGCCCCGCTCGGAGAGCTGGGCCTCGAGCTGCATGACGAACTTCTGCACCACCTGATGGATGACCGGCACCGGCAGCGAGCCGAACGGGATGATCGCATCGAGACGGTTGCGGAACTCCGGCGTGAACAACCGGTTGATGGCCTCGACATCGTCGCCTTCGCGCTTGGTCGATCCGAAACCGATCGCCGCGCGCTGCGCATCGGATGCGCCCGCATTGGTGGTCATGATAAGGATGACATTGCGGAAGTCGATCTGCTTGCCGTTGTGGTCGGTCAGCTTGCCGTGGTCCATGACCTGCAACAGGATGTTGAACAGGTCCGGATGCGCCTTCTCGACTTCATCCAGCAAGAGCACGCAGTGCGGATGCTGGTCGACCCCGTCGGTGAGCAGACCGCCCTGGTCGAAGCCGACATAGCCGGGAGGCGCGCCGATCAACCGCGAGACGGTGTGGCGTTCCATATATTCCGACATGTCGAAGCGGATCAGCTCGACGCCGAGCGAGGCAGCCAACTGCTTGGCGACTTCGGTCTTGCCGACGCCGGTCGGGCCTGAGAACAGGTAGGAGCCGATCGGCTTTTCCGGTTCGCGCAGGCCGGCACGCGCGAGCTTGATCGCCGAGGTCAGCGCGGTGATGGCGGTGTCCTGGCCATAGACGACGCGCTTCAGCTCGATGTCGAGGCCTTGCAGCACCTTCTCGTCGTCGGCCGAAACCGTCTTCGGCGGGATGCGGGCCATCGTGGCGATCGTGGCTTCGATCTCCTTGATGCCGATCGTCTTCTTGCGCTTGGCTTCCGGCACCAGCATCTGCGAGGCGCCGGTCTCGTCGATCACGTCGATCGCCTTGTCCGGCAGCTTGCGGTCGTTGATGTAGCGGGCCGACAGTTCCACCGAAGCCTTGATCGCCTCGTTGGTGAACTTCACCTTGTGGAATTCCTCATAATAGGGCTTGAGGCCCTTCATGATCTCGATGGCGTCCTCGATGGTCGGCTCGTTGACGTCGATCTTCTGGAAGCGCCGCACCAGAGCGCGGTCCTTCTCGAAGAACTGGCGGAACTCCTTGTAAGTGGTCGAGCCGATGCAGCGGATGGCACCCGAAGACAGCGCCGGCTTCAACAGGTTCGACGCATCCATCGCGCCGCCGGACGTCGCACCGGCGCCGATGACGGTGTGGATCTCGTCGATGAACAGCACGGCGCCCGGATAATCCTCGAGCTCCTTGACGACCTGCTTCAGCCGCTCTTCGAAATCGCCACGGTAGCGCGTGCCGGCCAACAGCGTGCCCATGTCGAGCGCGAAAATGGTGGCGTCCTGCAGCACTTCGGGCACATCGCCTTCGACGATGCGCTTGGCCAGGCCTTCGGCAATCGCCGTCTTGCCGACGCCGGGATCGCCGACATAGAGCGGGTTGTTCTTGGAGCGGCGGCACAGCACCTGGATGGTGCGGTTGATTTCGCTCTCCCGGCCGATCAGCGGATCGATCTTGCCGGCCTTGGCCTTATTGTTGAGGTTGACGCAATAAGCCGTCAGCGCATCCTGCTGCTGCTTCTTCTTGCCGCCTTCCTCCTGCGGCTCGGCGCCGTTCTGGCCGCCCTGCTCGTCATCGGCACCGCGCGGCGAGCGCGTCTCCGATGCGCCGGGGCGCTTGGCGATGCCGTGCGAGATGTAGTTGACCGCGTCGTAGCGGGTCATCTGCTGTTCCTGCAGGAAATAAGCGGCATGGCTCTCGCGCTCGGCAAAGATGGCGACGAGCACGTTGGCGCCGGACACTTCCTCGCGGCCGGATGACTGTACATGGATCACGGCGCGCTGGATGACGCGCTGGAAGCCGGCGGTCGGCTTGGAATCCTCATCGTAACCGGTGACCAGATTGTCGAGTTCGGTGTCGATATAGGTCAGAACCGTGTGCTTCAGCTCGTCGAGATCGACGTTGCAGGCGCGCATGACGGCGGCCGCCTCGGTGTCGTCGATAAGGGCGAGCAGCAGATGTTCTAGGGTTGCATATTCATGGTGCCGCTCATTGGCGAGCGTCAGCGCCTGGTGAAGCGCCTTTTCCAGGCCTTGGGAGAAAGCCGGCATGTTACCTCACTTCTTCTCCATCACGCATTGCAGCGGATGCTGATTCTGTCGGGCGAAATCCATGACCTGAGACACTTTGGTCTCGGCCACCTCGAATGTATAGACCCCGCACTCGCCCACCCCATGATTGTGAACATGAAGCATGATGCGTGTGGCGGCTTCGCGGTCCTTTTGAAAAAAACGCTCCAGGACGTGAACCACGAACTCCATGGGCGTATAGTCGTCGTTGAGGATGAGGACCCTGTAAAGGCTGGGCTTCTTGGTCTTGGTCTTGGTGCGCGTAATGACGGCTGTGCCGCGACCGGCCTCATTGCCGTCGCCGTCACTTTGCATCCGCACCACGCTTGTTGTGGCAGTCAAACCTGAAGTCACGTAATCCTGCCTCTTTCGAATCCCCATGCGAGTTCGATATGTAGGTGTTCGATGGACGATTTTAAGCCCTTCTTGTTAGCTGACAATATGGCTAGGTGGGCAAACCGAGGCGATTTTCAAAATCGTGAACCGCCAAAGCCCCGGAATTGAAACAGGCATGAAAAAACCCGGCCGCGCATCTGCGACCGGGTCTGTTTTGCAAGCCCGAAAGGCCGTGCCTGGTATTCTCGAGCGAAATTACTTCGCCTTGGCGACAATCGATTCGAAGGGCTTGTAAGCCTCCTTGGCGAGATCGGCATAGAGATCGCCGAACTTGGTCGCCTCGGCGACGAAGCTCTCATAGCTCTGCTTGGCGAAGTCGGACTGGATCTCGACCGCCTTTTCCAGCGACTTGGCGGAGAACAGCTTTTCGACCGCGGCGCTGCCGGCCTCGAAGCTCTTCTTGGTGTATTCGCCAGCTTCGGTGGCGATCGCCTGCGCGCCCTTGGAGAGCGAGGTGAAGCTCTTCAATCCGGTATCGGCAAACTCCTTGCCGTATTTCGAGAAGTCCTCGTAGGTCTGGGTCATTTGACGTTTCCCTTGGCGTTTTGAAGCGCCCTTGCCTGAGCGCGGTTGTGCAATGCACGAGAATATATTGTGCGCTGCACAAAAGTCAAGATTTCAGCGGCATCAGGCCGCGCTACGCCGGCAACAGCTAAAATTCGAATAAAGAAAGGCTCAAGCCCGAGGAAAATGGTGAACGCGCCGGTTACCATAAACGGATTGGTAACGCTGGCCGCGATAGTTTGACGACAAGTGAGGTCGGATCCCTTTGCCGCCTCCAGGGCAATGAGTTTCAAAGGAACTATCAGTGCGTCAGGCGTTGTCGGTCTTCGGTTCAAAATCCGCATCTTCCCTCAAAACGATCATGATCCTCGCTTTGGCGATGTCATTTGTCGTTGCGGATGCCGCGTCCTCGATGGCCGCCAGGTCTTCGGCGATCGTCGTCGACGCCAAGACCGGCAAGGTGCTTTATTCCTCCGATGCCAACGGCCGGCGCTACCCGGCGTCGCTGACCAAGATGATGACGCTCTATCTGACCTTCGAGGCCATGGCGAAGGGCCGGATCAGCAGGAACACGCCCGTGCCGTTCTCGACCAAAGCGGCGGCCGAACCGCCGACCAAGCTCGGCGTCAAGGCGGGCGGAGCGGTTTCGGTCGAGACCGCCATCCTGTCGATGGTGACCAAGTCGGCCAATGATTCGGCGACCGCGCTCGGCGAACTGCTCGGCGGCAGCGAAAGCAATTTCGCCCGCATGATGACCGCCAAGGCGCGCGCGCTCGGCATGGACGGCACCGTGTTTCGCAATGCCAACGGCCTGCCCGATCCCGGCCAGTTCACAACCGCCCACGACATGGCGATGCTCGGCATAGCGCTCAGGGAACATTATCCGCAGTATTACGGCTATTTCTCGCAGCGCTCCTTCCTTTACGGCCGCCAGCGCATCAATGGCCACAACCGTCTGCTCGGCCGCATCAAGGGCGTCGACGGCATCAAGACCGGCTATACCCGCGCCTCCGGCTTCAACCTCGTCTCGTCGGTTTCGGATGGCAACCGCCGCCTCGTCGCCGTCGTCATGGGCGGCACTTCGGGGCGCAGCCGCGACAACCAGATGGCCGGCCTGATCAACGCCTACATGCCGCGCGCATCGACCCGCGGCGGCGGCGCCCTGGTCGCCAAGGCCGGCGGCGACAATCCGGTCAAGGCGCTGGCCAAGGTCTTCCTGCCCAAGCATGACGCGCCGACGCCGGATGGCAAGCCGATGGTTGAAGACGATGCCGTAGCGTCCAATGACGATCCGACATCCGCTGACGAGCAGTCTGCTGAAGGCCAGTCTGCCGACGAACAGACGGTGGCCGCGGTCGAAGAGCCCGCCCCCGTCGTCAAGACCAGGAAGGTCAAGACCGTCATCGTGACGGCGCCGAAGGTCGAAACTGCGCAGATTGTGGCTGCCTATGCCGAACCCACGCCTGTATCCCCACAGGCGGTCGACCCGGTCAACACGGCCTCGGTGCCGGCTGGTTGGGCGGTGCAGGTGGCGTCGTCGCCCAAGCAGTCCGAAGCCCAGGCTTTCCTCGACAAGACGGCCAAGCTGGCGCCCAAAGTTCTTGGGGCTGCTTCCGGTTTCACCGTCGCCTTCGAAAAGGATGGCGAGACCTATTACCGCGCCCGGTTCGGCGGCTTCCGCTCGAAGGACGCGGCCTGGAGTGCCTGCAATGCCCTGAAGAAAAAGAAAATCGCCTGCTACGCCGTCCAACAGTAGGGCGGCGTCGGAACCATCTCCCGGAAATTTACTGCGTCGAAGGAGACTAGTTGTGATTGGAGAGCAAGACGTCCTTGGCTTCGTTGATCCGCGCCGCCAGGAAAGACGTGCCGCCGATGTCGGGGTGCAGGCGCTGCATCAGGCGGCGGTGCGCCTTGCGGACATCCGCCGCGGCGGCCCCCGCTTCAAGACCAAGGATCTTGTAGGCCTCCTCCTTAGTCATGGCGCCCGCACCTGGCGCAACACCCAGCCCTTCGCCACCGTTCGCCTCAGCGTCTTTGCGCCAGACGGGAAAACGGCCGTCAAGATACGTCTCTAGGAGCTGGCGGCTCTCCGGGTCGCCGGGGAGTTCGCGGTAAAGCTGCTGCAGCTCGGCCAGGCCCATCGCGCCCAGCATCTTGCCTTCATGGCGGCCGGCCAGAACCAGGCCTTCAAGCCCGCCCGTATCGTGATCAAGCTCCATTTCCAGTGCGGCGGTCCGCACCGTCGAGCGCTTGCCGGGCGCCGGCCCGACCGACGGCCGCTTCATTCGCATCGAACCGTACCAGGCAAGGGCCGCGGCCAGAATGAGGCCGGCAATGCCTTCGCGCCCGACCACCAGCACGGCGAGCCCGACCAGCGCCAGAAGCACCGGCCCGAGCGTGCGCATGCCGCTTGCCAGTTTTTGCGCATCTGCGCGGACAAAGATCGTCGCCGCGCCGAGCAACACCAGAAACAGTGCAACAAGTGCAATGATAGCGCCCATCAATTCCCGCCGCCCCTGAGATGCTCGATCAGCAGCCGATCTCCCGGCCTGTCCCTTGCCTCGAGCGCCTTCAATCCACCCGTCGCATAGACGGCGACCGCCGAAAGCAGCCCGGCCAAGGTCGCGGCAGCCCGCCGATCAAATCGGAACCAAGCCCCTTTGGACAGCCGCGCAATCTCCTTGAACGCCTTTTCTGCGCCGGGATCATGGCCTTCCTGGAAGACGAAGACGGGAACGCCGTGCAGACCGAGGCTGCCGGCCTTCTGCGCCAGGTCGTCGATATCCTCTTCCATGGCGTCGCCGATATAGACCAGAGCGTTGACCTTGGCCGCCGCCGTTTCCTTCAGCGCATGCTCCAGCACCTTGCCGATCTGGGTGTGGCCGGCACGGCTGTCGATCCGCGTCATCAGCTGCTTCAGGGCATTGGTGTCGGCGACAAAAGCCGACGAGCGGCACTCGCCCAACCCGCGAAAATAGGCCAGTTGGACGCTGAGGGTGCCGGCCTTGCCGACGGCGTCGAACATTTCGCCCTGCAGTTTGATGGCGAGATCCCAGGTCGGCTGGCGGCTCATCGTTGCGTCGAGGGCAAGGATCAGCCGGCCCGTGCCGGTCGCGGACGCGACAAGCGTCCGGGCCTGACGGATAAAGGCGTCGATCTCGCCGGCATTGGATTGAGGCTTGACCGGCGCAGGATCGGCCCTTGCGGGCACGCGCTGCTTCTTGTCGCTCATAAGAAGCAAGATGTGGCGTTGTCGGCCCCCTTGCAAGTCCAGCCTTGGACAAGATGAAGGGCCAGCGCTCGACGCTCTGGGAGAAGCGGCCGCGCCCTTGGCTCTACAGCAAGCCCAGATCGGCGAGCTCGCGCTTCAGTTTCGGCGGCATCTCGATCATTCCGGCCTTGCCCTTGCCGATATCTGCGGGCGCATCCGAAGGTTTGAGATAACGCCAGCCCTGGAAGGCGCGGCGCGGCTGCCAGTCGGTGCGCACGACGTCGAGGTCGAGCATCAGGCGGCAACGGCCGATGCCTTCGTCGTCCGTGAAGGGCCTGATATCAGTGATCAGCTGGCGGCATTGCACGCTGCCCTTGATCACCCAATAAAGCGAACCGCCATCGGTGACCTCGGCGCCGCGCGTCGGCACCATGCGGGTGGTGTGCCAGTGCTCGGCGGGTTCGCCGGCGCGGCGGCGCTCATCGAGGCGGAAGGCGATCCATTCTTCGAGGTCCTCGACGCTGTCGCAACCGACGCACAGTTTTAGGAGATTGAGTGCCATCGCTTAAGGTTTAGTCCGGCGCGCGATTGCGTCAACGGCCCTGCCCGACTTCTCCACAGTGCCAGTGGCGTTGCACGGTCAGCATTCCACGACATTGACGGCGAGCCCACCAAGGCTGGTTTCCTTGTACTTCTCGTTCATGTCGAGGCCCGTCTGGCGCATTGTTTCGATCGCGGCGTCGAGCGGCACGAAATGGACGCCGTCGCCTTTGATCGCCAGAGAGGCGGCGGTGACCGCCTTGACGGCGCCGAGCGCGTTGCGCTCGATGCAAGGCACCTGGACCAGACCGCCGACCGGATCGCAAGTCATGCCGAGATGATGTTCGAGCGCGATTTCCGCGGCGTTCTCGACCTGCTCGGGCGTGCCGCCCATGACGGCGCAGAGACCCGCGGCAGCCATCGCCGAGGCCGAGCCGACCTCGCCCTGGCAGCCGACTTCGGCGCCGGAGATCGAGGCATTGGTCTTGATGATGCCGCCGACGGCGGCGGCCGTGAGCAGGAAGTCACGGATGCTCGGCTGGTCGGCCTCGGGGTGGAAATGCAGCCAGTAACGCAGCACCGCCGGCAATGTGCCGGCCGCGCCATTGGTGGGCGCGGTGACGACGCGTCCACCGGCCGCGTTCTCTTCGTTCACCGCCATGGCGTAGATCGACAGCCAGTCATTGGCCAGCAAAGGGTTGGGCTTGTTCTGCTGCCATTGCTCCTGCAGCTTGTCGTGCAGCATGCGGGCACGACGGCGCACTTTCAGCCCGCCCGGCATGATGCCGTCCTGCGACAGGCCGCGGTCGATGCAGCCCTTCATGGCGCCCCAGATCGCATCAAGGCCGCTGTCGAGCTCCTCGCGCGACATATGCGTCTCTTCATTGATGCGCTTCATGTCGGCGATAGACAGGCCGCTTTTGCCTGCCATCTTCAGCATCTCGACGGCGTTCTTGAAGGGATAGGGCACCTTCTTGCCTTCTGTGGTCACCGAGCCCTTGACCTTCATCCGCTGCAGCTCTTCCTCGGACACCACGAAGCCGCCGCCGATGGAATAGTAGATGCGCTTGAGCAGCAGCCGGTCGCCGGCATCGTAAGCGTAGAAGGCCATGCCGTTGGCGTGGCCGGTGAGCGGCGTCTTGCGGTCGAGCACCAGATCCGTCGCCGGATCGAAGCGATAGGAGGGATGGCCGCGTGGCGATATCCGCTTCTCGGCGGCGATGCGCGTGGCGATTCCCTCGGCCTGATCGGGATCGACCGTCTGCGGTGTCAGGCCAGCAAGTCCGAGGACAACGGCGCGATCCGAGCCATGGCCGATACCGGTATAGGCGAGCGAGCCGTGCAGGCTGGCGCCAATGCGATCGACCTTGACGCCGGCCGGGCGCGGCCAGTCATCGCCGGCGATCTCGTCGAGAAACCGCCGCGCCGCCGTCATCGGTCCCATCGTGTGCGAACTCGACGGTCCGATGCCGATCTTGAACAAGTCGAAAACCGAAAGAAACACGCTGCGCCGTCTCCGGGAATGGGATCAAGACCTACATATAGGACTTTCCATGATGTTTGTGCTGTTTTGCGGATTGCGGCGCTGCACCTGCCGACCTTGTTTGCTCCGGCAGCGACATCCCCGGCTGAAAGCGCGTCGCGCTGAAACGGATTCATGCGACGCGCTTTAAGTTCTTGTTTTAATGCATGTGGTTGTCCCAGAACCGCAGCTCACTTCTGGGCGACATGCTTTGGAGCATCGAACTGACCGCTTTGCCTGTGGTAAAAGGGGGCATGGGCGATTCCTTCCATCTGTCGACGGCCGATCTGGCGGCGCTGGCTTTTTTCCTGCTCGCATGGTTGCTGCATACGCTGGCGTCCGACGGCAGACTGGTCAGCCGGGTGTCGTTGACGATGGCCATGAACGTGCAGCGCGAGGCCTGGATGCGCACCATGGCCGAGCGCGAAATCCGCATCGTCGACACCGCCATCATGAGCGGCCTGCAGCAAGGCACCGCCTTTTTCGCCTCCAGTTCGCTGATTGCGCTCGGTGGCTGTTTCGCGCTGCTTGGCGCCTCGGATCAGGTCCTTGCCGTGCTGAACGACCTGCCGTTGAACGCGACCTCATCGCGCTCCGCCTTCCAGATCAAGGTCTTTGGCCTGGTCCTGATCCTGGCCTTCGCCTTCTTCAAGTTCGGCTGGGCCTACCGTCTCTTCAACTACTGCACGATCCTGATCGGCGCGGTGCCGATCCCCTATGGCGAGGCGTCACGCAACCCGGTCAGCGAAACGGCGGTGTGGCGCGCGGCGCGCATGAACATGCTGGCCGGCAAGCACTTCAATTCAGGGCTGCGCGCGGTGTTCTTCTCGATCGGCTATCTCGGCTGGTTCGTCGACCCGATCGTGTTCGTGCTGTCGACGCTGCTGCTTCTGGCGGTGCTGGTGCGGCGCCAGTTCTTTTCAGCGGCGCGACAAGCGGTGATCGGTCAGCCGCCCGGGCCGGGGAAAAGCTGGTCGATCCGGCCCGATAGCCAATAGGCGGCGAGCCCGATCCATTCGCGGATCGCCATGGTCGTGGTCTGCAGCGAATCGGGTGCGTTGTCGCGAAACAGGCCAAAGCCTTCCTTGCCCGAGGTGCGATAGTCGACAGGCCACGGGACCGTCTGAAAGCCGGCCTTGTCGAACAGCGCCTTGGCGCGCGGCATGTGGAAGGCGGAGGTCACCAGCAGCCAGGTCTCGCCCGGTTTCGGCGTTACCAGTTCCTTGGTGAAGACCGCATTCTCATAGGTGTTGCGGGATTTGTTCTCGAGCATCAGGCGATCGGCGTCGACGCCAAGCGCACCGAGCAGGCGCGGCGCGGTGGCCGCATCGCCCTCGCCATTGATGAACAGTTCACCGGTGCCGCCGGAGATAACCACTTTCGCCTCGGGAAAGCGCCGGGCAATGATCGCCGCCTCGACCATGCGGTCGCCGCCCGAATTCAGCTCATAGCCGCCGCGCGCCAAGTTGATGGCGCCCTCGAAGCCGCCGCCGAGCACGACAATGCCGTCGACCTTCCGCGGCAGCGGCGGCTTTGGGAAGCGCTCTTCGAGCGGATTGAGCATCATGGCGCCAAGCGACGTCCAGGCCGACAGCGCCAGAATCAGGAAGGCGAACACACTGCCCGTCGCCGCCAATCGCCGGCGGCCGATCAGCGCCGCGAGCAAGCCGGCAAGCAGCAGGAAGATCGCCAGGTTGAGTGGTTGGACGAAGAACCAGAATATCTTGGAGAGATAGAAGAACATTGCCTGCCTATCTCCAGCTCAAATTGTGACGGCCGATGAAGTGCTCGACCGCACTCGCTACCGCTTCCGCTTCGAGGCGGCTTAACTCCCTGCCGAAAACAAGCACGCCGTTCGCGTTGGTTAAGCTGATGACTTCCGACAGTTCCACTTCGTCCGTGGGATAGGTGTGGTCGAGGATTTCGACCCTAAGATGCCCTTTCAAAGGCAGTGACCACCGATTTCGCAAAGAACCCCTCACCGAGCGCACGGCTGCGGTGTCGGTCAGCCGCAGGGTTTCCCTGCCGAACACCCGCCAGATGAAATCCTTGCCCAGGAAATAGGTGAAGAGGGCAATGACCGCCACGAAGGACAGCAGGCCGAGCGTGCCGCTGGTGAGCGTTGCGGACGACATATCCGTCAATCCCATGTAGCCGGTGTAGGCGACGATCGCGGCCCCGATCAGGACAAAGACTGTCCTGAAATCCGAGGTGCGTGGCGGGTTCGTGATCAGCAGTTCGTTTCCCGTCTCGACGATGGAAATGCGAGACGGAGGCGGCATGCTACCACCACTTCTCCGGCTGGAAGGTTCCCGCCGCCTGCTCGATGACGGCGGCTGTCTGGAACAGGGTTTCCTCGTCGAAGGGACGGCCAATCAGTTGCAGGCCGAGCGGCAGTCCCTTGGCATCGAGGCCGGCTGGCACGGCAATGCCCGGCAGTCCGGCCATGTTCACGGTCACCGTGAAAATGTCGTTGAGGTACATTTTCACCGGATCGGCGGCCATGTCCTCGTCGGCGATGCCGAAGGCGGCCGACGGCGTCGCCGGCGTCAGGATGACGTCGACGCCGTCGGCAAAAACCGTCTCGAAGTCGCGCTTGATCAAATTGCGCACCTTCTGCGCCTGCAGATAGTAGGCATCGTAATAGCCTGCCGACAGCACATAGGTGCCGATCATGATGCGACGCTTGACCTCCCGACCGAACCCGGCGGCTCGGGTCTTTTCGTACATGTCGACAATGTCCTGGCCCGGCACGCGCAGGCCGTAGCGGACGCCGTCATAGCGCGCCAGATTGGATGACGCTTCGGCGGGCGCAACGATATAATAAGCCGGCAAAGCGTATTTGGTGTGCGGCAGCGAGATGTCGACGATCTCGGCGCCGGCATCCCTGAGCCAGGCAATGCCCTTCTGCCACAGCGCCTCGATCTCTTCCGGCATGCCGTCGACGCGGTATTCCCGGGGAATGCCGACCTTCATGCCCCTGATCGGTTTGCCGATCGCCGCCTCGTAATCCGGCACCGGCCGGTCGACGGAAGTGGTGTCCTTGGGGTCGACCGAGGCCATGGACTTCAGCATGATCGCGGCATCGCGCACGTCCCGGGCGATCGGGCCGGCCTGATCGAGCGACGAAGCGAAGGCGACGATGCCCCAGCGCGAGCAGCGGCCATAGGTCGGCTTGATGCCGACGGTGCCGGTGAAGGCGGCTGGCTGGCGGATCGAGCCGCCGGTGTCGGTGGCGGTGGCGCCGGCGCACAGGAAAGCCGAGACGGCGGAAGCCGAGCCCCCCGAGGAGCCGCCGGGCACCAGTTGGGCATTGTCCAGCGTGCGCGCGGTCTTGGTGCCGCCGGCCGAAACGAAACCGCCATCGCCCTGATGCGTGGTCGGCATCACCACCGTGTCGAGGCGCGAACGCCGCCACGGATTGACGACAGGGCCGTAATAGGAGGTCTCGTTGGACGAGCCCATGGCGAACTCGTCCATGTTAAGCTTGCCCAGCATGACGGCGCCGTCTGCCCACAGATTGGCGGTGACGGTCGATTCGTAGCGCGGCTTGAAGCCGTCCAGCACATGGCTGCAGGCCTGGGTGTGGATACCTTCGGTGCCGAACAGGTCCTTGATGCCGAGCGGGATGCCTTCCAGCGCACCGCCCTGGCCCTTGGCGAGCCTGGCGTCGGAAGCTTTGGCCATATCGCGCGCCTTGTCGCCGGTGACGACGATGTAGGCATTGAGCACCGGATTGGCGCGCTCGATGGCACCGAGATAGGCCTCGGTGATTTCGACGGCAGAAATCTCCTTGGCGCGCAGCTTGGCGCGCGCCTGCGAAATTGTCAGATGGGTCAGTTCGCTCATCAAAGGCTCTTTTCGTAAAACACCGACCACTCGGAATCGGGATAATCCAGCACCGGCCCGCAGCGCGAGAAGCCGGCGCGTTCATAGACGGTCCAGGCGGCGGGATGGCGGTCGCCGGTTTCCAGCACCAGACGCTTCAGCCCTTCGCTGCGCGCCAGCGTTTCGACATGTTCGACGATCTTGGCGCCGATCTTCCTGCCCCGATGCGAAGGCCGCGTGTACATACGCTTGACCTCACCGACGCGGGCATCATGGCGCTTCAGCGCGCCGCAACCGATGGCTTGCCCGTCGTCGCGGGCGATGAACACGGTGGTGTCGTCGCCAGCCATCTGCTCGACCGTCAGATGGTAGCAATGCTCCGGCGGCGTCAGTTCGAGCAGCGTCGCGTTGAGCTCCTCGACCAAAGCGCGGACATCGTCCTGCAGCGGCGTTTCGACGGCGATCTCGATTGCCATCGGCCAGCTACTCCACGACCTTCGGCACGAGGAAGAAATTCTCGTCAGTGGCCGGCGCGTTGGCGACGATATCGGCAGCCTTGTTGCCGTCGGTGACGATGTCTTGGCGCTTCTTCATCTCCATCGGGGTCACCGATGTCATCGGTTCGACGCCGGAGACATCGACCTCGTTCAGCTGCTCGACAAAGCCCAGAATGGCGTTCAGCTCGCCGGTCATGCGCTCGGCATCCTCCTCGCTCACCGCAATGCGGGCGAGACGCGCGACGCGCTTCACAGTTTGCAGATCAACGGACATGTCTTTAGCCTTTGGGAAAACCAGATGGCGCTATAGCGGCGTGGCGCGTGCCGCGCAACATCGATCGTGCTTGGGGATAGAGCCCGTTCATGCCAGGGCGGCATTTCAGCCTAGGGCAGCGATACACCCTCGCACAGATAATAGCTGCCGCCATTGCCGGCCTGCTCGCCTTCGTCGGCGGTCGGGCGCACCGAGACGATGTCGATTTGGGTCGCGTTCATCTGCGTGATCGACAGTATATCGGGAAAGAGAAAGCCCGGCTCCTGGCAGATGGCAGTGACCGCCCAGCTCGGCGAGCGCGTCGCCTTGGTGACCTGGACGAACTCGCAATTATACTCGACGCTTTGCAGGCCGTCCGCCGACAAGATGACATTGCCGGTGTCAATCAGCGTCTGCAGCGTGTCCTTTTTGGCTTGCGCGCAAAGCTCCTGGGTCTGGAGGTAAACGCCCTTGATGAAGTCCTCGGCGGCGGATGCGGGCGACGCAGCGACCAGCATCGAAACGCAAAGAGTCTCTCTCAAACCCATGGTTTAATTCCCCTTTGCGACAAGGGATCGTTTCAACGATCGCTCTATAGTGTGATCGTTTGGCCGATGGCTGGCAAGGCTACGTCGACACCTGATCCTTCGAGGCCGGCCACGAACTTCTCCGCCGTCGCGTCGATGATCGGGAAGGTGCCGAAGTGGCATGGCACGACGGTGTCGAAGTGGAAGAAGCGCCGGCAGGCCAGGGCCGCCACCGCGCCGCCCATGGTGAAGCGGTCGCCGACCGGCACGAGGCCGATCTTCGGCTCATGCAATTCCTCGATCAGCGCCATATCGGAGAAGATGTCGGTGTCGCCCATATGGTAGAGCGTCTTGTCCTCCGGGAAATGCAGGACCAGCCCGTTGGGATTGCCGAGGTAGACGTTCTGGCCGCCATCGAGCCCAAACGACGAGGAATGCAGTGCCTGCACGAATGTGGTGGTGAAGGCACCGCAATCGACGGTGCCGCCATGATTGCCGGGATTGATCTTCTTGCCGTCGACGCCCTTGCCGACCAGGTACATGCAGATCTCGTAATTGGCGACCAGCTGGGCGCCGCTCTTCTTCAGCACCTCCACCGCGCCGCTGACATGATCACTGTGGCCGTGGGTCAGAAGCACATGGGTGACGCCTTCCGCCGGCCCCTCCCAGCCGCTCGTCCATGATGGGTTGCCGACGAGATAGGGGTCGATCAGGATGTTCGCGCCTGATGTCTCGACGCGGAAGGCGGAATGTCCGTACCAGGTCAATTTCATCGATCGTGTTCCTCGATTTTGGTTGCGCCGGAAGATAGAACGCCGGCAGCAAAATTAAAGTGACATAGTGTGCTCGCGGTTCAAAAGAACGTGTCGCGCTCTTTGTGACGGCAAGTCTGGGTCACGGTTAGACTGGGTCACGGTAAAACTGGTTGGGGAAAGCCGTTGGGCATCATAGCAATCGAGGATCTGCCGGCACGGCTGGAAGGCGGCAGGACGCTGGCCGGGCTCGACCTCGGCGACAAGACGATCGGTGTCGCCGTTTCCGACCGCGGCTTGTCCTTCGCCCATCCGCGCCCGGTCATCCTGCGCAAAAAGTTTTCGCTGGATGCGGCAGCGCTGCTCGCGCAGCTGCAGAAGGACAATGTCGGTGCGTTTGTACTCGGTCTTCCCATCAACATGGACGGTTCGGAAGGTCCCCGCGCCCAGAAGTCGCGCGCCTTCGTGCGCAACATGGCAGGCATAACCGAACTGCCCTTCGTGCTGTGGGACGAGCGGCTGTCGACGGTGGCGGCGGAGCGGACGCTGATCGAGATGGATTTCTCGCGCCGAAAGCGCGCCGGCAAGATCGATTCGGCGGCTGCGGCCTTTATTCTGCAGGGAGTTCTGGACCGGCTCCAGTCGCTTGACCCACGCGATCGGACGCAACCGGATTCCCCGCCTGCCGCCTGACCCAGGCCATGATGTTGCGGCGGCGGCGAAACGCCCACAATGCCATCAGCAGGAAGCCGTCAAAGACGCAGGCCCTTGCCACCATGCCCGGAATGATCGCCGGATCGATGCCCAGCATCTGCCCGTAGAGCTGGAACACGAAATCATGCAGCTGCCGGCTGAGCATGACGTAGCCGAAATTGATGTCGTTGAGCGACAGGAAGAACCAGCCCCAGAACAGAGCGAGTGGCGCGGCCCACAATGCGAACAGCGTGCGCATCAGTGACCGTCCCTGCGGCTGGAGCCGCCTCTGGGACCGCTGGGACCAATGTCCGGACGGCCGGAAATGCGCGACAGCAAGGAGCCGTGCGCGGCACCCTTGGCCATGGCATGGGCGGTGGCGCGGCTCTCTGCCTCCCGAGAAACCATGACAGCGAAGACCGACCTCCGCTCGGCCAGCATGGCGACATAGGAGGCCAGAAGTGCCGCCAATTGCACGGCGACAACCAAAAACAGGCCGTTGATGCCTCGCGCTGCGCCGCCGATCAGGATGAGCGACAACACCGCGGATGCCGAAATGAAGGCGGTCCGCGCCACACTGTCGGCTCCGTCCGGGCTCGCTGCGACGTTAACCAGGCTCTCGACGAAGACCCAGCAAAACAGCACCGCCACGACCAGCAAGGCGATGGCCAGCGGCGCCACGACGGCAGCATTGTCGAGATCGGCCAGACGAGTGTTTTCCACGACGACGCCGAGCACGCCCAGAGCGCCCGCAACGCCGCGGTTTCCATCGACACAGATGAACGCCAGCAGGGCGAAAACCAGCGCCCAGTGCAAGGCCAGAAAGGACGTCAAAATGTGCCGCATGGCATTCCTGCTTTGGTGACAAAGACAGTGGGGTCTGCGGCCTGCGGCTGCAACGGAAACCATTCGTTAAGGTTAACGGCTGTCCACAGGCAGGCAAATTCGTTCACGGCCTGGCGGAAGGCCCTCAATTCACCGGCGGATAGAGCGTGTCGATGATCATGCGCGCATCGTGGCGCGAATCGAGCATGCCATAGGTGTTGCGCCACTGGCCGGCGAGCCGCGTCTCGACGAAGGCGTCCGCAATCCGCCCTGCCCCCAGCCGGCGCAATTCCGCAGCTGCCGCCGACAGCGCCAGCTGTTCGGTCAGCAGGCGGGCCGACCCCTCATCGGTGCCGGCGACCTGCATGGCCGCCTTGAGCACGCCAATGGTTCCGCGTCCGCCGGCGCCGAGATCGCGGTCGATGCCGGCCAGCACCTCCTCGAACAGGCCGGGCGCGCGGCCGAGCACGCGCAGCACGTCGAGCGCCATGACATTGCCTGAGCCCTCCCAGATCGCATTGACCGGGGCTTCGCGGTAGTAGCGGGCGAGCGGCGCTTCCTCGACATAGCCATTGCCGCCGAGGCACTCCATCGCCTCATAGAGCAGTGGCGGCGCGATCTTGCAGACCCAGTATTTGACCACCGGGGTCATGGCGCGGGCAAAAGCAGCCTCGCCGCGGTCGCCGGCAGCCTCGTCGAAGGAGCGCGCCAGTCGGAACGAGAGTGCCGTGGCGGCGGCGACATCGAGCGCCATGTCCGCCAGCACGCGCTGCATAAGCGGCTGTTCGATCAGCGTCGAGCCGGCCACCTGGCGGTGACGGGCGTGATGCACGGCCTCAGCCAGCCCCGCTCGCATGATTGCCGACGAGGCGACGGCGCAGTCGAGCCGGGTCAGCGTGACCATGTCCATGATCGTCTTTATGCCGGCGCCGGGCTCGCCGACCATCTCGCCGATGGCGTTGACGAACTCTACCTCCGATGAGGCGTTGGAGCGGTTGCCGAGCTTGTCCTTCAGCCGCTGAAAGCGGAAGCCGTTGCCGGAACCGTCGCCGAGGATGCGCGGGACGAGAAAACAGGAAAGCCCTTCCGGCGCCTGTCCAAGCACGAGAAAAGCGTCCGACATCGGCGCCGACATGAACCATTTGTGGCCGGTGAGGCGATAAAAGCCGCTGCCGGCGCGTTCGGCCCGTGTGGTGTTGGCGCGCACGTCGGTGCCGCCCTGCTTTTCGGTCATGCCCATGCCGAGCGTCAGCCCGGTCTTGTCGACCGGCGGCTTCTGACTCTGGTCGTATTTGCGCGTCGTCACGCGCGGCGCCCATTCGCGAAACAGCTTTGGGCTGGCCATCAGGGCGGCCAGCGAAGCGCTGGTCATGGTGATGGGGCAGAGATGCCCGGTCTCGAGTTCGGCGGTCAGGTAGAAACGCGCGGCGCGCACCTGATGGCGACGGCCGATCTCGCTATCGCCGTTTTCCCAGATCGAGGAATGCAGGCCGCCGGCAACCGAGCGGCGCATCAGCGCATGATAGGCCGGATGGAATTCGACGAGGTCGATGCGCCGGCCCTGACGGTCATGCGTGCGGAGCTTCGGCGTCTCGACATTGGCGAGGCGCGCCAGCTCCTGCGCCTCCTGCGTCAGGACGAACCGGCCAAGCCCGTCGAGGTCCTTGCGCACCGGATCGGAAAAACGCTCGGCAAGCTGGATCAGCAACGGATCGCCCCGCCAGGCGTTGCCGCCCGTCAGCGGCGGCGGCTGGTTGGTCACGTCGTCGGTCACGCCCAATCCTTCTGAAAGTAGAAGGGCCTTCTAACGCTAGAAAGGCACTTATCATCACAAGGCTTCGAATCCGAAGCAATCGGCTAGATATAGCCCAAGGCAGGCGGCGCGCGCGACGAAAATACCGGGGAGAAAGGCCGCAATGCCAAGCTGACGCTTGCGGCAAGGAATTCTCCCCCCTATAGCAGCGCCTTGAGATGACCGACGCTTCGTCCCTGCCGCTTTATCCTCACCGCCATCTTCTGGGCATCCGCGATCTTTCCCCCGGTGACATCGAGCTTCTGCTCGACCGGGCCGATCGCGCCGTCGCCATTTCGCGGCAGTCCGAAAAGAAGACCTCGACGCTGCGCGGCCGCACCCAGATCAACCTCTTCTACGAAGCCTCGACGCGCACGCAGTCGTCGTTCGAACTGGCCGGGAAACGGCTCGGCGCCGACGTCATGAACATGTCGGTGGCGAGCTCTTCGGTGAAGAAGGGCGAGACGCTGATCGACACGGCGATGACGCTGAACGCCATGCGCCCCGACATCCTGATCATCCGCCACCAGTCTGCGGGCGCCGCCGCCCTTTTGGCGCAGAAGGTCGGCTGCTCGGTGGTCAATGCCGGCGACGGCGCGCATGAACACCCAACGCAGGCGCTGCTCGACGCGCTGACCATCCGCCGCGCCAAGGGGCCGCTGTCGAAACTGATCGTAGCGATCTGCGGCGACATCCTGCATTCTCGCGTGGCGCGTTCCAACATCATGCTGTTGAACGCGCTTGGTGCGCAGGTGCGTGTGGTGGCGCCGTCGACCCTGCTGCCGTCCGGCATCGAGAAAATGGGCGTCATCGTCTCGCGCTCGATGGCAGAGGGCCTCAAGGGCGCGGACGTGGTGATGATGCTGCGCCTGCAGCGCGAGCGGATGGAAGGCGCCTTCGTGCCTTCGGTACGCGAATATTTCCGCTATTTCGGCCTCGATGCCGAAAAGCTGAAGGCCGCCAAGGACGGCGCGCTGGTGATGCATCCCGGTCCGATGAACCGCGGCGTCGAGATTGCGTCCGAAATCGCCGACGGTCCGCAAAGCGTCATCCAGGAACAGGTCGAGATGGGTGTCGCCGTGCGCATGGCGGTGATGGAAGCGCTGCTCGATCCCCGCCGCAATGCAGAGGGCCGCGGCGCATGAGCACGACGGTCTTTGAGCGCGCCCGCATCGTCGACCCGTCACGCGGCATCGACGAGATCGGCACCGTCATCGTCAACGGGAAAAAGATCGTTGCCGCCGGCAAGGCTGCCCTGAACCAGGGGCTGCCGGCGGGAGCCACCGTGGTCGACTGCGCCGGTAAGGCGATCATTCCCGGCCTGATCGACGCGCGCGTCTTCATCGGCGAACCGGGCGGCGAACATCGCGAGACCATCGCTTCGGCCAGCGTTGCGGCGGGGGCCGGCGGCGTCACCTCCGTTGTTATGATGCCCGACACGGACCCAGTAATCGACAATGTTGCGCTGGTCGAATTCGTGCTGCGCACTGCCCGGGACACGGCAAGCGTCAACATCTTTCCGGCGGCGGCGATCACCAAAGGCCTCGCCGGTCGCGAGATGACCGAATTCGGCCTGTTGCGCGAGGCCGGTGCGGTCGCCTTCACCGATGGGCGGCACACAATATCCAGCGCACTGGTGATGCGCCGGGCTCTCACCTATGCCCGCGATTTCGGCGGCGTCATCGCACATGAGACACAGGATGGCGACCTCGCTTCGGCAGGCGTGATGAATGAAGGCCTGTATGCCAGCTGGCTCGGCCTTGCCGGCATTCCGGGCGAGGCCGAGTCCATCCCGCTGGAGCGCGACCTGGCGCTGGCACGGCTGACGCGCGGCGCCTACCACGCGGCCAAGATCTCGACGGCGATGGCAGCGCAAGCGGTGACGCGGGCGAAAGCCGACCAGGCCAATGTCACGGCGGGCGTGGCGATCCACAATCTGTCGCTGAACGAAAACGATGTCGGGGAATACCGCACGTTCTTCCGGCTGACGCCGCCTTTGCGCGCCGAGGAAGACCGGCTGGCCATGATCGAGGCGGTCAAGGACGGCACAATCGACATCATCGTCTCCTCGCACGACCCGCAGGATGTCGACACCAAGCGCCTGCCCTTCGCCGATGCAGCTGCCGGCGCGATCGGGCTGGAAACGCTGCTTGGAGCAGCGCTTCGGCTCTACCACAATGGCGACGTGCCGCTACTTCGGCTGGTCGAAACACTGTCCACCGCACCAGCAAGGCTGTTCGGCCTGCCGGGCGGCACGCTGAAGCCGGGAGCGCCGGCCGATCTTGCGCTGATCGACCTTGAAGAACCCTGGATCGTGAGTGAAAGCGGCATCCGCTCGCGCTCGAAAAACACCTGCTTCGAAGGTGCGCGGCTGCAAGGCATGGTCTTGCAAACGCTGGTGGCGGGCCGCACAGTGTTTTCGAGCTAGAGCGATCGCGCCACGTCGCAGACCGATATGTTGCTGGGGAAATGCGGGGGCAAACAATGAGTTATAACGTTATCCTGGCATTGCTGTTCGGCTATCTCCTCGGCTCGATTCCCTTCGGCCTCTTGATCACCCGCGCGGCCGGCCTCGGCGATGTGCGCAAAATCGGCTCCGGCAATATCGGCGCCACCAACGTTCTGCGCACCGGCAACAAGGGCCTCGCCGCCGCGACGCTGGTGCTCGACGCGTTGAAGGGTACGGCGGCGGTGATGATCGCGCGCCATTTTGGACACGACTACGGACTGTGGGCCGGCCTTGGACTCTGGGCGGGCCTTGGCGCCTTCCTTGGCCATCTGTTTCCGGTCTGGCTAGGTTTCAAGGGCGGCAAGGGCGTGGCGACCTATCTCGGCGTGCTGATCGCGCTCGGCTGGCATGTGGCGCTGATTTTTATCGTCGTCTGGCTGGCGATGGCTTTTCTGTTTCGCTATTCCTCGCTGGCAGCGCTGACGGCGGCGGTCATCGTGCCGATCGCGCTTTATTTCTGGAGCACACCTGAGACCGCCGGGCTGTTCCTGGTGATCAGCTTGATCGTCATCTTCAAACATCGCGCCAACATTTCGCGCCTTCTTGCCGGCACCGAAGGCAAGATCGGAGCCAAGGGTTGAGCAAGCCCGCCGCCGGGCCGCGCCTCAGCGACCGGCAGCGGCTGAGCTGGCTGCGGCTGATCCGCACACAAAATGTCGGCCCGGCCTCGTTTCGCGAATTGATCAACCGCTTTGGTTCGGCGGAGGCGGCGTTGGAGATGCTGCCCGAGCTGATGATTTCGGGCGGAGCCAAAAGGATCATGCGCATTCCTTCCGTGGAGGAAGCCGAAGCGGAACTCGACGCAGCCAGTGAAAACGGCGCCCGCTTCGTCGGCATCGGCGAGGCCGACTACCCGCCGATGCTGAAAAACATGGACAATCCGCCGCCACTGATTGCCGTGAAGGGCGAGGCAGCCGTCTTTCGCCTGCCGGCGGTGGCCATCGTCGGCGCCCGCAACGCGTCGCTCGCCGGCATCAAGATGGCGCGCATGCTGGCGGCGGATCTTGGCCGCGACGGCTACGTCATCGTTTCCGGCCTGGCGCGCGGCATCGACACGGCAGCACACCAGGGCAGTCTCTCGACTGGTACAGTGGGTGTGCTGGCCGGTGGGCTCGATGTCCCCTACCCGCCCGAAAATATCGGCTTGTGCGAAGACATTGCCGAGCGTGGCGGCGCCGTTATTTCGGAAATGCCGTTCGGCTGGCAGCCGCGGGCGCAGGATTTTCCGCGCCGCAACCGGCTTGTCGCGGGCGCCGCCCTCGGACTGGTGGTGATCGAAGCTGCGCAACGCTCCGGCTCGCTGATCAGCGCGCGCCTGGCCGGCGAGATGGGCCGGCTGGTCTTTGCCGTACCGGGTTCGCCGCTCGATCCGCGCTGCGCCGGCTCCAACGGGCTGCTCAAGGATGGCGCCACCCTGGTCACCGAGGCGGCCGACGTTTCCGGCGCGATCGCACCCTTGGCCGGCACGCGAACGCGAAGCATTGCGCCGCCAGAAAAGGCACCCGATTTTTCGGCAACACCCCCGCCCGGTGAGGACGAACGCAGCGGCGTGCTCGAAGTGCTGGGCCCAACGCCGGTGGGCGTGGACGAGATCATCCGCCACACCGGCCTCAACGCCGCGCAAGTCTCCATGGTGCTGCTGGAACTCGACCTTGCAGGCCGCATCGAGCGCCATGCCGGCGGCAATGTCTCATTGGTTACGTGACGTTCCAGCCGATCCCGCCGCACGTCGGCCGCAACTCACGCGTCGAGGGTCACGCCGGCGGCGCCAACGCCGGTACAGTTGCCACCGCAGGGTATTTTCCAGGCGGCTCTCGGAAAAGCACTCCGCCATTCCAGGGCTCTCCGTTGCACTGACGATCACGCTCGCAATGGCATATTCGACAGCTGACGAAAACCGGGCTCGACAGTCTGCGCATCAGTCAGCGGAACAGATACTTCGATACCTCCGGATTGCCACGGCGCCACATCACATTGTCCAGAAAATAATGGTGCACATTGATGAAGATGAGCACGATGAAGAAGAACAGCGATGACCCCAGCACTTGCCTGTCATACGGGATCAAGGCCGTCAGCGCGGATGGGATCAGCCAGAAGCCGAGATAGCCAAGGGCCGTGCCGCCGACGATAAAGCCGACGAGCCGAAACCTGTAGAGGGGGCCGAGAAAGGACAGGATTTTCGGCTGCGGATCGCTTTCGGCATCGGAACTGTCGCGCTCGACGTTCGTCTGGTAGCGCCAGACCACGGCGAGATACTGCAGCGAGTGGAGCGCGGGCACGATCAGCAGCCAAAGCGGGTTTACGCGCGCAATCAGGATCCAGAGATAGAGCGACGCCACATAGGCCACCAAACCGTTATAGGGCAGGCCGCCGCCGTTCTTCCGCCAACGATTGACCAGCATCAAGAGCGTGGCCGCCGTCGACGCAACGGCCGCCAGCATGGCGATGTTGGTGACCCAGGAAGGGGCCGCGAATGTGTAATAGTCCAGGCCATAATATTTGCCCTGGGTGACCGCCGTATTCGTCTGCAGCCACGCCAGGATCCACACGGCATAGGAGTTGACCAGCAGCACCTTCTTGTCGCGGTCGTCGAAGAATTTGCGCTTCAGCACCGCATCCACCATCAGCATGCCGTAGCCCTGCTTGACGTAGTGCCAACCGACAAAAAAGAACATGGCGTTGGTGGCATAGCCGAGCAGGCGCGTGTTCGCCGCCGCGGCGCCATAGGCAAAGAACCCGGCCATGACCAGGGGCACGACAATGCCCGCGAAGATATAGCGGAGCTGCAGGCTCCTGTCGTAGCCGTCGCCCGTCACCTTGCGCCCGAAATTGCGGTAGAAGAGCTGATAGGAGTGGGCGAAGTGGGGATAGTTCACGAGATAGGCCACGAAGACCATCGTTGCGGCCACCGGACCTTCATATTCAAGCGGAACGAGAAACAGCACCGGTAGGATGAGAAAGGCGCTGCCGCCCAGCATGAGGAAATCGGCGAGCGGGCCGAAGAGGTATTTTTGAGCGGTCGCCGTCTTAGGGGCTACAGCATCCGCCGAAAGCTGAAGTGTCATGTCAGAACCTCCCCTGGGAAAGGCTGAGTTTAGCCATCGACTGGGATGGGGACAAGGTTGGAGCTGCCGCTCCGCGCCCCGAAGACTAGGCCATCTTGTTGTTTCGCCAATGGTCTCGATCCGCCATGGCTTGAACCCGTGAACCTCTCGATAAAAAAGGTGGGGGCCCTCCGCTGTTAAAAAAAGCGCACCACCCCAATTTACGACTAACATGTTAGTGTGCTAGCACAGCGTACATACCTGCTTCGGAGACCTTCCGGTGACATCACGCTTTGGCCTTTCGGCCGCTCTCGCCACGCCTTTCGATGCCCGCGGGCAGATCGCCACCGCCCCCATGATCGCTCAGGCCGAAAGTTGCCTGGCGCAGGGTTGCGGCAGCGTGACGCTTTTCGGCACGACAGGGGAAGGCGCATCGGTGGGCACGACGGAGCGGCGGTCGGTGACCGAAGCCATGCTGGCTGCTGGAATCCTGCCGCATCAACTCGTTGCCGGCGTGCTGGTCGACGCCGCCGAAGACGCCGCCGAACAGGCACAGCATGCCTTGCAGCGCGGCGCCCGAAACATTCTGCTGGCCCCGCCAAGCTACTTCAAGAATGTCGGCGACGACGGCCTTTTCGGCTGGTTCTCCGCCGTCTTTGCCGCGATCGGCCCCCTCGCCCGTGACGTGCTGCTCTACAACATCCCTTCGGTTACCATGGTGCAGCTTTCGCTTGGCCTGATCGGCCGGTTGCGCACGGCTTTTCCCGACGTGGTCGCCGGGGTGAAGGATTCCGGTGGAAATTGGAGCTACAGCGAGGCGCTGCTTGCCGCCCATGGCGATCTGGTCATCCTGATCGGCGATGAAAGGCATCTGGCGCGTGCGGTGCGAATGGGTGCTCAAGGCGCAATCTCGGGCATGGCCAATTTCGTCCCGGGCGAAATCCGCGCCATGGCCGAGGACGGGCGCGACGATCCTCGCGTCGAGAGTTTTGTGCTCGAATTGCTCAAATATCCGGTCACCCCGGCGGTAAAGGTGATGGTGGCGCGCAAGACCGGCGACGAGCGCTGGCTGGCGGTCCGTCCGCCGCTGGAGCCGATCGCGTTGCAAGGGCAGCAGCAGCTTGCCTCAGCCTATGACAGCTTGTTTGCCAGGGAACCGGCCTGACCGGCAAAGGGAAGCGCGCCGAAATGGAAGACGGCAACGAACCGACCACCCTCAGGGAGAAGGCCTATGCCAGCTTCACGCGGCATTTGCTGGCGCGCGACTTCAAGCCAGGCCAGTTCGTGTCGCAACGTGAGCTGGTTGCCTTCACCGGACTGCCGCTCGGCGCCATTCGCGAGATCGTGCCGCGTCTCGAGGCGGAAGGACTGCTGACGACCATTCCGCAGCGCGGCATGCAGATCGCCCATATAGATATCAGCCTGATCCGCGAGGCCTTTCAGTTCCGCCTGTTCATGGAGCGTGAAGCGGTGGCGCTGTTTACGGTCAGCGCCTCCGATGCCGAGCTTGCCCGCTTGCGGCGCGAGCATGAGGACATGCATGCCCAGGCGCTGGCGCAGACCCCGACGCCGGAGATGGAGGCCAAGGCGCAGACCATCGACTGGGCCATGCACGACACGTTCATCGATGCGCTGGGCAACGAGATCATCGCCAAGGCCTATCTGGTCAATTCGGTGAAGATCCGCCTGATCCACCAGGAGCGGTTCCGTATCGACGGGCGCGTCGTGCCGGTGATGCGCGAGCACCTGGCGGTGATCGAAGCCATGGAGAGCCGCGATCCAGGCAAGGCGGTCGAGGCGATCAGTCTGCATATCGACAAGGCGCGCCGGCTGGCGCTGCAGATCTGAGGAAACCTGAGCCGCACCGCGGTCCGCGATGCAATCGACAACGACAACAACCGGGAGGAAGACATGTCGTCCAATCTGTTCAACCCAACCAGGAGGCAACTGCTTCAGGGAACCGCGGCGCTTGCCGCCGCCGGCTTTGCGGGCGTTCGCCCAAGCTTTGCCGCCGGCGTCGACTGGAAGCGCTTTGCGGGAACGACGCTTGACGTCAATCTGGTGAAAAGCCCGCGCAGCGACACGCTGATAAAATACATCGCCGAGTTCGAGGAACTGACCGGGATCAAGGTCAATGCCGAAGCGACGCCGGAACAGCAGCAGCGCCAGAAGACGGTGATCGAACTGAGCTCCGGCAAACCGAGCTTCGACGTCGTGCATCTGAGCTACCACGTGCAGAAGCGCCAGTTCGAAAAGGGCGGCTGGCTGGCCGACATATCAGGCTATCTCGCTGACTCGACCCTGACCGATCCTGCGCTGGTGGAAACCGATTTCGCCGATGCCGGCATGCTGTTTGCCAAGGACGGCCAGGGCGTGCTGCGCTCGCTGCCGTTCTCAGTCGACTACTGGATCGTCTACTGGAACAAGGAATTGTTCGAGGCCAAGGGCCTCAAATACCCTGAAACCTTCGAGCAATTGGTGGCGGCCGCCGAAGCGCTGACCGACCCGTCGACCAACACCTACGGCTTTGTCGCCCGCGGCCTGAAAAACGCCAACACGCCGGTATGGACGTCGCTGATGCTCGGCTACGACATGACGCCGCTCGATGACAAGGGCAAGCTGCGCACGACCTCGCCCGAGGCGGTCGAGGCCGCCAGCCTCTACCAGCGGCTGATGACCAAGTCGGCGCCTCCAGGCGTCACCGGATTCAACTGGGCCGAAGCCCAGTCCGCCTTCCTGCAAGGCAAGATCGGCATGTGGTTCGATGGCGTCGGCTTTGCCCCGCCGATGGAAAACCCGGAAAAGTCACGAGTGGTCGGCAAGGTCGGCTACGGCGTCATGCCCAAGGGGCCCAAGGCGCATGCCGCCGGCACCTTTGGCGACGGCCTCGGCGTGACGGCCGCCAGCGAGAAGAAGGAGGCCGCCTACCTCTTCTGCCAGTGGGCGATTTCGCCCGCCATGGGCGCGCGCCTGCTGCAGGCGGGTGCCGGCGTGCCGTTCCGCAAGTCGGTGCTGGAAGATCCCAAGGTGCGCGAAGGCGTCACCATGCCGGCGAGTTGGCTCGATGCCGTGGTCGGCTCGGGCAATGTCAGCCGGCTGTCGCTGCCGGTCATCATTCCGGTCACCGAGTTCCGCGACATCTATGGCGTGGCGCTGACCAATCTGATCGCCGGCGCCGATCCGGCAGAGGAGCTGAAGAAGGCCACCGAGCAGTTCCAGCCGGTGCTCGACCGGAGCGAGCAAGGCTGATGTCCGCCATCACCCCAGAACGCACCGGGGTGACGACGCAAGCCATCGAAGGGGGCCAGACCATCCGTCTGGCTCCCAACTACTGGCCTTTCGTCGTCCCGGCGCTCGTCGTCGTCGGCGCCGTGATCGTCTTTCCCTGGGCCTTCACGCTGTGGATGAGCGTCAACCGCTGGACCCTCGGCCAGGCGCGAAGCTTTGCCGGGATGGAAAACTATCTGCGGCTGGCGGTCGACCAACGCTTCTGGGAATCGCTTTTCCATACGCTGACCTACACGGCGCTTTCGGTCGCGGCGCCGATGTTCCTCGGCACTCTTGCCGCGCTGATCTTCGACGCCAAATTTCCGCTGCGCGGGCTGTTGCGTGGCGTCTTCGTCATGCCGATGATGGCGACCCCGGTCGCCGTGGCGCTGGTCTGGACGATGATGTTCCATCCCCAGCTCGGCGTGCTCAACTATCTGTTGTCGCTGGTCGGCATTCCGGCGCAGGAATGGATCTTTAACGCCAGGACGGTCATCCCGTCCCTGGTTGCGGTCGAGACCTGGCAGTGGACGCCGCTCGTGATGCTGATCGTGCTGGGCGGCTTGGCCTCCGTGCCGCGCGAGCCCTTCGAGAGCGCCGAGATCGACGGCGCCAACGCCTGGCAGCAGTTCCGCTATCTCACCTTGCCGATGATCGCGCCGTTCCTGATGATCGCCATGATCATCCGCACCATCGATGCGCTGAAGAGTTTTGACATCATCTACGCGATGACCCAGGGCGGACCGGGCACGGCCTCGGAAACCATCAACATCTATCTCTACAACACCGCCTTCTCCTACTACGACATCGGCTATGGCTCGGCCATGGCCGTGGTGTTCTTCATCGTCATCGTCGCGCTGTCCTTCATCCTGCTGATGCTGCGCCAGCGCTCCCAATGGATCGGGGTGGAGGGCAAATAGATGAGTTCACGGCTGCTCAACCGGATCGGGCTGTTTTTCGCGGCTCTGGTCTTCGTCTCGCCGGCGATCCTGTTCTTCCTCTGGATGATCTCGCTGTCGCTGAAGTTCGAGATCGACAACGGTGCCTACCCGCCGATCCTGATCCCGGAACATCTCGCCTGGTCGAACTATGTGAAGGTATTCGAGGAGAACAATTTCCTGCTCTATTTCTGGAATTCGGTTCTGGTGACGGGCACGGCAACGTTGCTGGCGCTGCTGATCGGCGTGCCGGCGGGCTATGGCATCGCGCGGCTCAAGGCCGAACGCTCGGCGGTGGTCATCATGATCGCCCGCATGACGCCGGGGCTTTCGTATCTCATTCCGCTGTTCCTGCTGTTCCAGTGGGTCGGCATTCTCGGCACGCTGTGGCCGCAGATCATTATCCATCTGGTGGTGACGGTGCCGATCGTGGTCTGGGTGATGATCGGCTATTTCGAGACCACGCCGATGGAGCTGGAAGAAGCGGCCAACATCGATGGCGCCAGTTCCTGGCAGGTGTTCCGGCTGGTCGCCTTGCCCATCGCCAAGCCGGGCATTGTCGTCGCCTTCATCCTGTCGATCATCTTCTCATGGAACAATTTCGTCTTCGGCATTGTGCTCGCCAGCCGCGAGACTCGCACGCTGCCGGTCGCCGTCTACAACATGCTTTCCTACGAGCAGGTGAGCTGGGGTCCGCTCGCCGCTGCGGCACTTGTGGTGACGCTGCCGGTGCTGGTGCTGACCCTGTTCGCGCAAAGGCAGATCGTCGCGGGGCTGACCGCAGGCGCCGTCAAGGGCGGCTGAGGCACGGCCCCGACATCACGCATTTCCGGGAGAAATCCAATGGCATCGGTAACAATCAACAACGTTCAGAAGGCTTTCGGAGCCGCCAAGATCATCCACGATGTCAGCGTCGACATCGCCGATGGCGAATTCGTCATCCTGGTCGGGCCGTCGGGCTGCGGAAAGTCGACGCTGCTGCGCATGATTGCCGGACTGGAAACGATCTCGGGCGGCAGGATCGCCATTGGCGATCGCGTCGTCAATAATCTCAGGGCGCGCGACCGCAACATCGCCATGGTGTTCCAGAACTACGCGCTCTATCCGCATATGACGGTGGCCGACAATATGGGCTTTGCCCTGAAGATCAAGAAAGCCGATCCGGCCGACACCGCCGGCCGCGTCGGCAGGGCCGCCAGCATTCTCGGCCTGGACAAGCTGCTCGACCGCTATCCGCGTCAGCTTTCCGGCGGCCAGCGCCAGCGCGTCGCCATGGGCCGCGCCATCGTGCGCGACCCGCAGGTGTTCCTGTTCGACGAGCCGCTGTCCAATCTCGACGCCAAATTGCGCGTGCAGATGCGCGGCGAGATCAAGGCGCTGCACCAGCGGCTCGGGACCACAACCATCTACGTCACGCACGACCAGATCGAGGCCATGACCATGGCCGACAAGATCGTCGTGCTGCATGACGGCCTTGTCGAGCAGATCGGCGCGCCGCTCGATCTCTACGATCGCCCGGCCAACCTCTTCGTTGCCGGCTTCATCGGCTCGCCGGCGATGAATTTCATTCGCGGCCATGTCGAGGAAGGTGTTTTCCGCAGCGCCGGTGGACTGATCTTGCCGCTGCCGGAAGGCATCGACCTGACCAACATTCCCGGCGGGGACCTCATCTACGGCATCCGCCCCGAACACATCCGAGCGACGACCGCCAAAGGAATCCCCGGCACGATCGTGCTTCTGGAAGCAACGGGTTCGGAAATCTTTGCCAGGGTCGACTGCGCCGGAGAAGAAATCTCCTGCCTTTTCCGCGAGCGGCTGGCACTGAAACAGGGCGAGCAGATGCGCATCGAGATCGACCGCGCCTGCGCTCATCTGTTCGACACCAAGACCGGGCGGCGATTGTAGGCGGCGATGGGGGCTGCTGATAGGGAGCAACTTTCGCACGAAATATTTCTGGTGAGCGCGTCGGGGTTCGAACCCGAGACCTACTGATTAAAAGTCAGTTGCTCTACCGGCTGAGCTACGCGCTCCCGCGGGCTCTAAAGGCCGCCCTCGAAATTGCGCGGAACATAGGGAGAGTGCCGCGACCGGTCAACCGGAAAAAGATGGCCGTTCCACCGGGGTTTCGGCCATCGCCCGACGCGCCGCAAATTGCGTCGTCACCAGCCCGGTGAGCCGCTCCCGCAACGTGGTCGCCGCTTCGATCTGTTGGCGCGCGAAACGCGCCTTTTCTCACGCGCCAAATTCGAGAAACATTACAAATCAGCAACTTACTGTTTTGGTGGGAACCATCGCACGAGCGGGCCGTTTTCGTCTCACAAGGGACGTCAACCACCCTTCAAGGAGAAGATCATGAACAAGATCGCAACGGGTCTACTGGCGACCACCCTGTCAATTTCGTTTGCCGCGGCCGCCGCTATGCCGGCCAATGCCGCCCAGATGTTCGTGCCCCAGTCATCAGCAACTTCGTCCGACATCGTGAATGTGGGCGATTCTCGTCATGACAACTGGCGGTGGATGCGCCATGGCAACCGCAATTCCGGCAATCGCGATTTCCGCGTAGGCCGCCAATTCTCGCGCAACAATGATGGCGGCAGCTATTGGAATGGCCATCGCGGCTATCGCGAATATCACCGCGGCTATCGCCGTCACGGCGACTACTGGTTCCCGCTGGCTGCCTTCGCCACCGGCGCCTTGATCACCGGCGCGATCGTCAACAGCGAGAACAACCGCGGCGATGCGCATGTGCAGTGGTGCTACGACCACTATCGGTCGTACCGCGCTTCGGACAACACATTCCAGCCCAATTACGGCCCGCGTCGGCAGTGCAATTCGCCCTATTGAGCTGAGTTGGTACCAAGTGTTGTGTAGAAAAGCCCGCGCCGGCACGGGCGCGGGCCTTTCCGTAGGTTGCTTGGGTACGGGCGCGGCGGATTAGCTGGCCCAATTGACGCTCTTGAAGATCAGATACAGGGCTCCGCCTTCACCACGCGGAGAACGGTATGCACCGAGGCCGTTGCAGATTCGAACCGCAACTGCGGTCATCTTCCAGCCGAGCACTTCCAGGTCGTTGTTCAAATCTATCGCATAGGATTGAGCCAGCTCATCAATGGAATGCTCCTGTCCGAATGACCGAACCAGCTTTGCGTCGGCAAGCAGTTCGCCAGGCAGGTTTGAATTTGCCCAAGCCCAGAGCCAGTTGCTGGCCTTGGCACTCGTCGATCCGGCGATTTGGATTTCGGCGACGACCTTAGTGATGCCGTTGTCCGAGAACAGAAGCTTTCCTTCTGTCAGATCATAGTCATAGCGAGGCCAACTGCCGAGTCGGAATTTCTGGTGCAAGCGTGCATTCTTTGCATCCAATTGTTCGACAGCCTCGTCGCGCCAGGCGACATACCAGTGTGGATTCATCCCCTTCCCCCGCCACGATTTACTACCGTACGCTCAGCGTCCGGCGCACCGCATCGCGCCAGCCGGCCAGTTTTGCCGAACGCACCGTGGCATCCATGTCCGGCTTGAAGCGGCGCTCGAGCGCCCAACTCCTGGCAAAATCCTTCGCCTTCGGCAACACACCCGCCTTCGAGCCGGCAAGCCACGCTGCGCCCAGCGCCGTCGTCTCCAGAATGGTCGGGCGATCGACCGGGGCATCGAGGATATCGGCCAGCCGCTGCATGGTCCAGTCGGAGGCCACCATGCCGCCGTCGACGCGAAGCACGGTTTTGGCCGATGCCCCCTTCCAGTCCTTGCGCATGGCGTCGAGGAGATCGCGCGTCTGGTAGGCGACGGATTCAAGCGCCGCGCGGGCAAACTCCGCCGGGCCTGAGTTGCGCGTCAGCCCGAAGATCGCGCCACGCGCTTCGGCGTCCCAATGCGGCGCGCCGAGACCGACGAAAGCCGGCACCAGATAGACGTTCTGCGTGGGGTCGGCGGTTGCAGCCAAAACGCCGCTATGCTCGGCCTTGCCGATCACCTTGATGCCGTCGCGCAGCCATTGCACGGCGGCACCGGCGATGAAGATCGAGCCTTCCAAGGCATAGGTGGTCTTGCCGTTCAGCCGATAGGCGATGGTGGTCAACAGCCGGTTCTTCGAGCGCACCAGATCGGCGCCGGTGTTGAGCAGCGCAAAGCAGCCGGTGCCGTAGGTCGATTTCATCATGCCTGGCTCGAAACAGGCCTGGCCGATGGTCGCTGCGTGCTGATCGCCGGCCACGCCAAGGATTTTGATTTCGGCGCCAAACAGGCTTTTTTCCGTCACGCCGTAGTCGTCGGCGCAATCCTTGACCTCAGGCAGCATCGCCACCGGGATGCGCAGGATGGAGAGCAGCTCGTCGTCCCAGACATTTTTCTCGATGTTATAGACCAGCGTGCGCGAGGCGTTGGTGGCATCCGTCGCATGCACCTTGCCGCCGGTCAGCCGCCAGATCAAAAAACTGTCGATAGTGCCGGCGAGCAGTTCGCCCTTTTCGGCGCGCTTTCTCGCACCGTTTACCTTGTCCAGCATCCAGGCGATCTTGGTGCCGGAGAAATAGGGATCGAGCAGCAGGCCGGTCTTTTTGGTGAACTTTTTCTCCAGGCCGTGTTTTTTCAGCTTCTGGCACAGCGGCGCGGTGCGGCGGTCCTGCCAGACGATGGCATTGTGGATCGGCTTGCCGGTCGCCTTGTCCCAGATGACGACGGTTTCGCGCTGGTTGGTGATGCCGATCGCCGCCACATCCGAGGCCTCGCGGCCGGCGGCCTTCAGCGCGCCTTTGACCGTCGCGACGACGCTTGCCCAGATCTCTTCCGGATCATGCTCCACCCAGCCGGAGGCAGGATAATGCTGCGTGAATTCCTGCTGCTTGCTGCCGGCGACCTTCATCGCGCCGTCGAACAGGATCGCCCTGGTCGATGTCGTACCCTGGTCGATTGCAAGGATGTATCCGGTCATTAGTCCTCCCGGTAGCTCGCCTATACAAACAGGGGAGACGGCAAGATGCCGCCTCCCCGTTCACTATGATCCTGGCGCGTACGCCAAGATTACTTCTGCCAGCTCTTCACCAGTTCGTCGTAGTTGATGGTGATCGGCTTTTCCTTCTCGTTCTCGATCTTCAGCTGAGGCGCGAGATTGCCGTTCTTGACCGCGTCGGCGTTCCAGTAGGCGAGGTCATGCTCTTCGGCCATCTTCGGGCCGATATCGCCCTGGACGCCCGACTTCTCGATGCGGGTCATGACTTTTTCCTGCTCGGCGCAGAGCGAGTCCATGGCTTCCTGCGCCGTCTTGGCGCCGGACGAGGCATCGCCGATCGCCTGCCACCAGAGCTGTGCCAGCTTCGGATAATCGGGCACGTTGGTGCCGGTCGGCGACCACTGAACGCGGGCCGGCGAGCGGTAGAACTCGATCAGACCACCGAGCTTCGGCGCACGTTCGGTGAAGCTCTTGTCGTGGATCGTGCTTTCGCGGATGAAGGTCAAGCCGACATGGCTCTTCTTCACGTCGACCGTCTTCGAGGTCACGAACTGCGCGTAGAGCCAGGCGGCCTTGGCGCGGTCGGTCGGCGTCGACTTCATCAGCGTCCAGGAACCCACGTCCTGATAGCCGAGCTTCATGCCGTCCTTCCAGTAGACGCCATGCGGCGACGGGGCCATGCGCCACTTCGGCGTTCCGTCGTCGTTCAGCACCGCCTTGGCGCCGGCGTCGACCATCGAAGCGGTGAAGGCGGTGTACCAGAATATCTGCTGCGCGACCGCACCCTGTGCCGGCACCGGGCCGGATTCGGAGAAGGTCATGCCCTGGGCTTCGGCCGGAGCGTAGGCCTTCAGCCAGTCGAGGTATTTCTGGATCGAGTAGACGGCAGCCGGGCCGTTGGTGTCGCCGCCGCGCGCCGTGCAGGAGCCGACCGGCTGTGATTTCTCGTTGACCTTGATGCCCCATTCGTCGACCGGCAGGCCGTTCGGCAGGCCCTTGTCGCCGTTGCCGGCCATCGACAGCCAGGCGTCGGTGAAGCGCCAGCCGAGCGACGGGTCCTTCTTGCCGTAGTCCATGTGGCCATAGACCTTCTTGCCATCGATCTCGCGGCCGGTGAAGAACTCGGCGATGTCCTCATAGGCCGACCAGTTCACGGGAACGCCGAGGTCGTAGCCGTATTTCGCCTTGAAGTCGGCCTTATTCTTCTCGTCGTTGAACCAGTCGTAACGGAACCAGTAGAGGTTGGCGAACTGCTGGTCGGGCAGTTGATAGAGCTTCTTGTCCGGCGCGGTGGTGAAGGAGGTGCCGATAAAATCCTTCAGGTCGAGGTTGGGATTGGTAACGTCCTTGCCCTCGCCCGCCATCCAGTCGGTCAGGTTGCGGACCTGCTGGTAGCGCCAGTGGGTGCCGATCAGGTCGGAATCGTTGACCCAGCCGTCATAAAGGTTCTGGCCGGTCTGCATCTGGGTCTGGATCTTCTCGACGACGTCGCCTTCCTGAATGACGTCATGCGTGATCTTGATGCCGGTGATGGCGGTAAAGGCCGGCGCCAGCACCTGCGATTCATACTGGTGGGTGGCGATGGTTTCGGACACGACCTTGATGTCCATGCCGGCGAAAGGCTTCGCGGCATCGATGAACCACTGCATTTCTGCTTCCTGGCCGGCGCGGTCGAGCGTCGACAGCGGTCCGATTTCCTTGTCCAGAAACGCCTTGGCCTCATCCATTCCGGCGTAGGCGTTGCCTACCCCGAGCAACAGGACAAGGGCAGTTGTTGATGTTAAAAATTGCCGTCGCATAGGTTTCCTCCACATTTAGGTTTCAAGTGCGATCTGGAACGGCCGCCGGCACGCGGTCGATCCAACAGTTTCCCCCTCTATACGTAGCGGAACACGCCGACGGCGTAGACCACGGAGAGAGCGAGAGCCCACCACAGGTTGGATCCGACAAGACCCAGCCAAGCGAGATGGATAAAGGCGCTGCCAAGCAGCGACAGAAAAAGACGGTCGCCGCGCGTCGTCTCGAAGCGCAGGATGCCGACGCGCGGATTGCCGCCCGGCGAGGCAAATTCCCAAAACGCCATGCCGCACAGCAGCAGAAGAATGGTGCCGAAGAACGCCGCCGTCGGCCACGTCCACGCCATCCAGGTGAGGTCGAGATTCATGGTGACACCCTCCCCAGGGCAAAGCCCTTGGTGGTGATGGTGAGGATGAACCCGTGCGTTTGTTTCATCACACCCTCCCCAGGGCGAAGCCCTTGGCGATGTAGTTGCGGACAAACCAGATGACGAGCGCGCCGGGGATCAGCGTCAGCACGCCGGCGGCAGCGAGCAGGCCCCAATCCATGCCGGCGGCCGAAACGGTGCGGGTCATGGTGGCGGCGATGGGCTTGGCATCAGTGGTCGTCAGCGTGCGAGCGATCAAAAGCTCGACCCATGAGAACATGAAGCAGAAGAAGCAGGCGACACCGATGCCACTGGCGATCAGCGGCATGAATATCCTGACGAAGAAGCGCGGGAAGGAGTAGCCGTCGATATAGGCTGTTTCGTCGATCTCTTTGGGCACGCCCGACATGAAGCCTTCGAGGATCCACACCGCCAGCGGCACGTTGAACAGGCAGTGCGCCAGCGCCACCGCGATGTGGGTGTCGATCAGGCCGAAGGCCGAATAGAGCTGGAAGAATGGCAGCGCGAACACCGCCGGCGGCGCCATGCGGTTGGTCAGCAACCAGAAGAACAGATGCTTGTCGCCGAGGAAGCGGTAGCGCGAAAAGGCGTAGGCCGCCGGCAGCGCCGCAGCCACGGAAATCACCATGTTCATGACAACATAGGTGATCGAGTTGATGTAGCCCGAATACCAGGACGCATCGGTGAAGATAGTGACGTAGTTGGCGATCGTAGGCTGATGCGGATAGAGCGTCAGCGAGGAGACGATCTCGGCATTGGTCTTGAAGCTCATGTTGATGAGCCAGTAGATCGGCAGCAGAAGCACGATGATGTAGATCGTCGGCACGATCCACCACCAGCGCGATTCCTCGCCGCGCTTGCGCATCAGCCGGGCGACCTGATCCTGCGAAAGCGTGCTCGCCAATTTTCCCGAAGCGGTGGTTTCGCTCACTCTGTCGGCTCTTTCGTTGGCGCCGCTCATCTCAGCGCTCCGCGTCGTAGTTGGTCATCACGGTGTAGAACACCCACGACAACAACAGGATGATCAGGAAGTAGACCAGCGACATGGCGGCCGCCGGACCGAGGTCGAACTGGCCGAGCGCGGTCTTGACGAGGTCGATCGACAGGAAGGTCGTCGAGTTGCCGGGGCCGCCGCCGGTGACGACGAAGGGCTCGGTGTAGATCATGAAGCTATCCATGAAGCGCAACAGCACGGCGATCAAAAGCACACGCTGCATCTTCGGCAGCTGGATATAACGGAACACCGCCCAGCGCGAGGCGCCGTCGATCTTGGCCGCCTGGTAGAAGGCATCCGGGATCGAAACCAGGCCGGCATAGCAGAGCAGCACGACAAGGCTGGTCCAGTGCCAGACGTCCATGATGATGATGGTGACCCAGGCGTCGAACGGATCCTGAACGTAATTGTAGTCGATGCCGAGCGCGTTGACGTAGTAGCCGAGCAGGCCGATGTCGTTGCGGCCGAAGACCTGCCAGATGGTGCCGACGACGTTCCACGGAATGAGCAGCGGCAACGACATAAGCACTAGGCAGACCGGCACGCCCCAGCCCTTCTTCGGCATGTTGAGCGCGATGAATATGCCGAGCGGCACTTCGATGGCCAGAATGATGAAGGAGAAGATCAGGTTGCGCACCATCGCTTCCCAGAAGCGGCTGGACGACAGCAGTTCCTCGAACCACTGGGTGCCTGCCCAGAAGAAGACGTTGTTGCCGAAGGTGTCCTGCACCGAATAGTTGACGACCGTCATCAGCGGAATGACGGCCGAGAACGCCACCAGCACCAGCACCGGCAGCACCAGGAACCAGGCCTTGTTGTTCCAGGTCTTTTCCATCTATGCCCCCATCTCGACACGCCCCATCTCAACCAGCCAGGAATCGGCATAGATGTTGATGCCGGCCGGATCGAAGCGAACCTTTGGGTCGGCCGGCACGCTCTCGTCCTCGCCGATGACGGCAGCGATCTCGCGGCCTTCGAGGCTGGCGCGCACCACCTTGTGGCGGCCGAGATCCTCGACCTTGCTGATTTTAACCGCCATGCCGTCACGGCCGAGCCTGACATATTCGGGGCGGATGCCGAGTTCGATGGCGCCGGAGCTCCCAGCGGCGGTCTTTGGCGCGCCGGGCAGCTCGATGCGTTGGCTGCCAATGGTCGCGGTCTTGCCGTCGATCGCCACCGGCATGACGTTCATGCCGGGCGAGCCGATGAAGTAACCGACGAATGTGTGGCGCGGGCGCTCGAACAATTCAGCCGGCGTGCCGATCTGGACGATGCCGCCATCATACATGACGACGACCTGGTCGGCGAAGGTCAGCGCCTCGGTCTGGTCATGGGTCACATAGACCATGGTGTAGCCGAAGCGGCGGTGCAGTTGCTTCAACTGCGAGCGCAGCACCCACTTCATGTGCGGATCGATAACCGTCAGCGGTTCGTCGAACAGGATGGCATTGACATCCGAGCGCACCAAGCCGCGGCCGAGCGAGATCTTCTGCTTCTGGTCGGCGGTCAGGCCCCTCGCCTTCTTCTTCGCCCACGACGCCAGGTCGATCATCTCTAGCGTCTCGCGCACCTTGCGGTCGACATCGGCCTCCGGCACGCCGCGGTTGCGCAGCGGGAAGGCCAGATTGTCGTAGACGGTCATGGTGTCGTAGATGACCGGGAACTGGAACACCTGCGCGATGTTGCGCTCCTGCGTCGACAGATTGGTGACGTCCTTGCCGTTGAACAGCAACTCACCGTGCGAGGGGTGCAGAAGTCCCGAAATGATGTTGAGCAGCGTGGTCTTGCCGCAACCCGAAGGCCCAAGCAGCGCATAGGCGCCGCCATCCTCGAAAGTGTGGTGCACTTCCCGCAGCGCAAAATCGGCATCCTTCTGCGGGTTGGGCAGGTAGGAGTGCCTGACATGGTTGACGTCGATGCGCGCCATCTCTTCCCTCCTCAGGCCGCAAGCTTCGGCGCGGCGACGGCGCTGCCGTTGCTGTCGAAGACCATGATGTGGCGCGGATCGATAAACACCTCGATCTCGGCGTCGGGCTCGAAATCGCGGATGCCGTGGGTCAGCATGACCCAGCGCGCATCGGCAAAATCGAGATGGATGAAGCTTTCCGAGCCGGTGATCTCGGTGATCGTCACCTTGGCGCGCACCGGCACCGCGGCAGCGTTGGGCCGCTCGAGCGACAGATGATGCGGCTGGAAGCCGATCGTGTAGTTGGCGTCGGCAATGCCGGCGAGTTCTGCCGGTACCGGCAGCTTGACGCCGCCCTCGAGAAGGAAATCCGGACCTTTCTTGGCCAGCACGATGGTGTTGAGCGGCGGATCGGCAAAGGTTTTCGCCGTCACCAGGTCGATCGGCTTGCGGAAGACGTCGATGGTCGGCCCGAATTGAGTGATCCGCCCCTCGGACAGCGTCGCCGTATTGCCGCCGAGCAGCAAGGCTTCATGCGGCTCGGTCGTGGCGTAGACGAAAATAGTGCCGGCGGCGGCAAATATCTTGGGCAGTTCGGCGCGCAGCTCCTCGCGCAATTTGTAGTCGAGGTTGGCGAGCGGCTCGTCGAGCAGCACCAGGCTGGCATTCTTGACGATGGCGCGGGCCAGCGCCGTACGCTGCTGCTGGCCGCCGGACAGGCTGAGCGGCGTGCGGTCGAGATAGGGTGTGAGCTTCAAAAGCCCTGCCGCGTTGCGGACTTCCTTGTCGATCTTGGCCTGGTCGGTGCCGGCGACGCGCAATGGCGAGGCGATGTTCTCGTAGACGGTCATCGCGGGGTAGTTGATGAACTGCTGATAGACCATGGCGATCTTGCGCTGCTGCACCGGCATGCCGGTGACATTCTGGCCGTCGAACCAGACTGAACCGGTGGTCGGCACGTCGAGTCCGGCCATGAGCCGCATCAGACTGGTCTTGCCCGACAGTGTCGGCCCGAGCAAAACGTTGAGCGAGCCGTGCTGAAGCGTCAGCGACACGTCGCGGATATGCTCCACCGCGCCGACCATCTTCGTCACGTTTCTCAGTTCCAGCATGATGCCTCCTCCCAGGCTTTGTGCATCAATCGCCTTCCCTATTCCGCTGCCGCGACATGGCGCCGGCTGATGCCGCGCATGAATTCGTCAAGCGCCGAGGCCTGTTCGCGGCTGAGATGCAGACCGCGCTTGGTGCGACGCCACAATACATCTTCGGCGGTCAGCGCCCATTCGTTTTCGCTGAGGTAGCGTACCTCGGCCTCATAGAGATCGGCGCCGAAATTGCGGCCGAGATCGGCGTTCGACTTGGCGAGGCCGAGCAGCACTTGCGCGCGCGTGCCGTAAAGCCGGGTCAACCGACGCGCCAGGCGCTGGTCGATGAAAGGAAAGGCGCTCTTCAGCTTCGCCACCTGGGCGTCGAAACCGGTGGCCGGGAAATCGCCGCCTGGCAAGGGCGCGTTCGCCGTCCACGGCTTGCCGCGCTTGCCGAGAAAACCTTCGATCTTTTCCAGCATCGATTCCGACAACCGGCGGTAGGTGGTGATCTTGCCGCCGAAAGCGTTGACGATCGGCGCCTTGCCCTCGCCGCCATCGGCTTTCAGCACATAGTCGCGGGTCGCTTCCTGCGCCTTCGAAGCACCGTCGTCATAGAGCGGGCGCACGGCAGAATAGGTCCAGACGATATCGGGACGCGTCACGGCTTCAGCAAAATATTCGCTCGCCGCCGCGCAGAGATAGTCGATCTCGGTGTCGCTGATCTTCACGTCATGCGGATCGCCGGGATAGTCGCGATCGGTGGTGCCGATCAGCGTAAATTCTTCCTCGTAAGGGATGGCGAAGATGATGCGCCCGTCCTTGTTCTGGAAGAAGTAGGCGCGCGGATCATCGAACTTCTTTTTGATGACGATGTGACTGCCCTGCACCAGGCGCACATTGTGCACGTCGTTCTGGCCCACGGTGGTCGACAGGACGTGGTCGACCCATGGACCGGCGGCATTGACCAGCAGCCGGGCCTTGACCTCGTCGGCATCTCCCGTCCGCACGTCTTCCACGCGGATCGCCCATAGATCGCCTTCGCGCCGCGCCCCGACGACTTTCGTGCGGGTGCGGATGGTGGCGCCGCGGTCGGCGGCGTCACGCGCGTTCAACACCACCAGCCGGGCATCGTTGACCCAGCCGTCCGAGTACTCGAAGGCCTTGTGAAACAGCGGCTTCAGCGGCTTGCCCGCCGGATCCTTGGACATGTCCAGTGTCCGGGTCGCCGGCAGCAATTTGCGGCCACCAATATGATCGTAGAGGAACAGGCCGAGCCGGATCAGCCAGGCCGGGCGCAGGCCCTTGGCATAGGGCAGCACGAAGCGCATCGGCCAGATGATGTGCGGCGCGTTCTTCCACAGAACCTCGCGCTCCATCAGCGCCTCGCGCACCAGCCGGAACTCGTAGAATTCGAGGTAGCGCAGACCGCCGTGGATCAGCTTGGTCGAGCCGGAGGAGGTTCCGCTGGCAAGATCGTTCATCTCGGCGAGAAATACCGAAAAGCCCCGCCCAACGGCGTCGCGGGCGATGCCGCAGCCATTGATGCCGCCACCGATGACGAAGATGTCACGGACTGCGTCCACAAAGCCCTCCCGCGATTTCGCATTGCAGCATTTTTAGGTTTTTACGAAACCGTAGCGGGATTATTTCGAAATAAGAACGAATGTCAAACGAAATATCACGGGGCTGTGATAGCGCCGCTATCCGAGCGACGTTTCAATCAATTGCACCTCGGCCTCTTCGCAGATCTTTCGTACCGACGGGATGTCGCAACGGTCGGTGATGAAGGTGTTTACCTGCGAGAGATGGCCGATGCGAACCGGCGCGGTGCGTTCGAACTTGGTCTGGTCGGACACCAGGATGACATGCCTGGCATTGGCGATGATGGCTTGCGCCACTTTCACTTCGCGAAAGTCGAAATCGAGCAACGCGCCGTCATGGTCGATGGCCGAGGCGCCGATCACCGCATAGTCGACCTTGAACTGCCTGATAAAATCGACCGCGGCCTCGCCGACAACGCCGCCGTCCGAGCCGCGCACGACGCCGCCAGCGATTACCACCTCGATCGAAGGATAGATACGCATCCTGTTGGCAACATTGATATTATTGGTGATGACCATGAGCCCGGTATGGTCAAGCAGCGCCTTGCTGACCGACTCCGTCGTGGTGCCGATATTGATGAACAAAGATGCGTTGTCGGGGATCAGCCTGGCCGCCGCGCGGCCGATCGCCTCCTTCTCGTCGGCGGCAATCTTGCGGCGCGCCTCATACTCCATGTTCTCGATGCCGGACGGGAACAAGGCCCCGCCATGAATGCGCGTCAGCAACCGCTGATCGCAGAGATCGTTGAGGTCCTTGCGGATGGTCTGCGGCGTCACGTCGAAATGCGTGGCGAGGCCATCGACCAGCACACGGCCATGATCCTTCGCCATCTGGATGATTTCGGCATGGCGCGGCGACAAATACACTGAGAACCTCCCGTTTTCGTTTTTCTTGTTTGTAGCTGAAAACGAAAGCGATGAAAAGGGAGACGCCGGCTAATGAAATGTCGATAATTGCAAAGGCGAAATCGATGCAGGCGGGTAGCGCTGGCCGGGCAACGTTGCGGGTGCAACAGCGGCGAGTTTGCCGGGCGAGCTTGAAGCTGCGTCCGAACCGACCGCGGTTTGGGACCTGACTGGCCTGTTACCCTGTCAGTCCCTCAGCGATCTTGCACACTCGCAGATGACAGTGAAGGCGGTATCGACATCGGCCGCGGTTGTCTCGAACTGGCCTGCCTGGAAGCGGATGGCGACCCGGCCATCGACACGCGTCTGCGTCAGGTAGATACGGCCGTCATTGTTGATGGCGTCGACCAGACGCAAATTGTGCTCGTCGGAGTCAACGCCGGATGCGGGGCGATGCCGGAACGAGAACAGCGACAGCATCGGCTGGCTGGCGAGCTCGAAATCCTCCTCCTCGGCCAGGCGCCCGGCTATGCCTTCGCTCCAGGCGACGTGATTGCGGATCATCGTGCGCAGCGCCTCGAGGCCATGGGCGCGCAGCAGGAACCACAGCTTCAGCGCCCGGAAGCGACGGCCGAGAGGCACCGACCATTCGGAGTAGTTGATGATGCCGTCATGGCCGCGAGTTTTCAGATAGTCCGGCTTGATCGCCAGCGTGCGCACGAGATCCTCCGGCTGGCGGACGAACTGGATCGAGCAGTCGAATTGCGCGCCCAGCCATTTGTGCGGGTTGAAGACGATCGAGTCCGCGCCCTCGACACCGGTCCAGAAAGGCCGGTATTCCGGGCAGATCATCGCCGATCCGGCCCAGGCGGCGTCGATATGCAGATAGAGCCCCTGGCGTTTGGCCACCGCGGCCACTTTAGCGATGTCGTCGGTGCCGCCGGTGCTGGTGCCGCCGACGCACGCGATGATGCCGGCCGGCAATAGGCCGGCCGCGCGGTCGGCAACAATCGCCGCTTCCAAAGCCGCGGTATCCATGGCGCGGTAGGTGCCGGCGACGGGAATGCGGACGAGGTTTTCCTCGCCAATGCCGGCGACCCAGATGGCGCGGTCGATCGAGGTGTGCACCTGGTCGGAGGAATAGACGCGCAGCCTGCCCTGCCCGGAAAGACCCTTCTTGTTGCCCTGCCAGTCGAGCGTGCGCTCGCGCATGGTCAACACGGCGGCCAGCGTCGCCGATGATGCGGAGTCCTGGATCACGCCGGAAAAGCCTTCGGGCAGGCCGAGCGCCTGGCGCATCCAGTCGACGATGCGCGTCTCAAGCTCTGTCGCCGCCGGCGAAGTCTGCCACAGCATGCACTGCGCGGCCATCGCAGAGACCAGATATTCGGCAACCACCGAGACGGGTGCTGCATTGGCCGGGAAATAAGCAAAGAAACGCGGATGCTGCCAATGCGTCATGCCGGGCACGATCTTGGCTTCGAAATCGGCGAAGATCGTCTCCATCGATTCCGCAGCCTCCGGCGGAGAAGCTTCGATGCTCCTGAAGATCTCGCCCGGCGCTATGGCAGGTCGCACGGGCCGATCGCGAAGGCCGGCGCGGTAATCAGCGCCCCATTCGGCGGCGCGCCTCGACCAGTCGCGGAATTGCTCGTTGTCCATGGATCCTCCCGACGCGCCGATCAGCCAGCCGTTTGAATTTTGATTAACATGTTAAATAGAGACAGGCAACCGCGACGAAGGTTCCCGCGCTACCCCGGAAAATCCGGCAGGCTGGCAAAGGCCGTCTTCAACGCGTTCGACCAGCCCTCGGAAATAGCACGATAATATCGATCGTCCTGGCCGATGCGCTTTTTCAAACCCACCGTGAACGTGTCCTCCTCCAGGAACAGCAGGTCGAGAGGCAGGCCGACGGACAGGTTCGATTTCAGCGTCGAATCGAACGATACCAGCAAGAGCTTGACCGTTTCAGCCAGGCTCATCGTCCTTTCATAGGCACGGATGATGATCGGCTTGCCGTATTTGGTCTCGCCGATCTGGAAGAACGGCGTGTCGTCGGTCGATTCGATGAAATTGCCCTCGGGATAGATCATGAACAGCCGTGGCGGGCTGCCCTTGATCTGGCCGCCGAGGATGAAGGAGGCGTTGAAATAGGAATCCGCCTTTTCGCCGGCAGGCGACGAGCTGGCGATGACTTCCTTGACGGTGTCGCCGACCAGCCGCACCGTCTGGTACATGGATGGGGTCTCGAGCAGCGTCGCGTGGCGTTCCGCCACCGCCTTGGTGCGCTCGTCGAGCAGGCTGACCACGGCCTGCGTCGTAGCCAGATTGCCGGCCGACATCAGTACGATGACGCGCTCGCCTGGCTCTTCCCAGACATGCATCTTCTTGAAAGTGGAGATCGAATCCATCCCTGCATTGGTGCGCGTGTCCGACATGAACACGAGCCCACGATCGATCTTGAGGCCGACGCAATAAGTCATGGAATCTCTTCAGGCAGCAATCTTGCCGGAGACTACTGCTCTACCGTGACGGTGACTGCAAGCTGTTCCTCCGCCTGTCCCAGTCGAATTCCCGACACCGGCGAGGCGTCGCGATAATCACGGCCGGTGGCTACCCTGACATAGCGTTCATCGGGGGAAATGCCGTTGGCGGCGTCGAAGGCGACCCAGCCGAGACCCTGAACATGGGCTTCGGCCCAGGCATGGCTTGCCGCCTGCTCGATGGCCGCATCCATCATCAGATAGCCACTGACATAGCGGGCCGGAAAACCCATGACGCGGGCTGCGGTGACAAAGATGTGGCTGTGATCCTGGCAAACGCCGGTCTTCAGCGCCAATGCCTCTTCCGCCGGGGTCGTCACGCTGGTAGTGCCCGGCGTGTAGGCGACGCGCTCGACGATCAGCGCCATCAGCCGATGCAGCCTTTCGATGTCGGTACCTTTGCCGACCGCCGCGGCAAGCTCGCTTATGCCCTCGCCGGGGATGGTCAAAGCTGTCTCCTGGCTGAACAGCCACAGTGGCGCAAAGCCGTGATGCGGACCCGAGACGCCCGCTGTGTCGCGGGTGACAACCTCGCCGGAGGCCTCGACGGTGATGAAGTCGCGCTCGCCCTCGACGCTCAACAGCCTGTTATCGTTGCCGAAATGGTCGTTAAAGCGGACTTCCTCGCGCGCGCCCTCGATCTTCAGCGCCCAGGACAGCACGGTCTGCGTCGGGCCACTGACCGGTAACAGGCGTAGCCGCTGCAACAGATAGTGCACCGGCGCGTCGTAGCGGTATTCGGTACGGTGGGTGATCTTGAGCCGCATGCCTATTTTCCGTTTGTAAGCATGATCTTATCCGAAAACCGGGTCTCACTTGTCGCTAGCGCGGTCCTCCGGTTCGCGATCATGCTCAATTGAACCGGTAATCTTGTGCGATCTCTTCGCCAAGCTTGGTGTTGTCTTGAATGAACCTGGCCAGGAATTCGTGCAGGCCGGTGTCGAATATGTCCTTGATCGACCCTGCCTGCAGCATCGCCTGTGTCCTGTCGACGGTGGCGTGGCAGGCATGACGGTCGCCATAATCGTCGCCGAGGAACTTCAGATGCTCGGCGAGAAAACGATAACAGAAGGTCAGCGAGCGCGGCATGCGCACATTGAGGATCAGATAGTCGGCAATGTTGGTCGGTTTGTAGTCGGCCTCATAGACCCAGCGATAGGAACGGTGCGCCGACACCGAGCGCAGGATCGATTCCCACTGGTAGTTGTCGAGGCTCGAGCCGACCCAGGAGATCGACGGCAGCAGCACGTAGTATTTCACGTCGAGGATGCGTGCCGTGTTGTCGGCCCGCTCGACATAGGTGCCGAGCTGCGAGAAGTCGAAGATCTCGTTGCGCAGCATCGTGCCGTAGAACGAGCCGCGGATCAGCGCCGTCTCGCGCTTGATGGCGTCGAGCACACTCGGCAGGTCGCGCTCGTCGATCGGCTTTGCCAGCATGCGCTTCAGGGCCATCCAGGCTTCGTTGATGCTCTCCCACGTCTCGCGCGTCAGCGCGGTGCGCACCATGCGGGCATTGTTGCGAGCGGTCTCGATCGCCGACATCGTGCTCGACGGGTTCGAGGTGTCGCGCAGCAGGAAGTCGGCGACGTTGGCGGCGGTATAGTCCTTGTATTTCTGCGTAAAGGTGACGTCGGAGCCGGCGCTGAGCAGCACCGAATTCCACTCTTCCGACGCGCTCTGGGTGCGGGTCAGCGCCATGCGAAGGCCGGCATCGACCAGACGCGCCATGTTTTCCGCCCGCTCGATATAGCGGTTCATCCAGTAGAGCCCGTTGGCGGTGCGGCCGAGAAGCATGTGAAGTGGCCCTTCGGGGCTAGTGAGTAGGGAATAGTGAGTAGGGATTAGTAAGCATTTGAATCTCTGTGGAATATGGCATTTCTTGTCCCTCTACTGCCTACTGCCTACTGCCTACTGCCTACTGCCCTATTCCCTACCTAATCGTCCAACACCCACGTATCCTTCGTGCCGCCGCCTTGCGAGGAATTCACGACCAAAGAACCCTCCTTCAGCGCCACCCGCGTCAAGCCGCCGGGAACGATCTGGATTCGGTCGGAGACCAGAACATAGGGTCGCAAGTCGACATGGCGCGGCGACAGGCCTTTTTCTGTCAGGATCGGGCAGGTCGACAGCGCCAGCGTCGGCTGGGCGATGTAGTTGGAAGGCTTCGCCTGCAGCTTCTTGGCGAAATCCTGGCATTCCTTCTTGGTCGCAGCCGGCCCCACCAGCATGCCGTAGCCGCCGGAGCCGTGCACTTCCTTGATGACCAGCTCATGGATGTGTTCGAGCACGTATTTCAGGCTGTCGGGCTCCGAGCAGCGCCAGGTCGGGATGTTGCCGAGGATGGCTTTGCGGCCGGTGTAGAACTCGACGATGTCGGGCATGTAGGAATAAATCGCCTTGTCGTCGGCGATGCCGGTTCCCGGCGCGTTGGCGATGGTGATGTTGCCGGCGCGGTAGACGTCCATGATGCCGGGCACGCCAAGGGCCGATTCCGGCCGGAAGGTCAGCGGATCGAGGAAGGAATCGTCGACGCGCCGGTAAAGCACGTCGATCTGCTTGTAGCCTTCGGTCGTGCGCATAGCGACGTGGCCGTCTACAACGCGCAGATCCTGGCCTTCGACCAGTTGCACGCCCATCTGGTCGGCGAGGAAGGCATGTTCGAAATAGGCGGAGTTGAAGCTGCCCGGCGTCAGCACGGCAATGGTCGGTGCCCCCTTGGTGCTTTGCGGCCGCACTGCCGCCAGCGACTGGCGCAGCAATTGCGGATAATTCTCCACCGGCCGCACCTTGATCTGCTGGAACAGCTCGGGAAAGAGCTGCATCATCGTCTCGCGGTTCTCCAGCATGTAGGAGACCCCCGACGGCGTGCGCGCATTGTCCTCCAGCACGTAGAACTCGTTCTCCGAGATCCGGACGATATCGACGCCGATAATGTGGGTGTAGACGCCGGCCGGTGGCCGCACTCCGATCATTTCCGGCAGGAACGCCTCGTTCCTGGCGATCAGCTCCCTCGGCACGCGGCCGGCGCGCAGGATTTCCTGGCGGTGGTAAATGTCGTCGAGGAAAGCGTTCAGCGCCTGCACGCGCTGCTCGATGCCTTGCGTCAGCCTTCGCCATTCATTGCCGGAGATGATGCGCGGCACGATGTCGAAGGGGATCAGCCGCTCGGAGGCTTCCTGCTCGCCATAGACGGCGAAGGTAATGCCGGTCTTGCGGAAGACGCGCTCGGCGTCCTGCATCTTTTCGGTAAGCCTGGCCGGATCCTGCTCCTTCAGCCAGCGGTCGTAAGCCGTATACGGTTGTCTCAGCCCGGAAACTTCCGGAAGCATTTCATCGAACGCTGCCAATCGCATACTCCCCTGTGACGCCATTTCACTGGCGTCGCGGGAGAAAATCAAGCGCAATCGGTGATTTGGAGGATATCGGCGATCAGTATGTTTCGACTGCCCAAAATTCGGGCAGTCGGAACGGGACCTTAATCAGGCTCTGCCTTGTCGCCGGGCAAGTGCCTGATGCGGCCATAGCAGTTCACCGTTTCATGGCAACGGCGACCTGCCATGGCTTTTTGCTTCGACGCAATTCCGGACGGAAAACCGCTTCACACTTTTCCTGGAATTGCTTTAGAAAGCGCGGAAAGTGACGACCGTGAAGGTGTCCTTGATTCCGGGAATAATCTGTACCTTCTCGTTGACGAAGTGACCAACATCTTCCTCGTCGTCGACGTAGAATTTGGCAAGCAGGTCGTAATTGCCGGCGGTCGAGTAGATTTCCGAGGCGATTTCGGCATCGGCGAGCGCGCTGGCGACCTCGTAGGACTTGCCCAGATCGCACTTTATCTGCATGAAAAACGTCTTCATTGCCGGTCCCGATCAAGCTTCAGCACACAAGCGGCCCTTGTGGCAGACTGCCGCCCGGCTTTCAAGCATCAGGCCGAGCGCGCCTTGGCGACGGCTTGTCTCAGTTCGGACACCGGCATGCCGCGCCGATACAAGTTGCCGCCGATGACCAGGGCTGGCGTGCCGCGCAGCTTGAACGCCGTCGCCTGGACTTCGGTGCGGACAAGGGCAGCGTCGATATCGGGTTCACGGATGGCGAGGTCGGCACGCACCATCGCCACATCGACACCGACGGAAGAAAGGATGTCGTTGGTGCGGCGTTCCGAAAGGCCGCGCTGGTTGGTCATCAGCGCATCGACCGCCGCGCCATAGTGTTCGCCGCTCAGCAGCGTCACCCGCGCCGCGTCGCGCGACACGTCGCCGAAGATCGGCCAGTCCTTCATCACAAGCCGAACGCCGCTGTCCTCTTCCATCAACTTCTTCAGTTCGACGAAGACGAGCTTGCAGATCGGGCACTGATAGTCGACGAATTCGGCGATGGTGACGTCGCCATCGGGGTTGCCGAGCGCTGGAATGGCGGGATCAAAGGCGACTTCCGTGACGGTCGGCCCAGTGCTTGCCCAGGCGGGCAAGGGGGCCAAAACTGCGAGGCTTGCCGCGCCCTTCAGCAAAAGGCGCCGGTCGATCGGCTGCTTGAACATGGTCGTCCCCTGGTTGCGCGAACGGGTCCCCACCCGTCCCTACGATGCGCGCCCCGCGTTAAAGGAGGCTTAAGCATGATCATGTGGCACTTGCGTGGCGAATATTGCGGTTGCTGAAACCGTGAGGCTCCGCAAAGCGTATGGTATGATGCGTCCCGGGACAGGTTTTGTTGGGGGACAATGGAGACAGGCCATGCGCCGCACCGCATTCGCAGTTGTTTCATTGCTGTTCGCGTTGTTCGTGTCGGCAGCCCTTGCCGGCGACGCCGAAGTCAAGGCCGGCCAGGCCGTCATCGATGGTCAGTTGAAGGCGCTCATCGCCAATGATGGCGCCAAGGCGTACAGTTTCGCCGCTCCAAATGTGAAGCGCATCTTTCCGACCGTCGACACCTTCATGAACATGGTGACCAACGGCTATCCGCCGGTGCGCCAGCCGCAGAGCTATTCCTTCGGCAAGGTCGAGCAGATGGGGCCAACTTCGCTAATCCAGCAAGTGCTGATCGTTGGGCCCGACGGCAAGGACTATGAGGCGGTCTACACGCTGGAACAGCAGCCCGACGGCAGCTTTCAAATCACCGGCTGCAGCTTGCGCGCAGCGAATTCGCTCAGCACCTAGATGTGCTTATAGCACCGGAATATCGCCCCTCGCCCATCCCTCTGAAATGTCTGATGTGCGCGCCTCGAAGGCCTTTGCCTCGATCGCGGCGCGAACGTCCTGCATCAGCTTCTGATAGTAAGACAGGTTGTTCCACGTCAGAAGCATCGCGCCCAGCGCCTCCTGCGAGCGCACGAGATGATGCAGATAGGCGCGTGAATAGTCGCGTGCCGCCGGGCAGTCACTCTCCTCGTCCAGCGGCCGCGGATCGTCCGCATGGCGGGCATTCCTGAGATTGACCTTGCCGCGCCTGGTATAGGCCAGGCCATGGCGGCCGGCGCGGGTCGGCATCACGCAGTCGAACATGTCGATGCCGCGCGCCACCGATTTCACGATGTCGTCCGGCGTGCCGACGCCCATGAGATATCGAGGCTTGTTGTCAGGCAATTCCGGACAGGTGATCTCCAGCATATCCAGCATCACCGCTTGCGGCTCGCCGACGGCCAGGCCGCCGACGGCATAGCCCTTCAGCTCCATCGCGCTCAGCGCCTGCGCCGAGCGCACCCTGAGTGCTGCGTTGTCGCCACCCTGGACGATGCCGAACATGGCCTTGCCGGGCTGGTCGCCGAACGCTGTCTTGCAGCGCTCGGCCCAGCGCAGCGACAGCTCCATCGCGCGCTCGATCTGCTTGAGGTCGGCCGGCAGCGCTGTGCATTCGTCGAGCTGCATCTGGATGTCGGAATCGAGCAGGCCCTGGATCTCGATCGAGCGCTCCGGCGACATCTCGTAGGCAGCGCCGTCAATGTGCGAGCGAAAGGTGACGCCCTTCTCGGTCAATTTTCTGAGCTTCGACAGCGACATGACCTGAAAACCCCCACTGTCGGTCAGGATCGGCTGTGGCCAGCGGGCGAACTCATGCAGGCCGCCAAGCCGCGCCACGCGCTCGGCGCCTGGCCGCAGCATAAGATGATAGGTATTGCCCAGAATGACGTCGGCGCCGACGCCGCGCACCTGGTCCATATACATGGCCTTGACCGTGCCGCCGGTGCCGACCGGCATGAAGGCCGGCGTGCGGATTTCGCCGCGCGGCATGTCGATGACACCGCGCCGCGCCTTGCCGTCGGTGGCGAGAATCTTGAAGGTGAATGTCTCAGCCATTGAATTCCTTGTCATGGACAGGCGCGCCTGGCGCCTGCCTGTCGAGCGACTGCCGGTATTGGATGCAGCCGCGCATGAATTTCGGCCATGGCGGCACAGCAATCGATGGATCGGTCTTTTCCGGCAGCAGGTCCCACAGGTTGGGATGATGCCAGCATAAATCATGGCCGGTAGAATCTCGGTGCTGGCGAATGCCGGCACGCAATTTCTTCACTTCGGCGATCAGGCTTTCGCGATCAAAGGCCTGCAAGTCATCGTCCATCGCTCATCTCCGCTCGATAAAGCAGGCTTGCATCTCCGTAGGAATAGAACCTGTAATCGTTCCCGATGGCATGAGCATAGGCCGCACGCATCGTATCTAGGCCGCTGAAGGCCGAAACCAGCATGAACAGCGTCGAACGCGGCAGATGGAAATTGGTCATCAGCAGGTCGGCGGTCTTGAACCGATAGCCCGGCGTGATGAAGATGTCGGTCGGGCCGGACCAGGCGGTCAGCGAGCCATCAGGCCGTGCCGCGCTCTCCAGCAGGCGCAGCGAGGTCGTGCCGACAGCGATGATGCGCCCGCCCCGCGCCTTGGCGCCATTCAGAGCGTCGGCTGTTGCTTCGCTGACCGAGCCGGTCTCGGCATGCATCTTGTGGTCAGCGGTGTCGTCCGCCTTGACCGGCAGGAAGGTGCCGGCGCCGACATGCAAGGTGACGAAGCGGCGTTCGATGCCTTTAGCGTCGAGTGCTGCAAACAGTTCCGGCGTGAAATGCAGGCCGGCGGTGGGCGCTGCCACAGCACCTTCCTCTTTGGCATAGATGGTCTGGTAGTCGGTCAGGTCGCGCGCGTCGTCGTCGCGCTTGGAGGCGATATAGGGGGGCAGCGGGATGTGGCCGACGGCATGCAGCGCCTCGTCGAGAAACGGGCCGGAGAGGTCGAAGCCGAGCAACGCCTCGCCGGCGTCGCCCTTCTCGATCACCGTGGCGTCGAGTTGGCCGAGAAAACAGGAATTGCCGTCATGGCCGAAATGGATGCGGTCGCCGGCGGCGACGCGCTTGCCCGGCCGCATGAAGGCCAGCCAGCGGTCAGGCGCCATGCGCATATGCAGCGTGGCGTCGACCTGCGCCTGCGCTTCGCCGCGTCGCCTGATGCCTCTTAACTGGGCAGGTATGACCTTGGTGTCGTTGAAGACCAGAACATCGCCAGCCCTGAGCAGGGACGGCAGGTCGCCAACCGTGCGATCCGAAAGACCCTCGCCCGGCCTGACCACCAGCATTCTGGCGCTGTCGCGCGGCTCGGCCGGGCGAAGCGCGATGCGCTCCTCAGGCAGGTCGAAGTCGAAGAGGTCGACGCGCATCAGTAGAGCCGAACGAGCAGCGCTCCGGCCAAGAGCAGCACCGCGCCGGCGATGCGGCCGAGCGAAATCTCGCGCACCGCCACTCCGAGAAAGCCGACGCGGTCGATCAGCATGCCGGCCAGCAACTGGCCGGCAACCAGGAACGCCATCAGCGCGGCTGCACCAATGCGCGGCGTAAGAATGGTCGAGAGCGTGACATAGAAACCGCCGAGCATGCCGCCGGCGATGAACAGCCAGGGCGCCGGCGCCTTCCAGTCGAGCGAGATGTCCTGCAGCCGCACAACGGCGACGGAGATGATGCCGAGCACAACCGCACCCGACAGGAACGAAAACGCCGCCGCCGCGACCGGGAGCCCCAGGCCGCGCGCCAGCTGCGAGTTGATCGGTGCCTGAATGGCGATGAAGGCGCCGGACAGGATGCCGAGCAGCGACCAGACCACGCCCATCATCGTCGTTTGTCCTTACTTGACGTCGGCCGCGACCTTCAGCGACACGATCTTGTCGGGATCGACCACCGGCTCGCCGCGCTTGATCTTGTCGACATTGTCCATGCCTTCGATGACCTGGCCCCAGACCGTGTACTGGCGGTTGAGGAAGGCGGCATCGTCGAAGCAGATGAAGAACTGCGAATTGGCGGAGTTCGGGTTCTGCGAACGGGCCATCGAGCAGGTGCCGCGACCATGGTTGGCGTTGGAGAACTCAGCCTTCAGGTCCGGCTTTTCCGAGCCGCCCATGCCCGCGCGGGAGGGGGCAAAAGTGGGCTTGGTCGAATTGCCGAACTTCACGTCGCCGGTCTGCGCCATGAAGCCTTCGATGACGCGGTGGAAGACCACGCCATCATAGGCGCCTTCACGCGCCAGTTCCTTGATGCGGGCGACGTGGCCGGGAGCCAGGTCGGGAAACAGTTCGATGACGACCTTGCCCTTGGTCGTTTCCAGGATGAGCGCGTTTTCGCGGTCCTTGATCTCAGCCATGTCGTATATCCTTTATCTCAGAAAACAGATTGATTTGATTGGTTTACTTGTCGGCGGCGATGCGTACCTTGATCATGCGGTCGGGCTCGCTGACCGTGCCGTTGTCGGCCTCGTCACCCTTCTTGATCTTGTCCACCAGTTCGATGCCGCTGACGACATTGCCGACGATGGTGTACTGGCCATCGAGGTTCGGCGCCGGCGCGAACATGATGAAGAACTGCGAATTGGCGGAGTTCGGGTCCTGCGAGCGGGCCATGCCGAGCGTGCCGCGCTTGAAATGTTCGCTCTGCGAGAATTCGGCCGGCAGGTCGGGCAGGTCTGAACCGCCGGTGCCGACGGCCTCGGGGCTGAACCCCTTCTTCATGTTGCCGAACTTGACGTCGCCGGTCTGCGCCATAAAGCCGTTGATGACCCGGTGGAATGCGACATCGTTATAAGCGCCTTCACGCACCAGCTTCTTGATCTGCGCGACATGCTTGGGTGCCAGGTCGGGGCGTAGCGCGATGGTGACGTCGCCGTTCTTCAAGGTGATGACCATGGTGTTTTCCGGTTCGGCGGCGAAGGCCGAAACGGATGCGGTCACGAGACCGGCAAGCACGACGAGGAACGAGGCGAGCTTTTTCAGCTGCATAAGGGATCTCCGAAGGTCTTTGTTAGGGTGCATGTCGTTGCCCAAAAAAACCGGCATCCACTTTGGGGCGACATGCACTATTTCGCGAATTTGGCGGTGAGCGCACCGGCAACGGCGGCCGGTACGAAGGGACGGATGTCTCCGCCCATCGAGGCTATCTGGCGCACAAGTGTGGCGGTAATGGTGCGTACCGATGGGCTGGCGGGCAGAAAAACCGTCTGCAGTTCCGGCGCCATGGTCTCGTTCATGCCGGCCATCTGCATCTCGTAATCGAGATCGGTGCCGTCGCGCAGGCCGCGGATCATGATCGAGGCGCCATGCTTGCGGGCCGCGTCGATGACCAGCCCGTCAAAGGCGACGACCTTGATACGGTCGCCGTCGCGGCCAAATTCGGCCTTGGTCGCGGCCTCGATCAGCTTCACCCGTTCGTCGAAGGAAAACAGCGGCGTCTTGCCGGGATGGGTGCCGATCGCCGCATATACCGTGTCGGCGACAGCCAGCGATGCCTTCAGCACATCGAGATGGCCGTTGGTCAGCGGGTCGAAGGAGCCGGCATAAAGGGCGATGCGATCGGTCATGGGAGGTGCTTCTAGCGGGGCATTGGCCGGAAGGCAAATGCGATTGGGAACATCTGCGTGAACCTTTTCGCAGACATGAACGACAGATGAATGCCTTGATCACGAAGACTTCACGCCGCGTTCGCTAGTTTGCACTTCGGAAGATGAAACCAAAACCCGATCTAACCGTTGGATAGGCGCAGGAGAACACGCACATGCTGATCTACATGCTCGCCACCGCAATGACCGTCGCCATGCTGATCGCCACCGCATTCGGATTGCATAGCGAGGCAGCACGCGTCCGTGTCCGCACAAAGCGGTTCGAAGGTTTCGGCGCTCGCTGGCCCCACCATCGCCCCTGATTTATTGCTGGTTTCTTGTTTGCGCCGGCCCTCGGGCCGGCGTTGTTGGTCAAAACTTATTCGGCGCCGTCCGGTACGGCATCTCCGGCGCCGGCCTCAATGACACCCTCTTCGACATCCTCGTCGGCCTGCGGCTCCGAGATCCGTTCGACCGAGACCACCTTCTCGCCTTCGGCGGTGTTGAAGATGGTCACGCCCTTGGTGGCGCGGCTGGCGAAACGGATACCGTTGACCGGCACCCGGATGACCGTGCCGCCGTCCGAAACCAGCATGATCTGGTCGTCATTGCCGACCGGGAACGTCGCCACCAGCTGGCCGATCTCGGCCACCTTCGACACGTCGGTGGCGCGGATGCCTTTGCCGCCGCGTCCGGTCAGGCGGAAATCGTAGGATGACGAGCGCTTGCCGTAGCCATATTCGGTCACCGTCAGCACATACTGCTCATGCGCCTTGAGCTCTTCGTAACGGCTGTCGGAAAGCTCGGTCTCCTCGCCAATCTCCTCATTGGTGAGTGCAATCTCTTCTTCCTCGCCGGTCACCTCGGCGGCAAGCCGCCGCTCCAGTGCTGCCCGCTTGAGGTAGGCGGAGCGTTCCGCCGGCGAAGCATCGACATGCTCGATCACCGACATGGAGATGATGCGGTCGGTCTCGGCCATGCTTATGCCGCGCACGCCGACCGAATTGCGGCTCTGGAAGACGCGCACATCGCCAACGCGGAAGCGGATGCACTGGCCGGAGCTGGCGGTCAAAAGCACATCGTCATTGTCTGTGCAGGTCTCGACGCCGAGGATCTCGTCGCCCTCCTCCTCCAGCTTCATGGCGATCTTGCCGTTGCGGTTGACCTGGACGAATTCGGACAGCTTGTTGCGGCGCACGGTGCCGCGCGTGGTGGCGAACATGACGTCGAGTTCGCCCCAGCTGGTCTCGTCCTCGGGCAGCGGCATGATGGTGGTGATGCGCTCGCCCTGCTCCAGCGGCAGCATGTTGATCAGCGCCTTGCCGCGCGACTGCGGATTGCCGATTGGCAGCCGCCAGACCTTTTCCTTGTAGACGATGCCGCGCGAGGAGAAGAACAGCACCGGCGTATGCGTGTTGGCGACGAACAGCCGGGTGACGAAATCCTCTTCCTTGGTCGACATGCCGGAGCGGCCCTTGCCGCCGCGGCGTTGCGCCCGGTAGAGCGACAGCGGCACGCGCTTGATGTAGCCGGAATGGCTGACGGTGACGACCATGTCCTCGCGCTGGATCAGGTCCTCGTCTTCCATGTCGGCGCCGCCGTCGGTGAGCTCGGTGCGGCGCGGCGTGCCGAACTCGTCGCGCACGGCGGCAAGCTCGTCCTTGACGATCTGTTGGATGCGGGCGCGGGACGACAGAATGTCGAGGTAATCCTTGATCTCGTCGCCGATGGTGTTCAGCTCGTCGGCGATTTCGTCACGGCCGAGCGCGGTCAGGCGCTGCAGGCGCAGTTCGAGGATTGCGCGCGCCTGTTCCTCGGAGAGGTTGTAGGTGCCATCCTCGTTGATGCGATGGCGCGGATCGTCGATAAGCAGAATCAACGACTCCACGTCCCCGGAGGGCCAGCGCCGCTCCATCAACTGCTCGCGCGCCGTCTGCGGATCGGGCGCGGTGCGGATCAGCTTGATCACTTCGTCGATGTTGGCGACGGCTATGGCGAGGCCGACCAGCACGTGGGCGCGGTCGCGCGCCTTGCGCAGCAGGAATTTCGTGCGCCGGCTAATCACCTCTTCGCGGAAGCCGACAAACGCCTTCAGCATGTCGGTCAGGTTCATCACTTCCGGCTTGCCGCCGTTCAGCGCCACCATATTGGCGCCGAAGGAGGTCTGCAGCGGCGTGAAGCGGTAAAGCTGGTTGAGAATGACGTCGGCGACAGCGTCGCGCTTCAGCTCAATGACGACGCGGTAGCCCTGGCGGTCGCTTTCGTCGCGAATGTCGGAAATGCCTTCGATGCGCTTGTCGCGCACCAGCTCGGCCATTTTCTCGATCATCGAGGCCTTGTTCACCTGGTACGGGACTTCCGTGATGATGATCGATTCACGGTCGTTTCCGCGCTGTTCGACATTGACCTTGCCGCGCATGACGATGGAGCCACGGCCAGTCGCATAGGCGCTGTAGATGCCGGAACGGCCGAGCACGATGCCGCCGGTCGGGAAATCGGGACCCGGAATGATCTCCATCAGCGCCGGCAAATCGATCGCCGGATTGTCGATGATGGCGATGGCGCCGTTGCAGATCTCGGCCAGATTGTGCGGCGGGATGTTGGTGGCCATGCCGACGGCGATGCCGCCGGAACCGTTGACCAGAAGATTGGGGAAGCGGGCCGGCAGCACCTTCGGTTCGGTGTCGGATGCGTCATAAGTCTCCTGGAAATCGACGGTTTCCTTGTCGATGTCCTCCAAGAGTTCATGCGCGACCTTGGTCAGCCGCGATTCGGTGTAGCGCATCGCCGCCGGCGGATCGCCGTCGATGGAGCCGAAATTACCCTGCCCGTCGATCAGCGGAACGCGCAGCGACCAGTCCTGCGCCATGCGCACCAAGGCGTCGTAGATCGAGGCGTCGCCATGCGGATGGTATTTACCCATCACGTCGGCGACCGGGCGGGCCGACTTCACATATTTGCGGTTCCAGTGGTAACCGCTCTCATGCGCCGCATAGAGAATGCGGCGGTGAACCGGCTTCAGGCCGTCGCGTACATCGGGCAGCGCACGGCTGACGATGACGCTCATGGCATAAGAGAGGTAGGAGCTCTGCATCTCCTCGATGATGGAGATGGGCTCGATGCCGGTAGGGCCGCCGTCGGCGCCGCGCGGGGGTTTTTGGTCGGTCAAATCGGATCACAATCTAATCAGGAATCACTGACCGCTTATATAGGAAGCACGGCCGAAACTCCAATATTCGTGGCGGTTTTCCAACGACAATTTTGGCGGCAATTTCAAATGGATACCGTTGATTGCGACGATTTGGCCATAACGCATTTCGCCGCCGCAAGGGCAAAAGCCTGCGATGGACCGTTTTCAAAGCAAAGAGCGTATCAGGAGGCAGGCGGACGCATCAGCGGGTAGCCACCCGCCGGGCGCGATAGTGGCCAGGCGTTTCGCCCATGACGCGCCGGAAACGGCGGTTGAACGTCGACAAATCGTTGAAACCGGCCTCGAAGGCGATTGCCGAGATGGCATCGCCTGACATGCGCAGCCGCACCGCCGCGCGGTGCAGCCGGGTTCTCAGCAGAAACTGATAGGGCGTCATGCCTGCGACCTGCCGGAAGGTGCGCAGGAAATGATACGGGCTGGTCGCCGTCGCGCAGGCAAGCTCGGAAAGCGAGACCGGCCTGTCGGCATTGAGCTCGATCTGCCGCACCGCCTCGGCAACCCGTTTCTGGTCGCGGCGGCTCGGCGGTCGAACGCCAGGCACCGCATCGCTGGCGACGGGCAGTGCTGCGCCGGCAACTGCCAGTGCTGCGCCGGCAATTCGCAGGCCAAGCTCCTCAAAGGCGTCGATGTCGACCATCTCGCGCGCCGCTTCCGCCTCGGCCAGCAGCGATGCGAGCGCCGGCAAAGGCGGCATATGCGGCACGCCGAAGGCGAGCTTGCTCGCGCCGGGCACGTCGCTGGCGATGCGGTCGAGATAGGCCGGAGCGAAGTGGAAGGACAGGCAACGGTCGCCGGCGCCATGCTCATGCCCGCATTCATAGCAGGCGCCGACATTGCCGAGCAGGATCGCGCCCGGCGCCAGCATGGCGGCGCCTTGCCTGGTGCGGTAGCGGAAGGTGCCGCTGGTGACAGCGGCAACGCAGAAGGTGTCGTGCGCCTCCTCGAACGGGCGGTCGCCGGCGCCGGCCGTGCACAGCACGTCACAGACGTACCAACCCTGCCCCGATGCCAGGTTTTGTTCGCTCGTCGTCATGGCTTGAAAGATAGCAATTTTTCCCAAGCGCGACAGCCGGTCGGGGCCTATCGCTTGCAGCCTCCTGACATAACGAAGGCAGCAAGTATGAGCGGTACATCCTCCTTTGCCGAAGCGCTCCACAGCGACGGCCCCAATCCCGGCCTGGCTGAAAAGCTGGATCTCTACGGCCGCTTCGTCGGCGCCTGGACATTCGATGCCACGCGCCATCTCGAGGACGGCACGGTTCTCACCGGACGCGGCGAGGTGCATTTCGGCTGGGTCCTGGAAGGCAGGGCGATCCAGGACGTATGGATCCTGCCCGCGCGGGATGCCGGCCCCTCGCCCTCGCTCGGCAAATGGACTTTCAATGGCACAACGCTGCGGGCCTATGATCCCGGCTCGGATGCCTGGCACATCTTCTGGAGCGACCCGCGAAACCAATACTACAGCCGCCAGCTTGGTCGCGCCGAAGGCGACACAATTGTGCAGGTCGGCGCCGACGGCACTGGTTCCTCGGTCCGCTGGAGCTTTTCGCGCATCACCAAAGACAGCTTCCGCTGGCTCGGCGAGCGTTCGCACGACGATGGCAAGACATGGCGTCTCGAAGTCGAGTTCCTGGCGCGCCGCGTCGCCCAGGAACTGATGACGCAACATATTGCAAAAAAGGTGAAAAAACATGCTTGACCATGTCTCGATCGGCGTCCGCGACACCAATTTTTCGAAGCCCTTCTACGATGCCGCGCTAAAGCCGCTCGGTTATTCCTGCCTCAGCCAGTCGCCAGGCTCACTGGGTTATGGTGCGCAAACCGTGGCGCTGTGGGTGAACGACGCGGAGCGGCCAGTGTCATCGGACGAGAAGTCCGGTCTGCATTTCTGCTTTACCGCGCCGACGAGGCAGAGTGTCGTTGCCTTCCATGCCGCCGCCTTGCGTGCAGGCGGCAGCGACAATGGCGCGCCGGGCCTGCGCGCCGAATATGGCGAGAACTATTACGCTGCCTTCGTCGTCGATCCCGACGGCTATCGCCGGGAGGCCTATTGCAACGCTGCCGCCTAACACTGACGCCGTCTCCGGTATCGCCATGTCAGACGGTTCCCACCGGTCGGGCTTTGCTCTACCACTATGGTGGCGCAGGGGTCCGGCCCGGCGGGAGGGGTCAGCGATGCCGAGTTTCGACAGCCTGTTCAACGCCTTCGTCACCATTCTGGTGACCATCGACCCGCCAGGTCTCGCGCCGCTCTTCCTCGCGGTGACACGCGGCATGAACCGCGAGGAACGTCAGCAGGTTTCGGTGCGCGCCTCGATCATCGGCTTCCTCGTGATGGCGCTGTTTGCGGTGGCCGGGGCGTCCATCCTGTCGGTGTTCGGCATCACGCTGCCGGCTTTCCGTGTCGCCGGCGGGTTTTTGCTGTTCTTCATCGCTTTCGAAATGGTGTTCGAGCGCCGCCAAGATCGCAAGGAGAAGATCGGCGACGTCGCCATCACCAAGGACATGATCCACAACATCGCGGCCTTCCCGCTGGCGATCCCGCTGATCGCCGGCCCCGGTGCGATTTCGGCGACTGTGCTACTGTCGGGCTCGTTTCAGGGTTTTGCAGCACAAGCGGCGCTGGTCGGCATCATCTTCGTCTGCCTTGCCATCACCTATCTGGTGTTCGTGCTGTCGGAGCGCATCGACCGCATCCTCGGCCAGACCGGCCGCTCGATCCTAACCCGCCTGCTCGGCGTCATCCTGGCCGCGCTTGCGGTTCAGTTCGTCGCGGATGGCATCAAGGCGCTGATGGCGGGGTAAGCGGCAGCCCCTACTCCACCGCCGTATCGACGACCTCGAAATCGTGAGTGATGACAGCCGTCTTGGCCAGCATGGCCGACGCCGAGCAGTATTTCTCGATCGACAGGTTGATGGCGCGCTGGACCTTGTCGCGCGACAGCGCGTGGCCCGTGACGATGAAATGCATATGGATGCGGGTGAAGACTTTGGGGTCGGTTTCGGCCCGGTCGGCGTCGAGTTCTACAACACAGTCCTCGATCGCCTCGCGGCCTTTTTCGAGGATGTGGACGACATCATAGGCCGAGCAGCCGCCGGTGCCGATCAGCACCAGCTCCATTGGGCTCGGACCTGGCGTCTTGCCTTCCGGCCCGGGGGCGGTCCCCAGCACCAGTTTGTGGCCGCTGCCGGACTCGCCGACGAAGGTGCGCTCCTCGACCCATTTAATCCGTGCTTTCACGGCAATCTTCCTTTCAGAAAGCGTCACTGGCCGAAGACGACCGTGTGCATGATCCGCCCCGGCAGCAGCGTGAACACGCCGGCGCCGATCAGGGCGAAAACATACAGCGATATCATCACCCTGCGATGTTTGGCGACCCGATGCATATGCGCGTGCCAGACCGCAAGCGGCACGGCGATCAACACTAAAATCGACAAGAGATGGATCGGGCTGAACGGACCGACGAGGCGTATCTGCTGGATCCAGAAACTGGAGATGGCGACGACCATCATCAGCGCCGCCCAGGCATAGCCGACGACACGATGACGCGTCGTGCCTTTCGGCAGCGCCAGTTGCGTAGCGCCAACGGCCAGCGCGGCAAGGGCCGCGAAGGCGTGCCATGGAATGGGAGGGCGCGCCGATAGAAGCGGTCCGAGCGACATCGCACCCTCTCCTCAGATATCGCTGACTATCGTCAGCTCAGAACGGGATTTCGTCGTCCAGTTCGCGCGACGAGCCGCCGCCACCGCCGCCCTTGGAACCGCCGCCACCGCTATTGCCGCCGCGGTTGAAGCTCTCATTGGGGCCAGACTGGCCGAAATCCGAGCCACGGCTCGCGCCGCCGCCGGCATAGTTGCCGACCTGACCGCCGCCCTCGCCGCGAGAATCGAGCATCTGCAGCTCGCCGCGGAATTTCTGCAGCACGACTTCGGTCGTGTACTTGTCGGCGCCGGTCTGGTCTTGCCATTTGCGTGTCTGCAGCTGGCCTTCGACGTAAACCTTCATGCCCTTCTTCAGGTACTGCTCGGCGACCTTGGCGATCTGGTCATTGAAAATGACCACGTTGTGCCATTCGGTCTTTTCCTTGCGCTCGCCGGAGTTCTTGTCGCGCCAGCTTTCCGACGTGGCGATGCGGATGTTGACGACCGGATCACCGGAATTCAGGCGGCGGATTTCAGGGTCCGCGCCGAGGTTACCGACCAGAATGACCTTGTTGACGCTACCCGCCATGACACTTCTCCGTGCTCATCCGAAACAAATTTCAAGTCGTTCACCTTACAGGCCGCGCACAATCCTGGCTTGCCGCGGCTGGCTTTTCCCACAAGGTTTTTGTTCCCTTTTCGTTCCTATACTGTTAACCACGGATTGTCAAGGAATGGCAGCAATCGCCGACGCGGGCGCGTGGATTTAGCTGACACGCAGGGGCGAGAAGCGGTGTCGTCAGCGCCGTTTTTTAGCTGGTGGCAACGGACCGAAAAAGCCGCTCCACTCCATGCCCATGCCATGGGCGCGCTGTGCGATCACGGTTGGCGCCGACATCAGCCCGACTGCAGGTTCAGATTTCAGAGCCGGGTCATTCAGCAATTTCCCGATCGCGCGCCCGTGCCACCACACCTGAGCGACGAGCGCCGCTACCACCGCGATCAGGCCCCAGGTCCCCAATCCTTCGCCGAAGATGTAAATCCCGTATGGCGGGGATAGCGCCGTACCCAGCTTGGCCAACAAGATCACGGCCACGAAACCGATGACGGCGATCGCTCCTATACCGAGTACGAGGCGGCGATAGAGCCTCAGAGCCTCGTTGAGGTTCTCGGCGGACGAAAGATCGACGTTGGAATTCATAAATACTACTCCTGCCTCGCGATGATCGGCCCATCTTGTTCCCCACGGCTTAGAGGCCCGGCAGGATCCAATCAATACGCGGCATTCAAAACACCCCTTGCCAAATCGATAAGTATCGACTTATGCTTTTGCCATGATCGAAGCAGAGATTTTTCGCGCCCTGGCCGACCCGACGCGACGCGCCGTCTACGAGCGGCTGACTTCCGGCGAGATGAGCGTGTCGGAGTTGCGCACCGGCATGAGCGTGTCGCAGCCGGCGGTGTCGCAGCACCTTGCCGTGCTGCGCGGCGCAGGCCTGGTCAGCGAAAGACGCGCCGGCCGCAACGCCTACTATCGCGCCGATCCGCAAGGGCTCGAGCCGCTGCTCGGCTGGATCGAACGCTACCGCGCATTCTGGCCGGAGCGCATCGAAAGACTGAAGGCCGTTTTGAAGGACATGGACCAATGACCGACGAAAAGCAGACGCAGACCGCCAAGGATGCCCTCGCCTTCGAATGCGATCTGCCGGACGCACCGGAAAAAGTGTGGCGGGCACTGACCGTGCCGGACCTCTTGGCGGAATGGATGATGCCGAACGACATCAATCCGGAAACCGGCAGCCGCTTTGCCTTTGCCGGGCCTGAGAAGCCGATCGAGTGCGAAGTGCTCGATGCCGAACCGGGGCGCCTGCTGCGCTATTCCTGGCGCGAGCGTTCCGGCGACGCCAACCGCGAGGAGCTGGAGAGCATCGTCACCTTCACACTCGCCCGCACCGTTTCCGGCGGCACGCATCTGCGCATCGTCCATGACGGGTTTGTCCTGACGCCTGCGGTCGCGATGGCCGGCGCCGGCTGCCGGCTCTGGCTGCGCGCATACAAGCCCAAACCGCCTGTCGCCGCCAACGCGCCACGCCTGTTGCTGCGCGCTGCCTGACCCGGAAAAATCAAAACGGAGACAATGAGATGAGCGGCTTTGCCAATCTGGTGCCGATGGTGATCGAGCAATCGAGCCGCGGCGAACGTGCCTTCGACATTTTCTCGCGGCTGCTGCGCGAGCGCATCATCTTCGTCAATGGCGAGATCAATGACGGCATGTCGGCGCTGGTCTGCGCCCAGCTCCTGTCGCTGGAATCGGACAATCCCGACAAGGAGATCTCGCTCTACATCAACTCGCCGGGCGGCGTGGTGACCAGCGGCTTCGCCATCTACGACACGATGCAATATGTCAGCTGCCCGGTGTCGACCGTGTGCATGGGCTTTGCCGCGTCGATGGCCTCCTTCCTGCTGATGGCGGGAACGCCGGGGCGGCGCATCGCGCTGCCCAATGCCAGCATCGTGCTGCACCAGCCTCTGGGCGGCTTCCAGGGCCAGGCCTCCGACATCCAGCGCCATGCCGAAGGCATTTTGCGCACCAAGCGGCACATGGCCGACCTCTACGCTCACCATTGCGGCCGCACCCACGAAGAGGTCGAACGCACACTCGACCGCGATTTCTTCATGACCGCGAAGGAGGCCAAGGACTGGGGCCTCGTCGACCACGTCTTCGACACCCGCAAGCAGGCAGCGGCCTGATCGGCGGATTGAATGCAGGCCGGTGTTCCCTCAATTTCAACGCCGCTGGTCTGGCCTCGCCTTGAGCGCGGCACTATAGTCTTGCCATGCGCTACCACCTGAACAGACTGACCATAGCCATTGCCATCACGGCGGCGACATCGAGCATGGCCTTTGCCGGGGGCAGCACCAGCACGTCGCGGAAAGGCGCCCTGCCCGGCGTGGCCGGCGACTACCGCATCGCCAAGCCCGCGCCGCAGCCGGAGCCGGACGACGCGCTGCCTGCCGTCGAGAACGGCACGTTCAAGATCGGCGACACCGATGTCAGGATTTCCGGCAGCATCACTGTCGATGTCGGCACGGGTGGGATCAAGCCGCCGCGCCGGTAGCCCCTTCTCCCAGCTACTATACGGGAGAGAAAGCCTGCGCCGACGACTTCCTCGCAAAAGAACAGCCCCGCCGTTGCTTCCGCTAACGGTCGGGGCTTTTTTTGGATTCCAAATCCAAACTGCCGGTAGTGTTATACCGACTTTGATTTCGGATGCTTCGCGGCATTCAGCCGACGATCCGACTAGCCGTCTCTGATTTTTGTGGGATTCGGCAGGTCACGGTTTGTCTGGTGGTTTGTTGGACTGACGCGATGCGTTCGTTTGGACGCATACACTCCAATGCCTTGAAACTACCTGGCACTTATGCCCGCCGCGGCTCCACTAGCAGGTGGAGCCTCAAGGGACTATCCGGTGGCGTCATGCTCCGCTCCTATGTCCGTTGCGACTGGTGTCAATCCGAAGCACAAATCGCAAAAACCTGCGGCGTCTCGCAGGCCGCTATGGGCGGCGAGGCCATCAAAGACGGCCGGCTCCGTTGACTCCGGCAGAGTGCGCCCCTGATTCGACGGCGTCAACCTTGAATAGCCGGTTACGGAAAATGTGATCGTCGGGAGCTTACGTCAGGGTCAGTTTCTGAAACACCCTTGTCAGTTTCTGCACAGCGTTGTCAGGAGCGTGTTCGGTCTTTGTTCTTTCCGCTTGCCCGTTCGCGCGAAAGACGGTTAAACGGCTTTGGTCGAGAAGTGTGGCGTCTCTCGACGTGGCGGCAAAAATACCTACATAGGGAATGGCCGGGAAAACCCGCCGATCCCACTGACACCAGACCTGAGGCGGCGACCGGCGATGGCCGACCATAAATACCTTTCCATTCGCGGGGCACGCGAACACAACCTAAAGAATGTCGATCTCGACCTGCCGCGTGACAGCCTGATCGTCATGACCGGCCTGTCGGGCTCCGGCAAATCGTCGCTTGCTTTCGACACCATCTATGCCGAGGGCCAGCGCCGTTACGTCGAGAGCCTGTCGGCTTATGCGCGCCAGTTCCTCGAAATGATGCAGAAGCCGGATGTCGACCAGATCGACGGCCTGTCGCCGGCCATCTCGATCGAGCAGAAGACCACGTCGAAGAACCCGCGTTCGACGGTCGGCACCGTCACCGAGATCTACGACTACATGCGCTTGCTGTTCGCGCGCGTCGGCATCCCCTATTCGCCGGCGACCGGCCTGCCGATCGAGAGCCAGACGGTTTCACAGATGGTCGACCGGGTGCTGGCGGTCGAGGAAGGCACGCGCCTTTTCCTGCTGGCGCCGATCGTGCGCGGCCGCAAGGGCGAGTATCGCAAGGAACTGCTGGAGCTGCAGAAGAAGGGCTTTCAGCGCGTCAAGGTCGACGGCGTCTTCTATGAGATCGCCGATGTGCCGGCGTTGGACAAGAAGTACAAGCACGACATCGACGTCGTCGTCGACCGCATCGTCGTGCGCGGCGACCTGGCGACACGGCTTGCCGATTCCATCGAAACGGCGCTGAAGCTCGCCGAAGGGCTGGCGGTGGCCGAGTTCGCCGACCGGCCGCTCGACGCCAGCCAGACCGGCGAGGACTCGGTCAACAAATCGAAGAACGAGACGCATGAGCGCATCCTGTTCTCGGAAAAATTCGCCTGCCCGGTTTCCGGCTTCACCATTCCGGAGATCGAGCCCAGGCTGTTCTCGTTCAACAACCCGTTCGGCGCCTGCCCGACCTGCGACGGCCTCGGCAATCAGCGCGCCATCGACGCCAGCCTGATCGTGCCGGACGAAAACGTCTCGCTGCGCGACGGCGCCGTCAGCCCGTGGGCGAAATCGACCTCGCCCTATTATGCGCAGACGCTGGAAGCGCTGGGCAAGGCATACGGCTTCAAGCTCGGCGACAAGTTCAAAGACCTGACCGAAGAGGCCAAGGAAGCCGTCCTGCGCGGCACCGGCGAGCGCGAGGTCACCTTCCAATATGATGACGGCCTGCGCTCCTACAAGACCACCAAGACGTTCGAGGGCGTCATTCCCAATCTCGAACGGCGGTGGAAGGAAACCGAATCCGCCTGGATGCGCGAGGAGATCGAGCGCTTCATGTCGGCGACGCCCTGCCCGGTCTGCAAGGGATACCGGCTGAAGCCGGAAGCGCTGGCGGTGAAGATCGCCGGCAAGCATATCGGCGAAGTCACAGAGCTGTCGATCCGCAAGGCCGACCAGTGGTTCACCGAACTGCCGCCACATCTCAACGACCAGCAGAACGAGATCGCGGTGCGCGTTCTCAAGGAAATCCGTGACCGCCTGCGCTTCCTCAACGATGTCGGCCTCGACTATCTGACGCTGTCGCGCAATTCCGGCACGCTGTCGGGCGGCGAGAGCCAGCGCATAAGGCTGGCGTCGCAGATCGGCTCCGGCCTCACCGGCGTGCTCTATGTGCTGGACGAGCCGTCGATCGGCCTGCACCAGCGCGACAATGCCCGCCTGCTCGACACGCTCAAGCATCTGCGCGACATCGGCAACACGGTGATCGTCGTCGAGCATGACGAGGACGCCATCCTGCATGCCGATTATGTCGTAGACATGGGTCCGGCCGCCGGCATTCATGGCGGCGAGATCATCGCCCAGGGCACGCCGCAGCAGGTGATGGCCAATCCCAACTCGATCACCGGTAAATATCTGTCGGGCGCGCTCGAAGTCGCCACGCCCGGTGTCAGGCGCGAGGCCAAGAAAAACCGCCGGCTGAAGATCGTCGGCGCGCGCGGCAACAATCTCAAGAACGTCACTGCCGAAATCCCGCTCGGCACTTTTACCGCCGTCACCGGCGTGTCTGGCGGCGGCAAATCGACCTTCCTGATCGAGACGCTGTTCAAGGCGGCGTCGCGCCGCATCATGGGCTCGCGCGAGCATCCGGCCGATCACGACCGCATCGAGGGCCTCGAATTCCTCGACAAGGTCATCGACATCGACCAGTCGCCGATCGGCCGCACACCGCGTTCGAACCCGGCCACCTACACCGGCGCCTTCACACCGATCCGCGACTGGTTTGCCGGGTTGCCCGAGGCCAAGGCCCGCGGCTATCAGCCGGGCCGCTTCTCCTTCAACGTGAAGGGCGGCCGCTGCGAGGCCTGCCAGGGCGACGGCGTCATCAAGATCGAGATGCACTTCCTGCCCGACGTCTACGTCACGTGCGACGTCTGCCACGGCAAGCGCTACAACCGCGAGACGCTGGATGTCGTGTTCAAGGGCAAGTCGATCGCGGACGTCCTGGACATGACGGTCGAGGAAGGCGTCGATTTCTTTGCCGCCGTGCCCGGGGTGCGCGACAAGCTGGAGACGCTGAAGCAGGTCGGCCTCGGCTACATCCATATCGGCCAGCAGGCGACGACGCTGTCGGGCGGCGAGGCGCAGCGCATCAAGCTCGCCAAGGAATTGTCGCGCAAGGCGACCGGCAAGACGCTCTACATCCTCGACGAGCCGACCACCGGCCTGCACTTCCACGACGTCGCCAAGTTGCTGGAAGTGCTTCACGAACTGGTCGACCAGGGCAACACGGTGGTGGTCATCGAGCACAATCTCGAAGTCATCAAGACCGCCGACTGGGTGCTCGACCTCGGCCCCGAAGGCGGCGATGGCGGTGGCGAACTGGTGGCACAGGGCACACCGGAAGCCATCGTGCGCGAAAAGCGCAGCTACACCGGCCAGTTCCTGAAGGAGCTTTTGGAGCGGCGGCCCGGAGGCAAGCGCGAAGCGGCGGAGTAACTGACAGACCGGTCGGGCGCCTGGAGAGCTTTGAATGACAGTCCGACAGGCGCTTGCCGGTGATCTCGACGCAGTCGTCTCGCTGACGCAGACCGCCTATGAGCACTACACGCCCCTGTTAGGCGCGCCGCCGCTCCCAGTCACCGAGGACTATGCGCCACGCATCGAGCGTGGCGAGGTCTGGCTCTTGGAGAGCGGCGCGGAACTCGCCGGGCTGATCGTTATTGAGCGCCATCCCGATCATGCGATGATCTTCAGCGTCGCGGTCTCCCCCGCTTTCCAGGGCAGGAAACTCGGCACCGCGCTGCTCGACTTCGCCCAGGAACAGGCGCGGCTATGGGGTGTGCCGGAGGTGCGGCTCTACACCAATTCGCGCATGGAGCGGAACATCGAGATCTATACGGCCTATGGCTTCCACGAAACGGGCCGCCGAGCCAATCCCCACCGTCCCGGATGGACCGTGGTCGACATGATCAAACCGGTTGGAAAAATAGCCTGACCGCATTTTTAGAACTGGGAGGAAGACGATGATCAGCCAAGGAACAATCCGCGCCGGGATGGGCGGCTGGACTTTCGAACCCTGGGATACGTCCTTCTACCCGGACAAGCTTTCCAAGGCCAAACAGCTGAGTTACGCCACCCGCCAGGTACCGAGCATCGAGGTCAACGGCACCTACTATTCCAGCTTCAAGGAGCCGACCTTCGTCAAATGGGCGGGCGAGGCGCCGAAGGGTTTCGTCTATTCGCTGAAGGGCAATCGCTTCGTTACCAACCGCCGCGTGCTTGGCGAAGCCGGCGAGTCCATGACGCGCTTCCTCGGCTCCGGCATTGCCGCGCTGGGCGACAAGCTGGGCCCGATCCTGTGGCAGTTCGCGCCGACGAAAAAGTTCGACGCCGACGATTTCGAGGCCTTCCTGAAGCTGCTGCCGGAAAAGCAGGATGGCGTGGCGCTGCGCCATGCGCTGGAAGTGCGCAACGACAGTTTCAGCGTGCCGGAATTTGTGGGCCTGGCGCGCAAATACAAGGCGGCAATCGTCTATGCCGACCATGCCAAATATCCTGGTATCGCCGACATCACCGGCGATTTTATCTATGCGCGGCTGCAGACCGGCAGCGACGACAATCCGGATTGCTATACGCCGAATGGCCTGGACGAATGGGCAGCGCGGGTGAAGACCTGGGCGCAAGGCAAGCAGCCGGCCGATCTGCGGCGCGCCGATCCGACTTTCGACGCGCCGGTGAAACCGCGCGATGTGTTCGTCTACTTCATCACCGAGGGCAAGGTGCGCGCGCCGTTCGGCGCCATGGCGCTGATGAAGCGCGTGAGCTGATCGGTTAAAGCGCGTCGCGCTGAAACGGATTCATACGACGCGATTTAAGTCTTTGTCTTGATGCATGCCGTTGTCCCAGAACCGCGGCACACTTCTGGGCGACATGCATTAGGAGCAATTCCAGGAAAAGTGTGGAACGGTTTTCCCGGGAAAGCGGTCAGCGCTTTCCCTTGAAAAGGGTTTCAACCCAGAATTGCTACGATGAACCGAAGCGTGATAGCTTATGCGCATCGTAACCTTATCGATACCTCCATCCTGCATAAATCCGGTGCGGGTCCTTTCTAGAGGCCGGCCGCCGCGCGCAAGGACGAGGGCATGTCGCTCGACTACAGTTCCCTTCTGTTGGCTGTCGGGTTTTCCGCCGCTTGCCTCGGCCTGACGCTGTTCGGCATTTGGCTTACCGCGCGCTCGGAAAAATTCCTGCTGACCTGGGCCGTCAGCGTGCTTCTGATCGTCGCCGACGTCTTCGCCTACCAGGCCTATATCGACGCGCCCGGACGCCTGCTCGGCCTCGCCAGCTTCACGTTCCTGCTGCTCGGCTTCGCGACCATGCTGGGCGCGGCCCATCAGTTCACGACAGGGAGGTCACCGCTGCCCCGCATTGCTGTCGGCGCCGGCGTCTCGCTGGCAGTCGCCTTGCCGCCGATGGCGCTTGGCTATGACGGGCTGGGCTTCATGCTGGAGAATGCCTTTGCCGCGCTGCTCCTGTTTGCGACGGCCTATGAATACTGGAAGGGTCGTACGGAGTTCCCTGCCCCTATCCTCGGCATTGCCGGGCTCTACACCGCCACCGGAATTTCCTTCGTGCTGTGCTCCGGTGCACTTGTCTGGGATGGCAGGCTGGTGCTTGGCCATGCGCCGAGCAACTGGGCCGAGGATTTCAGCCTCATCGTCGTCATCGCCTGCATGACCGGCATCGGCGCGCTCTCGCTGGCGCTCAACCAGGGACGCCTGGCGCAGCATCATCGCCGCGAAGCGCTGACCGATCCGCTGACCGGCCTGCTCAACCGGCGCGCTTTGTTCGACCTGCATGGCAAAACGCCGGTCCGGTCCTTCACCGCCGTGATCGTGTTCGATCTCGACGGCTTCAAGGCCATAAATGACGAGTTCGGCCATGCCACCGGCGACGAGGTGCTGAAACTGTTCGCCAAGGATTTGACCGCCAATCTCCAGCCAGGCGATGTCGCCGCGCGCATGGGCGGAGAGGAATTTGCATTGGTGCTCGATCGCACCTTGCCTGAAAAGGTGGAATTCATAGCCGAGCGCATCCGGGCCAGTTTTGCCATGCGCCGGATCGATACCGAGACCCGCCTGCTCTCCTGCACGGTCAGCGCCGGCTACGCCTTCGGCAGCGAGGGCGGCACCAAATTCGACAAGGTGCTCAGCGCCGCCGACAAGGCGCTTTACGGCGCCAAGCGCGGCGGCCGCAATCGTGTGCTCGCCTTCCGGCGCGCCGGGTAGGCTGGCTGATATTCAGCCGGCCTGAACCTCACCACACGTAAAACAACAACCTAAAGCGCGTCGCATGAGGCCGTTCAGGCGCGAGGCGTTTTTAGGCCGCTATGACGATCTCGTTGTAAGTGTCGAGGTCGACGTAGAAAACCTTGGTGATTTCGCCGATCAGCTCATCCTGCTGGTAGCCTTGCGAGCGCAGAATGTTGATGGCGGTAATGATGTCGACACGCTCTGTCAGCCGTCGTTTCTGGTGGTCCTCGACGAACCGTTCCATAGCCCTATTCTCCTGGCAAGATTATCTGAACGCATTGACCGACAATCAGAACTGCGAGGGAAGCTAGGGTGGCTTGCTTGCGTGGAACTTGCAGGCTGAGCCAGCATATTCCCTCGATCTGCTACAGAACCAGACTGATACGGAAGCGGCCGACTCACCGAGGCCTAGGAAAGACTAGCATGCAGTATTCGGCGTGCCAGAGGTGGCGGCCTCGGACGAAAGTCCGACGCAACGGGCGCGGACCTTCGCGACTTCATCATCCTTGGGCGTAGCGACGCGAAGCGGAGCGAAGACCCAGGGATCCATGCCGGGACGAAGAAGCGTCATTAACGGTGCAGAATGTGGAATGGCCATGTGCCGCAGAAGCGATCTTGTTCTGCATCGCGGCACTCTTTGGCTGATGTCGCGGCATGGATTCTGGGGTCTGCGCGCGTCGCTCCGCTCCTTGGCTCCGCCCTAGAATGACGAAGTGATTGTGGGCATTTCAGCCAATCTTCGACGTGTACGATCCGTGCAGCCGTCGACCTGCGTTAAACCGTCAGAAACTTCCTGACGTCCGCCCGGTCGAGATCTTCGGCCGGGCCGGTGTGGACGATCTGGCCGCGGTCCATGATGTTGACCTCGTCGGCGAGCTCGCGGCAGAAATCCAGATATTGCTCGACCAGAAGCACCGCAATGCCGGCCTGATCGCGCAAATAGCGGATCGCGCGGCCGATGTCCTTGATGATCGAGGGCTGGATGCCTTCGGTCGGCTCGTCGAGCACCAGCAGTTTCGGCCGCATGACGAGCGCCCGGCCGATGGCGAGCTGCTGCTGCTGGCCGCCTGAGAGATCGCCGCCGCGCCGCCCCAGCATCTGCTTCAGCACCGGAAACAGTTCGAAGACATGCGCCGGCACGTTGCGGTCGGCGCGCTTCAACGGCGCAAAGCCGGACTCCAGGTTTTCGCGCACCGTCAGCAGCGGAAAGATCTCCCTGCCCTGCGGTACGAATGCGATGCCCGACCGGGCGCGGTCATACGCCGCGCTCCGGTCGAGCGCCTTCCCCTCGAAGGCAACGCTTCCGCTCGTCAGCCGGTGGTGGCCGACGATCGATCTCATCAAACTGGTCTTGCCGACGCCGTTGCGGCCGAGCACGCAGGTGATCTTGCCGGCACCTGCCGTCAGCGACACGCCGCGCAGCGCCTGGGCGGCGCCGTAATGGAGCGTGGCGTTGGAAACTTCGAGCATGTCAGCGCCTTCTCCAGAAGCGGAGGAACGAAAAGTCGAAGCGATGGAATTGCACCCGCCAGACCATGCTCATCTCCCGAGATAAACTTCGACGACCCGCTCGTCGGCCGAGACGAAATCGAGCGAGCCTTCCGACAGCACCGAGCCCTCATGCAGGCAGGTGACCTTGACGCCGAGTTCGCGCACGAAATGCATGTCGTGCTCGACGACGATGACCGAATGCTCGCGCGCTATGTCCTTGAGCAGCCGCGCGGTTTCCTCGGTCTCGGCATCGGTCATCCCTGCGACCGGCTCGTCAACCAAAAGCAGCTTCGGGTCCTGCGCCAGCAGCATGCCGATCTCCAGCCACTGTTTCTGGCCATGGCTGAGATTGGCTGCCAGATCGTGGCGCTTGTCGCCCAGCCGGATGATGCCGAGGATGTCGTCGATCTGTCTGGCTTCGGCGGCCGAGCGGCGATGGAACAGCGCCGGAAAGATCGAGCGCGGGCCCTTCAGCGCCAGCATCACATTGTCTTCGACGCTGTGGCTTTCGAAGACGGTCGGCTTCTGGAATTTGCGGCCGATGCCCATCATGGCGATCTCCGCCTCGTCGTGCCGGGTCAGATCGACCTGGCCGTCGAAGAACACTTCGCCCTCGTCGGGCCGGGTCTTGCCGGTGACGATGTCCATCATCGTCGTCTTGCCGGCGCCGTTGGGACCGATGATGGCGCGCATCTCGCCCTTGTCGAGCACCAGCGACAGATTGTTGATGGCGCGGAAACCGTCGAAGGAGACCGAGACGCCGTCGAGATAGAGGATGGTGTTGGACTTCGACATCGCTCTATTCCGCCGGCTGCGGTTCAGGCCCGGACGCGGACCAGGCACCGGGCGTTGTTGCTGCGCTGCGCACGATCTTCGATGGCGGCGGGGCATCAGGGTCTGTGCCCGCTTCCTCTGCAATCGCTGCAGCCCGCATCGCCCGAGCGTTACCGCGCCAGGAATCCCACATGCCGACGATGCCCTTGGGCAGGAACAGGGTTACGGCGACGAACAGGCCGCCGAGCGCAAACAGCCAGAACTCCGGCAGCAGGCCGGTGAACCAGGATTTGCCGGCGTTGACCAGCAGCGCGCCGACGATCGGGCCGACAATGGTGCCGCGCCCACCGACGGCTGCCCAGATCACGACTTCGATGGAATTGGATGGCTCGAATTCGCCGGGATTGATGATACCGACCTGCGGCACATAGAGCGCGCCGGCGATGCCGGCCATGACAGCCGAGACGGTGAAGGCAAACAGCTTCACGTTCTCCGCCCGCCAGCCGAGGAAGCGGGTGCGGCTCTCGGCGTCGCGCACCGCCATCAGCAGCTTGCCGTATTTGGAGCCGACGATCGCCCAGGTGATGAAGACGGCGAGCGCGAGTATGATGGCGCTGGCGGCAAACAGGGCCGAGCGGGTGGCGTCGGCCTGCACGTTGAAGCCCAGAATATCCTTGAAATCGGTCAAGCCGTTGTTGCCGCCGAAACCCATGTCGTTGCGGAAGAAGGCGAGCAGCAGCGCGTAGGTCATCGCCTGGGTGATGATGGAGAGATAGACGCCGGTGACGCGGCTGCGGAAGGCGAACCAGCCGAAGACGAAGGCGAGCAGGCCGGGCACCGCCAGCACCATGATGGCGGCGAACCAGAAGTGGTCGAAACCGGTCCAGAACCAGGGCAATTCCTTGTAGTTCAGGAACACCATGAAATCGGGCAGGATCGGATTGCCGTAAACGCCGCGCGAGCCGATCTGGCGCATGAGGTACATGCCCATCGCATAGCCGCCGAGGGCGAAGAAGGCGCCATGGCCGAGCGAGAGGATGCCGCAATAGCCCCAGACGAGATCGAGCGCCAAGGCAAGCAATGCATAGCAGAGGTACTTGCCCGTCAACGCGACGATGTAGGACGGAATATAGAACGCGCTTTGCGGCGACACTGCGAGGTTGAGCAGCGGCACGATAATGGCGGCCGTCAGCAGGATGAAAATAGTGATGGCGATGCGACGGTCGGCACCCGCGGCGAAGAAGCGTCCCGTGATCATGTTTCCACCGCCCTGCCCTTGAGCGCGAACAGGCCGCGCGGGCGCTTCTGGATGAACAGGATGATCAGCACCAGCACGACGATCTTGCCGAGCACCGCGCCAGCATAGGGTTCGAGAACCTTGTTGACGATGCCGAGCGAGAAGGCGCCGACCAGCGTGCCCCAGAGATTGCCGACGCCGCCGAAGACCACGACCATGAAGCTGTCGATGATGTAGCCGCGGCCGAGATTGGGCGAGACATTGTCGATCTGGCTGAGCGCGACGCCGGCAATGCCGGCAATGCCGGAGCCGAGCGCAAAGGTCAGCGCATCGACCCAAGGCGTCCTGATGCCCATCGAGGCGGCCATGCGGCGGTTGGCGGTGACGGCGCGCATCTGAAGGCCCCAGGGCGTGCGCTTCATAACAAAGAGCAGCACGCCGAAGACGGTGAGCGCGAACACCAGGATCCAGAGGCGGTTCCAGGTGACGGCGAGTTGGCCGACATCGAACGATCCCGACATCCAGGAGGGGTTGCCGACCTCCTGGTTGGTCGGTCCGAAGATCGAGCGCACCGCCTGCTGCAGGACAAGCGAGACGCCCCAGGTTGCGAGCAGCGTTTCCAGCGGCCGGCCGTAGAGGAAACGGATGACGCCGCGCTCGATGATCAGGCCGACGGAAGCGGCAACCAGGAAGGCGAGCGGCAGCGCGATCACCAGCGACCAGTCGAACAGGCCGGGGAATGAGGTTCGGATCACCTGCTGGACGACGAAGGTGGTGTAGGCGCCGAGCATCACCATCTCGCCATGCGCCATGTTGATGACGCCCATGACGCCGAAGGTGATGGCGAGGCCGATGGCGGCCAGCAGCAGCACCGAGCCAAGCGAGATGCCGTACCATATGTTCTGGCCGGCATCCCACAGCGCCAGGCTCGAATTGATGCTGGCGATTGCCGCCGTCGCGGCATCCTTGACCGCGCCTTGCGCATTGGCCTCGACCGCGGTGAGCAGCGAGACCGCGTCGCGGTCGCCGCGCGCGCCGATCAGGGCAATGGCGGCAAGCTTGTCGGCCTCCGGCTTATCGGAGACCAGCACCGATGCCGCGCGCGCCTGTTCGAACAATGCCTTGACCTTGGCGTCGGTCTCGGCGGCGATGGCTGCATCGAGCGGCTCGATATTGGCGGCATCGGGGGTCTTGAACATGGTGTCGGCGGCGGCGATGCGAACAGAAGGATCTCTCGCGCGCAACGTCAGCGTTCCCAGCGCATCTCGGATGACACGGCGCAGCGTGTTGTTGACCTTGATCTTGGTGATGTCGGCCTTGGCGGCGTCGCCGGCTTTCTCGCCGCTCAGCGGGTCGAGCAGCGTGACGCTGTCGGCGGCCTCACTGCCGACGAAGACGGCTGAATCGGCTTTACGAATGTAGAGATTGCCTTCGGCGAGGGCTGCAAGCGGCCGTTCAACCAGCGGATCGCCGGTGGCGGCAAGTTCGCGCACCACAGCCTCAGTGGCGGCAAAGCCCGTGCCCGTGGCGAATTTGGCGACGATGGCGCGCAGATCGGCTTCGGCTGCGTTCGACGGCAATAGGCTTGCCACCAGGAACACCAGCATGAGGCCGAGAGTGCGCAACAGGATCATCCGTTCAGATACTCTTCTGTGGGGAAATTCCGCGTCCGGGCGGGCTGAAGCGCCCGGACGCTTGGCGGTACCGATCGTGGACGCGTCCACGATCGGTCAGTCCCGGGAGGGATCAGTTCGTGCCCTTGCCGCCGCATTTGCCGGTGGCAACGTTGAAGTTGCCGCAGGACAGAGGCGCGCGCCAATCCGAAATCAGGTCCTTGGAATCGGGCAGATAGTCGGACCATTCGTCGCCCATCACGAGGCCGGGCGTCTGCGACACGGTCTCGAACTGGCCGTCGGCCTGGATCTCGCCGATCAGCACCGGCTTGGTGATGTGATGGTTCGGCATCATGGTCGAATAGCCGCCGGTGAGGTTCGGCACGGACACGCCGACCATGGCGTCGATGACCTTGTCGGGATCGGTGGTGCCAGCCTTTTCGACCGCCTTCACCCACATGTTGAAGCCGATATAGTGAGCTTCCATCGGGTCGTTGGTGGTGCGCTTGTCATTCTTGATGAACTTGTGCCAGTCGGCGATGAACTTCTTGTTTTCGGGTGTGTCGACGCTCTCGAAATAGTTCCAGGCAGCGAGATGGCCGACCAGCGGCGCGGTATCGAGACCGGCCAGTTCTTCCTCACCGACCGAAAAGGCCATGACCGGGATGTCCTCGGCCTTGATGCCCTGGTTGCCGAGTTCCTTGTAGAACGGAACGTTGGCGTCGCCATTGACGGTCGAGACGACGGCGGTCTTCTTGCCGGCCGAGCCGAATTTCTTGATTGCGGAGACTTCGGTCTGCCAGTCGGAGAAGCCGAACGGCGTGTAGTTGACCATGATGTCTTCGGCGGCGACGCCCTTGGCCTTCAGATAGGCCTCGAGGATTTTGTTGGTGGTTCGGGGATAGACGTAGTCGGTGCCTTCCAGCACCCAGCGCTTCACCGAGCCACCGTCCTCGCTCATGAGATAATCGACGGCAGGAATCGCCTGCTGGTTTGGGGCGGCGCCGGTGTAGAACACGTTGCGCTCGCTTTCCTCGCCCTCATACTGGACGGGGTAGAACAGGATGTTGTCGAGTTCCGAGAACACCGGCAACACCGATTTGCGCGACACCGAGGTCCAGCAGCCGAACACGGCGGCGACCTTGTCCTTCGAGATCAGCTCGCGCGCCTTTTCGGCGAAGAGCGGCCAGTTGGAGGCCGGATCGACAACGACCGCCTCGAGCTTCTTGCCGAGCAGACCGCCCTTGGCATTCTGCTCTTCGATGAGCATCAGCATGGCGTCTTTCAGCGTCGTCTCCGAAATCGCCATGGTCCCCGACAGCGAATGCAGAATGCCGACCTTGATCGTGTCTTCGGCGGCCTTGGCCGGAGACGACATCGACAGGCCGGCGGCGATCACGCCCGCCGAAAACATTTTTGTTATTGTGGAGAAATTACCCCTCATACCGAAGACTCCCAAGCTGTTTGATTGCACCGCGACAATGCAAAGCAACTGCCGTGCCAAACGCGAAGGCGCCGCTCATAAAGATGGAATAGCCGAGCGTTATCAGCCGGTTGGTATATTAGCCTGGAGAAACAACAAAGGCAGCCGGTAAAATTGATTGAGGCAAATTTGCGCAGCGCACACGACTTTTGCCTAATTTTCGCCCAATTGAGACAAATGCCTAGTTTTTGATCTCCGGCCGTGGTTTCCGGGCGAACAATGTTGCGGCACCGCGCAAAAATAGGGCAAGCTCGCCCTTCAAAAGAGAGACGTCATGACATCTCGCATCTCCCGCATTTCCTGCATCCTGCTGCTGATGGCAACGAGCGGCGCCGCGCGCGCCGATTTCGGCGAGGGCAAGCTTCCGGACGGCACCTATCATTGCGAGGTCTACCTGCTCGGCGCCTTCCTCAACCTCGGCGACATCACCATCAAGGGCAATGTCTATACCGGCCCGGTGACATTCGGCACCGGGACGCAAGGCTACAACTATCAGATGAATGCCAATGGCGAGATAACCTGGCTCGGGCCGCTGGGCGGCTATACCACCGGTGGCAACTCCGTCTCCATGACACAGGCAACACTGGACGGCGAGACCGCCCCGTCATTCGACATCATTCTGAAGCAGCCCGACGGCGCCTTCACCGCCTCGACCTGCACCAAGGGCTGAGCGATGCGTAGTGCCGCGCCCAGTTGCGGCAAAACCTTCCTCCTATGTCATGTGAATGTTGCCTAAGCAGACTAGGGCAACGGTGCGCCGTAACATCCACCCTGAGAGGCAGACACCATGGCCAATACACCGTCTTCATCCTCCCCCTTCATCCGCGAAATCATTGCCGAGCGCGTCTCGCGCCGGTCTCTTTTGAAAGGCAGCCTCGCCTCCGGCGCGCTGATTGCCGGCGGCAGCTTTGTCGGCTCCTTGTTTGCCGGCGAAACGCATGCCGCCGCAGCGCAGTCGACGCTCGGCTTTCCCGAGCTGAAGCGGGTCTACGACAAGACCCATGCCGCCGCCGAAGGCTATGAGACGACCATCGTCGCGCGCTGGGGCGATCCGCTTGCAGCTGGCCTCGCCGAATTCGACGGCAACAAGGTCGCGGCGGAGGAACAGGAAAAGCGCTTCGGCTACAATTGCGACTACATCGCCTTCATGCCGCTGCCGAAGGGCACGGTGAATTCTGATCATGGCCTGCTCTGCGTCAACAACGAATACATCTCGCCCAATGTGATGTTTCCGGGGATGACCGAGGGCGATGCCGGCAAGACGATGACCAGGGAACAGGTCGATCTCGGCATGGCCGCGATGGGCCATTCGATCGTCGAGGTGCAATTGAAGGACGGCAAGTGGGAAACCGTAGCCGACAGTCCGCTGAACCGCCGCATCACCGCCAACACCGAAATGACCGTTTCCGGACCGGTTGCCGGCCATGCGCTGATGAAGACCTCGGCCGACGCGACTGGCACCAAAGTGCTCGGCACCAGCTACAACTGCAGCGGCGGTTTCACCCCCTGGGGTACGGTGCTGACCTGCGAGGAAGGCGTGTCCGACATTTTCGGCGGCGACCCGAAAAGGGCGCCGATCGCCGACCTGCTTGACCGTTACGGCTTCGATGGCTCCGACATCTATGGCCGCGGCCGCTTCCATGACCGCTTCAACCTCGACAAGGAACCGAACGAGGCCAACCGCTTCGACTGGGTGGTCGAGATCGACCCTTACGATCCTCAGTCCAGGCCGGTGAAGCGCACGGCACTTGGCCGCATGTCGCATGAGGCCTCGACCGTGGTCCTCAACAAGGACGGCCGCGTTGTCGTCTATATGGGTGACGACGACTATTTCGAATATATGTACCGCTTCGTCTCGGCCAAGGCCTATGACAAGGCCAACCCGGCCTCCGGCGCCGATCTGCTCGACGATGGCGTGCTGTCGGTCGCCCGCTTCGATGCCGATGGCTCGATGACGTGGCTGCCGTTGGTGCACGGCCAGGGCAAGCTTACCGTCGAGAACGGTTTTGCCGACCAGGCCGAGGTGCTGTTGAAGACGCGGTTTGCGGCAGATGCGCTCGGCGCCACGCCGATGGACCGGCCAGAGGACATCGAGACCAATCCGGTGACCGGCCGCGTCTATGCGGTGATGACCAAGAACAAGAAGCGCGACCAGTCGAAGGTCAATCCGGCCAACACGCGGCCGGAAAATCTCTGGGGCCATATTGTCGAACTGATCCCGCCTGGCGGCCGCGGCGCGGACGCCGACCACACGGCCGAAAACTATGCCTGGGACCTGTTCGTGCTCTGCGGCAACCCGAAAGATGCCAAGGTCGGCGCCACTTTTCATCCGGCTACGTCGGACAATGGCTGGTTCGTCTGCCCCGACAACATCACCTTCGACCCTACGGGGCGGCTGTGGGTGGCGACGGACGGCGCCAATGATTTCGACCTGCCGGACGGCGTCTATGGCGTCGACACCGAAGGTGCGGCGCGCGGCCTGCCGAAGCTGCTGTTCACCTGCCCGCACGGCGCCGAAGCGACCGGCCCGTGCTTCACGCCGGACGGCACGACTTTGTTCCTGTCGGTGCAGCACCCTGCGGAAGATGCCGCGACGCTCGACAAGGTGCAGACGCTATGGCCCGATTTCAAAGACGGCCAGTTGCCGCGACCTTCCGTCGTCGCCATCCGCCGCATGGACGGACAGCCGGTCGGCGCATAGTGAGTCCTAGTGAAAAAGGCGGAACGCGCCATGCGCGTTCCGCGTAGCGATCCGGGAGGACGGCTCAGATCGTCTTGGCCGACATTTGCGAAGCGATGTATTCGGCCTGGCGGATAGCCAGCGACACGATCGTCAGCGTCGGATTTTCAGCCGCACCGGTCGTGAACTGGCTGCCGTCCGACACGAACAGGTTCTTGATGTCGTGCGCCTGGCCGTGCTTGTTGACGACGCCGTCTTCCGCCTTTTCGCTCATCCGGTTTGTGCCGAGATTGTGGGTTGAGGGATAGGGCGGCGTCGGGAAGGAGCGCGTCGCGCCGACCGCATCGTAAAGCGCTGTGGCCTGCTTGTAGGCATGATTGCGCATCGCCGTGTCGTTGGGATGATCATCGAAATGCACGTCGGCGATCGGCATGCCGTGCGCCTCCTTCTCGTCCTTGTGCAGCGTGACGCGGTTTTCCGCGCGCGGCATGTCCTCGCCGACGATCCACAGGCCAGCCATGTGATCATAGTGGTCGAGCGCGGTGGTGAAGGAACGGCCCCAGCCGCCGGGATTGAGGAAGGCGGCCATGAAGGGCAGGCCGAGCGACAGCGTCTCGAATTCATAGCCGCCGACAAAGCCGCGTGAGGGATCGTACCGCGCCTCGTCGCGGATAATGCCGGCCATGGTGGTGCCGCGATACATATGCACCGGTTGGTCGAAAATGGCGTAGACCGAACCGGTGGTGTGGCGCATGTAGTTCTTGCCGACCTGCCCCGACGAATTGGCAAGCCCTTGCGGAAACTTCGCTGACTCGGAGTTCAGCAGCAGGCGCGGGCTTTCGATCGAGTTGCCGGCGACGGCGACGATGCGGGCCTTCTGCTCCTGCAGATTGCCGTCCTTGTCGGCATAGACGACGCCGGTCACTTTTCCGCTAGCGTCATGGTTGATCTTGATCGCCATGGCGTTTGGCCGGACCTCGAGATGGCCGGTCGCCTCACCCTTGGGAATCTCGGTGTAGAGCGTCGACCATTTGGCGCCCCATTTGCAGCCCTGGAAGCAGAAGCCGGTCTGTTGGCAGGAGTTCCGGTCATCACGCTCGACCGAATTGATTGCCATGTTGCCGGTATGACATTCCTTATAGCCGAGCTTGTCGGCGCCGGCCTTGAGCACCTTGAAATTGTTGTTGCCGGGCAGCCGCGGCCAGCCATTGGTGCCGGTGACGCCCATCTTGGCTTCCGCCTTGGCGTAGTAAGGCTCCATCTCGGCCAATGTGACCGGCCAGTCCAGCAGGTTGGCGCCTTCCAGCTTGCCGTAGGTCGAGAGCGTCTTGAACTCATGCTCCTGGAAGCGCAGCGAGGCGCCGGCCCAGTGCGTGGTCGAGCCGCCGACCGATTTGACTATCCAGGCCGGCAAATTCGGAAAATCCTTCGACACCCGCCAGTCGCCGGACGTCGTGCGCCTGTCCGTCCAGGCGAGTTGGCTGAAGGAACCCCACTCGTCATTGATGAAATCCTCGTATTCGTGACGCGCGCCGGCCTCGAGGATGACGACATCGACGCCTTTCTGGGCGAGTTCGTTGCCGAGCGTGCCGCCGCCGGCGCCGGAGCCGATGATCACGACCACGCCGTCGTTGTTGAGATCAAATGAAGCTGCCATGGTTTCCTCCCATGAATTCCTGTTTGCGGGGTTTCAGAACGACGGAAGGGCTCAGAGCCACTCTATGTCGTCGAAACCGCGCGCGATGTAGCCGCCCTTGGAGTAGGATTCGCCCTCGTAGCCGAAGATCGGCCACACCTCCTGCTGGTTGTAGAGGCTGACGACGAGGCCGCCGCGGATGGACTGGAAGAACGGCGTCGCCTCGATCTGCTGCAGCACGGCGACGCGCTGCTCCTCCCAGCCGAGGCCGCGATAGCCGCCCTCGCCCGACTTCTTGTCGAGGTCGGCGATGCCGTCTTCGATCATCGTCTTGTAGGCAGCGTCCTTGCCGGCCTGCTCATCATGCCCTTTTACGGCGATGGCGTAGTATTTGTCGGGCACCTGATCGTGCGGATAGATGTCGCGCGCCATCTGGATCAGCGTTGCCATGGTTTCGGGCTTGAGCGCCGATGTCTCGAGCCCCCAGGCATTTTCAGGGCTGTTGACGGCGCTGCCGGAAATGACGAGCAACGCGCCGATGCCGCCGCGTTTGAGAAGTTCACGACGTGAGAGCCTCGCGTCATAGATCGTGACCATTTTGTTCCTCCCTGCTTGCTGTTTGCGCCCTTGAACAGCGCCGTTGCTGGCGTCGCGCGGCTGAATGCGGCCGATAATCCCCTACTGGAAGCGCCCTCCACGCTGCAGAACCTCGATCTTGTAGCCGTCGGGGTCCTCGATGAAGAAAAAGCGCGCGATCAGCGATCCGTCGCGGTTGAATTCGACGATCTTCTTGGGGTTGAGGCCGAGCGCGCCGATCCGGTCGTGTTCACTGTCGAGATCGGACACCGAGACCGCCAGATGGCCGTAACCGTCGCCTAGCTCATAAGGCTCGGTGCGGCCCTTGTTCACGGTGAGTTCGAGCTCGAACCCCGTTTCGGCGTTGGCAAGGTAAATCAGCGTGAATGTCTCGAAATCCAGCCTGTCGGCGACATCGAGCCCGAAAGCGTTTCTGTAGAAATCGACGGATCTGGCCTCTTGGAGAACCCGGATCATGGAGTGGATTGCCTTCGCCAAATCAGTCTCCGCCGCTGCATGCTGGAGGCGATTATGGGCGGCACGCGCGAAAGGTGGTGGCAGCCGGTTACCACGGCTAAATTTGCAATCGCTGCTATGCCTGCGCCTAAAGACGAAAGTCCGATTGCCGATTCGGCCCACAAGGCCGAACATGCAGGGACAACCACAACTTGAAGGCGCGACACGCTGCGCCCAAAACCAACAATATCGGGAGGTAAGGATGTGCAGGGTTTTTGCCGGGCAGGATCCGGAAGGCTATCGACAGATCAACCGGTCGATCCGCATCGACGGTCACTCTACGAGTATCCAGCTTGAAGGAACGTTCTGGGCGCTGCTTGACGAAATTGCCGACAGCCAGGGCCTGACGACGCCGAAGTTCATCTCAAAACTCTATGACGAGGCGATCGAGATCAACGGCGCCATTCCCAATTTCGCGTCGATGCTGCGTACCACCTGCGCGCTCTATCTGCGCGGTCACCGGCCAGACATGGATGAGCTGACGCCGAAGCGCGAAGCGGCCTGAGGAAGCTAGCCTTCCGCCGCAACGTCGAGCCCGAGCCGCGCCATATCGGTGAACAGCGCCTGACGTTCGGAATAGGCAGTCTGTTCGCCGGTCACGATGTTGTCGACGACGGTCAGCAGCGACAGCGCGCGGGCGCCGAAATGCGCCGCGATTCGGTAGAGTGCGCTGGTTTCCATATCGACAGCGAGAGCCCCAAGCGCCTGCGCTTCGGCAAAGCGGTCGCGCCCTTCAGGGTGGTAGAAGACATCGCTGCAGATGGTCAGCCCGGCCTGGTGGTCGATGCCGAGCTGGGCGGCGCAGGCCAAAGCGTGGGCGAACAGGCCGGGATCGGGCCCGGCGGCAGCATCGTAGAGGCCGAAGACCTGGCCGCTTTGGTCGCTTTCGGCGCGCACCGACTGCGAGATCACCAAGGAGCGCAGCGGCACGCGGGGTGTCAGGCCGCCGCAGGTGCCTGTGCGGATTAGCGTTTTTACGCCGTGAACATCCAGGAGTTCATGCGCATAGACCAGGAAGGACGGGACACCGATGCCGGTGGCCTGGATGCTGATGGGACGGCCGCGATAGAGACCGGTGAAGCCGAGTGCGCCCCGGCGGCGGTTGACGCAGCGCGGCGCCTCAAGAAATGTCTTTGCCATCCACTCGGCGCGTTGCGGATCGCCCGGCAACAGCACCGTTGCGGCATAGTCGCCCCTGGCAGCCTCGTTGTGCGGCGTCACGACATGCTCCCCAAAACCCGCCGCCCGTTTCGCCTGCAATCATGGCAGTGTCACGTCATTGCGCAAGCTTTGAATTAGGGCGCCCTAGGACTCCAATACATCCTTGACCACGGTGGCCAGTTGCTTGAGGGAGAACGGCTTCGGCAGGAAGCCGAATTGCGCGTCCGGCGGCAGGTTTCTGGCGAAAGCGTCTTCGGCATAGCCGGACACGAAGACGAACTTGATGTCGGGCTGGCGCTTGCGCAGTTCGCCGAGCAGCGTCGGTCCGTCCATTTCCGGCATCACCACGTCGGACACGACGATATCGACTTTGCCGCCGAGCGCTTCGAAGACTTCCAGCGCCTCGACGCCCGAGGAGGCCTCATGGACGGTATAGCCGCGCGAGGTCAGCGCCCGCGAGCCGCCCATGCGCACGGCGTCTTCGTCCTCGACGAGGAGCACAGTGGCCGAGCCCGACAGGTCCTTGGCGCTGTCGGCGGCTTTCACCGGCGCAGCCGGCGCCTCGCTGACGTCGCCGGGCTTCTTCGCCTCCACGATATGGCGCGGCAGGAAGATGCGGAAGGTCGAACCCTTGCCGACTTCGGAATCGCAGAAGATGAAACCGCCGGTCTGCTTGATGATGCCATAGACCATCGACAGGCCAAGGCCGGTGCCTTTGCCGACTTCCTTGGTGGTGAAGAACGGCTCAAAAATCTTCTTCAGCACGTCCGGGGCAATGCCCGAGCCGCTATCCTCGACCTCGACCACGACATAGTCGGCAGGCGTGAGCTCGCGGTAGGAGAAGCTCTTGCATTGTTCGGCGGTGACGTTGCGGGTGCGCACGGTGAGGTCGCCGCCGGCCGGCATGGCGTCGCGCGCGTTGACGGCCAGGTTGACCACCACCTGCTCGAACTGGCCGATATCGACCTTGACCGGCCACAAATCGCGGCCGTGGTCGACCTTCAGCTTGATCTCGTTGCCAACGAGGCGGGCAAGCAGCATCCGGAGATCGGCAAGCACGTCGGTCAGGTTCAGCACTTCCGGCCGCAATGTCTGCTTGCGCGAGAAGGCGAGCAACTGCCGCACCAGCGAGGCCGCCCGGTTGGCATTCTGCTTGATGTTCATGATGTCGGGGAAGGATGGGTCCGACGGCCGGTGATTGGTCAGCAAAAGATCCGACGCCATGATGATGGCGGTCAGCACATTGTTGAAGTCGTGGGCGATGCCGCCGGCGAGCTGTCCGACCGCCTGCATCTTCTGGCTCTGCGCCATCTGGCCCTCGAGCGCCTTCTGCTCGGTGGTCTCGACGGCATAGACGATGGCCGATTCCTCGGCGCCCTCGCCGGTGCCGTCGGCGACGGCGTTGACGTAGAAGCGGATGTGACGCTCCTCATTGCCGGGCAGCAGCGTGTCGATCGGCTCGATGTCGGCCTGCCTCAGCCGCGCCTTTTCGAACGCGGCGGCAAAGGCCGGCCGGTCGCGCTCGTGGATCACGGTGTCCAGCCGCACGCGGCGGTCGACCGCGTCGCCGTCGACGACGGAGGAAAACAGCGACAGGAACGGCGCATTGGTGCGCAGGATGCGGCCGCCATTGTCGACGGCGGCAATGGCCATCGGCGTCGAATTGAAGAAGCGAGTGAAGCGTACCTCCGAAGCCCGAAGATCGGCCGATGCGTCCTCGCCCTGCGTGCGGTTGAGCACGATGGTGCGGGTGGGACCGTTGGTCCCCTCGCGGCTGGCCGAGACCCGATGCATGAAGCGCACCGGCAGCGCCTCGCCGGTCGTCGTCGTAAGATCGAGATCGATGACGGCGTTGCGGGTGGTGCCGGGATCGGCCTTGACCGAGCGCACCAGCGCCATGCCATCGCCGGCGACGATTTCCGGGAGTGTCACGGCGCCAGGGGTGAAGCTCGCCAGATCGATGCCCAGCCATTCGGCGAGCGTGGCGTTGATGTAGGTGACGCGGCCTTCCTGGTCGGCCGAGAAGAAACCGGCCGGCGCATGGTCGAGATGGTCGATGGCCTTCTGCAAGTCGAGGAAGAAACGCTCCTGCTCGGCCCGTTCCTGCGAGATGTCGGCAAGCTGCCAGGCAAGCATCGGCAGGCGCTGACCGGGAACGCTGAAGGTCCGGGCCCGCGCCCGGTACCAGCGCGCGCCGGGTTCGGCGCCCGGCCGGATCGACTGCGCCAGCCGGAATTCGCCGTCGCCGGCCTGGCCGTCGCGCAAACCCGAGGCCAGCCGGTATATGGTCACCGAAGCTTCGGGGACATCGGAAAGCAGGCCTTCGACCGTCTTCAGATCGGCGGCCGACGCAGCACCGGTCATCTCGGCGTAGGCCCGGTTGGCGTAGACGACGCGGCCCTTGGTGTCGGTGACGATCAGGCCCTGCGACATGGAATCGACGAAGGCCTTCGACAGTTCGTCCCCGGTCGAACGCGGCGCGATCTGCACGAAGCCGATGGCCGTGGCGAACAGGAAGCCGACGCCGATCATGGCAAGCACGCCCAGCATGCCGAGCAAGAACGGATCGCCAAGACGCTCGCGGAAAATGCCGAAAACGATCGCGGCCCCGGTCAGGACGATGATGAACACGATGAGCCGGGTAACCGCGCCTGGCCGCGTGTTCTGATCGACGATCGGTACCGGATAGAAATCGCCGCGCGTTTCCCTGGCCATATGCCCCCTGCTCGTGAGTTGTCCGACACCGCCCCCGGCCGGTTGAATCACATTCTCCTAATCCGGAAAAGGCCTTGGCGGCAAATGTCGGATAAAAATGACGCGTCGGTGTTTTCAAGCTGTTCACGAAGCGTGAAGGCAACTTGCGGTGGCTGGCCGCAACGGTCTAGTGTCCCTCCACTTCAAAAGCCGATTGGGGGCACCAATGCAGTGGCTGGATAATGTGGCGGGTCCCGGATATGCCGCAGCGCTGCTGTGGACGTTTGCTGCCCTTGTCCTGCTGGTCATCGTGCTCATCATCATCAGGCTGGTCCGCAACCTGACCTTCGGCACCTTCGTTGCCGGCGGCAGGAACCGCAAGACACGGCTGGCGGTCATGGACGCCACGGCGGTCGACAGCCACCGCCGGCTGGTGCTCATCCGTCGCGACGACATCGAACACCTGCTTTTGATCGGCGGCCCAACCGACGTTGTCGTCGAGCGCGATATCAGGCTTGCAGCGCCACGCCGTCCGGCATTGACCGGCGATGGCGGTGTTGGCCAGCAGCAACAGGCGCCGCGGCCGCGCGCAGCACAACCCGCTCCCACCGCGCCCGCAAGGCAGGCGCCACCGCCGCAACCGGTAAGGGCTGCTCCAGCCGCCGTTCCGCCGCGCCAGGCCGCACCGGCGGCGAAACCGGCTCAAATCTACCAGGCGAGCAATGTGACACCGCTGCCGGCCTATGGCTCCGCCGCCAATACTGCCCGGCAGGCCCCGCCACCGAAGCATGAGTCCATCGACGATACCCTGATGCGGGAGCTCGAGGTCTCGCTCGACGATTCGCACCCCAAACCGGCAAGCAAGCCGGCTGCGAAGGCACCGCAGTCTCTCGACGACGAGATGACCAAGCTGCTCGGCGAACTCGCCAGCCAGAAACGATAAAGCCCGGCGAGCCGTCATCTTGCCGATTCCCGATCGGAACGCCGCTTAAAGCGCGTCGCACAAATCCGTTCAGCGCAACGCGCTTTAACTTCGTGCGATTAAACCCTTCGCTAAAAACACAAATGGCCGGGAAACCCGGCCATTTCGATGAAACAGTCCTGCCTGACGGCAGCGGCTCAATCGTCGCGATAGACCTTCTCGCGGCGTTCGTGGCGCTCCTGCGCTTCGATCGACAAGGTCGCGATCGGACGCGCGTCGAGACGCTTCAGCGCGATCGGCTCGCCGGTTTCCTCGCAATAGCCGTAAGTGCCTTCATCGATGCGCTGCAGCGCCGAATCGATCTTTGAAATGAGCTTGCGCTGGCGGTCGCGGGCGCGAAGCTCGATGGCGCGGTCGGTTTCCGAGGAAGCGCGATCGGCGAGATCGGGGTGGTTGGCGTTTTCCTGCTGCAGGATTTCGAGTGTTTCGCGCGCTTCGCGCAGTATGTCGGTCTTCCAGGTGACGAGCTTCAGGCGAAAGTAGGATTTCTGCCGTTCGTTCATGAACGGCTCGTCTTCGGAGGGTACGTAATTGGCTGTAACGATATCGTTCATTCGACTCACCCAACAACCCCAAATTTGGCGCCTATATATTCGCGCAGAGAAGGCTGCACAAGCGTAATCCGCGCGCGTTTCACGCAATTATTAATGCCCGCGCGGGCGATCCTCAGCAAAGCCTTCCATAGCAGGGGCGCGGGCGAATTCGCACATGATTCGTTGCGCTTGGGCGGCGGCGCCCATTGTGCCTCAGGCCTTTCTCGTGGCTAATCCAGTTGTGTCATTGGTGGGCAGCACACCATTGGGGGTCCGGTGAGCAGACTGTATCTGTTGAGGCATGCGAAGGCTGGCTGGGCCCTGCCCGGCGTGCGCGACTTCGATCGCCCGCTCGACGCATCCGGCATTGCCGATGCCGAAATGATGGGGACGGCGATGCGTGCCCGCAACTACATCCCCGATATCACGCTCTGCTCCAACGCCAAGCGGGCGCGCCAGACGCTGGAAGGCATCGCCGGCCACACCGATACCGGCCGGGTGCTGTTCTTCGACACGCTCTACAGCGAGGATGCCGCCGGCTACCTCGCCATCATCCGCAGCAATGGCGGCCCCGGCTCGCTGCTGGTCATCGGCCACAATCCGATGACGGAAGACCTTGCCATGGCGGTCTCGGGCGACGGCGACGAGGCTGCTCGGGCCATCATGAACCATGGTTTCCCGACCTCCGGCCTTGCGGTCGTGCGCTTCGACGGCACCCTCACCGAGGCTGCGCAAGGCGCGGGCTACCTCGAAGCCTTCCTGACGCCCGTCGATCTCTGAGCCGAGCCGGCCGAGGCCGGGCGCCATTTCAAACTTGAACCGCAAAGCCTATATCGGGCGCAAGAGCACGCCTGAGAGAACAGATTTTGGCATCATCGCTGACCACTTTCACCGACGAAGCGAGAATTGCCCTGGATACGCTGTCGGGGCGTGCGAGCGGGCTTTTTTCGCCGTCGCTTCGGCTGGGCGTCACCGGCCTGTCCCGGGCCGGCAAGACGGTGTTCATCTCGGCTCTCGTCCACAATCTCATCCATGGCGGGCGCCTGCCGCTGTTCGAGGCGCAGAAGTCGGGACGGATCGCTCGCGCCTTCCTCGAGGAACAGCCGGACGATGCCGTGCCGCGTTTTCAGTACGAGGACCATATCTCCGCCCTGGTCAACGACCGTGTCTGGCCGGACTCGACGCGCGCCATTTCGGAACTCAGGCTCACCATCGAATATGAGTCTGCCTCCGGTTGGAACCGGATGTTTTCCAGCGGCCGATTGTCGGTCGACATCGTCGACTACCCCGGCGAATGGCTGCTCGACCTGCCGCTGCTCGGCAAATCCTTCGCCGATTTTTCGCATGAAGCTTTTGAGATGGCTATGCTGCCGGTGCGGGCCGACCTGTCGCAGGACTGGCGGGCGCTGTCGGCGAGGATCGACCCCAATGCCGACGCCGACGAGATGACGGCGCGGCGCCTCGCCGAGAGTTTTGCCGCCTACCTCAAGGCCTGCAAGCTCGACGAGCGGGCGCTTTCGACCTTGCCGCCCGGCCGTTTCCTGATGCCTGGCGACCTCGAGGGATCGCCGGCGCTGACCTTCGCGCCCTTGCTGCTCAAGGGTGAGAAACGGCCGCGCTCCGGCTCGCTGCAAGCGATGATGGAGCGCCGCTACGAGGCCTACAAGACGCATGTGGTGAAACCGTTCTTCCGCGAACACATCACCCGCCTCGACCGCCAGATCGTGGTGATCGACGCCATGCAGGCGCTGAACGCCGGCCCCGGCGCGATGGCCGACCTGGAACGCGCGGTGACCGAAATCCTCTCCTGTTTCCGTCCTGGCCGAGGCAATTTCCTCACCGACCTGTTTTCACGCCGCATCGACCGCATCCTGGTTGCCGCGACCAAGGCCGACCATTTGCATCACGAAAGCCATGACCGGCTGCAGGCAATCGTGCGGCGGCTTGCCGACCGCGCCGTGGCGCGGGCAAATTTCACCGGCGCCGATGTCGACGTGGTCGCCATGGCGGCGGTGCGCGCGACGCGCGAAGGCACGGTCAAGCAAGGCCGCGACACCCTGCCGGTGATCATCGGCACGCCGCTGAAAGGCGAGAAGATCAACGACGAAACCTTCGATGGCAAAACCGAAACCGCGATATTTCCGGGGGACTTGCCGGAAAAAATTGATGAGGTTTTCGACGTTTCCGAATCTGACCATCGGCAGAGCAGCGACGATCCGGCGATCCGTTTCGTGCGCTTTCGCCCGCCAAAGCTCGAACGCACCGCCGAAGGCGTCACGCTGTCGCTGCCGCATATCAGGCTCGACCGCGCCTTGCAGTTCCTGATCGGAGACCATCTGGCATGACCGCGCCCCGCAGACCGGCAGCTTTCCGCATCGAGCCGGAGGCCGGACCGAAGCAGGAAACGCGCCGCCCCCATGCCGAGCCGCCGCGCAAGCCGCGCGCCGTCGTCGTGCCGGCCGAGATCGATGTCTTCGACGAACCCGACATTGTCGCCGCCGAACCGCCGCCGGCGACCGCACCGCGCAGGCGCTAGCTGTTATCCAGCCTGTTTTTCGGCGCGGCCGGCGTGCTGGTTTCGCTCGCCGTCGGCCTGTGGACCGACCAGCTCATCCGCGACCTGTTCGAGCGCGCAGAGTGGCTGGGTTGGCTGGCAGCGGCAATGGCCGCAATTGTCGTGTTGGCGCTCGCGGTCGTGCTGGTGCGGGAATTCCTGGCTATTGCCCGGCTGGCCGAGGTCGAAAAACTGCAAAAGCGGGCGCTCGATGCCGTGGCGCGCGACGATCCGAAGGCTGCAAGGGCCGTCGTCGAAGAGCTTTCGGCCTTTGTCGCTGCGAAACCCGAAACCGCGGCCGGCAGGCGCTCCCTGGCCGAATTGCGCGGCGAGATCATCGACGGCGGCAATCTGGTGCGACTGGCCGAGGCCGAGATTCTCGGGCCGCTCGATGCGAGAGCCAAGGTGATGATCCTCGAAACAGCCAAACGCGTGTCGCTGGTCACCGCCGTCAGCCCCCGCGCACTAGTAGACGTTGCCTATGTCGTGTTCGAGGCCGGGCGCCTGATCCGCCGCTTGTCCGAACTCTACGGCGGCAGGCCGGGCACGCTGGGCTTTTTCCGGCTGGCGCGCAGCGTTCTTGCCCATCTGGCGGTGACCGGCTCGATCGCCGTCGGCGACAGCTTCGTCCAGCAGATCGTCGGCCATGGCCTTGCCGCCCGGCTGTCGGCGAAACTCGGCGAAGGCGTGGTAAACGGCATGATGACGGCGCGTATCGGCATCGCTGCCATGGAGACGGCGCGGCCCCTGCCCTTCATTGCCGGCAGGCGGCCGGGTATGGGCGATTTCCTGTCGGCGCTGACCTCGTTTGCGGCCAAAAAAGAGAATGAAGCACCCGCCTCGACCAAGTGAACGCCCTCTCGCGGTCACCAAGCATTAACCAATCTTGTTCATGGTCGTCCAACAACAGCCTCCTTGTTGCCGGGTGTCGTCTATGAAAAGCGTAATCTTGTCCTGCGTCCTGCCCCTGGTCGCGCTTGCAGCACCTCTGGGCCCGACCGGGAAAGCCTTTGCAGCGGAGCCCGACAAGCAGTTCTTCCGCACCGTTGAAGGCAAATGGGTCGGCCCGGGCGAAATCATCGCCGGCAAATACAAGGGCACGAAGTTCACCTGCAGCTTCGACGGCTCGACGCCGGACAACAAGACCGGCATGACGCTCGATGGCGACTGCCGCGTCGGTGTCTTCACCCAGAAAATGTCGGCGACCGTCGAGCGCAAGGGCCGCGACTACAAGGGCAATTTCATGGGCGGCGCCGCGGGGTCGGGCCTGGACATCATCGGCGGCAACGTGGTCGATGCCCGCAAAGTCGTCTTCACCATCAACCGCAACCAGCTGCGCGGCGTCATGCAGGCCCGCATTCCCGACGACAATTCGATGACGGTGACCATCGCCGTGCGCGTCGACCAGCAGCTGGTGCCGGTCATCGGCATGAGCCTCAAGCGCGTCGACGCCGTCGAAGTCGGCTCCATCGCCAAAAACTGACTCTCAAGCGGTTCCCCGAAAAAAGCGCGGAACGGGGTTGCACTGCGCGTTAGCTGAGCTGTTCCGCTCAGCTCGATGTCGGGAAGGACACGCCACCTTGCGGCCAGGTTGGCGCTCCTCAAGCACGGGCCGCTCGGGCGGCACCTTTCTGCCGCGACCGGACATGTGGCGCGCAACCGACGATGTCAGCGTCTCCGATGGCCCAAGCCACAGCAAGGCCAACGTGTCATGGTCCTGTGCGTGCCGGCGGTCCTCCGTGTCAGCGCGATGCGCTTTAAGAACACCAGCAAAAAAGGCGGCGGCTACTCGAGCCACCGCCTTCCTCAATTTCCGAACGAAGAATCAGCCCTTGATGGCGGCCGTCAGATCGTCATAGGCCTTGCAGGCGTCGGCCGGCGTGGTGGCGCCCTGATATTTGGTCGTCACAGCCTGCACCTTGGCGGTCAGGTCGGCGGCCTTGGTCGGATCCTTGGTGATCGCTTCCTGCAGCGCGGCGGTCATTTCCTGCGCCTTCTTGGCCGCGATTTCCTGCGTGCATTCAGGCGCCTTCGAACAGGCCGATGCGGCAAGCATGGCGACACCCACGCCGACGAGCAAAAACTTCTTCATGTCAGTCATTCTCCTCACGAAGGCAGAACTTGATCGTCGCTGCCTTCCAACGGCCGAAGCCTGGCGTCCCATAGCCGCCGATTGCGGCAAAACGCAACGTGTGCGGCGCATAAACCTGTGCAGCGCTGCTGCAACGGCGCGGACGGCCTGATTGAGGCCGCCCGTGTCAGACGAAGCGAGGTTTCAGCCACGAGGCTGCAGCAGCGCCAGTGCGGCCGTCGCCGCGGCAAGGACGGCGGTTAGGGTCAAAGGTCCCGTAGCGCCATAGGTGTCCACGACATAGCCGCCGACAACCGCACCGACGGTGATGGCAACCTGGAAGGAAGTGACCATCAGGCTGCCTGCTGCTTCCAGCGCATCAGATGCCGCGCGAGACATATTGGTCGGCAGCACCACCGGCGCCATGCCGAAGGCGAAGCCCCACAGCGTAACAAAGCCGAAGGCAACGCCGGTTTGCGCGCCCCAAAGCACCAAAGCGAGTGCCGCAAACGCCATCAACGCGGCGGTAACTGCGAGGGCCATGTGGATGTTGGTGTCGGCCAGGCGGCCACCGGCAATATTGCCGATCACAGCGGCGATGCCGAACCCGAGCAGCGCCAGGGCAATCGGCCCGGTTGTGAGGAGCGTCACCTGTTCGAGGAACGGGCGCACATAGACCGAGCCGGCAAAATGCCCGGTCATCAGCAGAACAATGGCAAGCATGCCGAGTTGGATGCCACGCCGCCGTGTCAGCCGAAAGACGTCTGCAAGGCTGTTGCTTGCCGCCGCAGGCAAGGTCGGCAGGCTGAGAAGCTGCAGCAGCATGGCAAGCGCGGCCAGCCCCGCCGTCATGGCCATGGCGCTGCGCCATCCCAGCCAGTCACTGATCAACGCACCCATCGACGGCGCGGCAATGGTGGCGAGCGAGACGCCGAGGGTCACGATCGCCATGCCGCGACCTGTCGCATTGGCGCCAACCAGCCGCGCCACGACGGCAACGGAAAGTGCCCAGAAAGCGCTAAGAGCGATCCCCAACCCGGCCCGGCCCAGCAACAGCAGCCAGAAATTGGGCGCCAGCGCCGCAAGAATATTGGAACCGACCGCCAGGGCCATGAGGCCAACCAGCACCGCCTTGCGGTTCAATCGACCTATGAGAACATTGCTCAACATGGCCGTCACGGCGCCAACGGAAGCGGTGGCGGTGACGACCTGTCCGGCCGTTCCCTCGCTGATGCCGAGATCGCGCGCCATCGGCGTCAACAGACCTGCCGGCAAGAATTCGGCAGACACCAGGGCAAAGCTGGTGGCCGCCAATGAAAGGACCGCGAACCAGGTGGCCGCGCTCCACGCGGCTGGTGCATCGGCATCAAGGCCAATGGCGGCGTCTTCAAGCTGTAATGTTGTGTCAGTCACGGGAAGATCTCCACAGTTTGGAGATCTTAGATAGGCGAGTCCGCCCGGATGTTATGTACCTTAAAATCCGAAATTCATATCCATTCGTCCGGGAATTGTGCGGCGCACAACGCCTGGCGAGACATTGGTGATGCGCTTGAACGCGCGGGCGAAGGACGCCTCGGAATCATAGCCCAAACGGGTAGCGACTTCGGCAACAGACAAGCCGTTTTGGCCCAGCAATTCGCGGGCAAGCTGCATGCGCAGGCGGGCGAGATAATGTGCGGCGCCCTCACCCAATACCGCGCTGAAGCGCTCGGCGAAAATCGAACGCGATTGGCCTGCCACGCCGGCCAGGCTTCCCAGCGTCCAGTTGTGGCCGGGATCGCGATGCATGGCCGCCAGAGCGCGCCCTATATGGGGGTCGCGGATGGCTGCAAGCCAACCGATGGTCGAGGCGCCGTTGCAATTGACCCAGCAGCGTATGAGCCTGGCTGTCAGCAAATCCGCCATACGCGACAGGATGGTGGCGCTGCCCATCTGCGGTTGCGCGGCCTCCACCGTCATGGCCGCCAGCAAAGGGCCGACCATCGGGTCATTGCCGGCCACGTCGCAACCCTTGATGAGAGGCGGCATCAACGTGATCAACGGATTGAGCGCATAGGAGCCGAGAGACATGGAGCCGCAGAAAAGGGTGCTTGTCGCGCCCGTTCCCTGCCGTATCACTTCGCAAACGTTGCCGCCCAACTTGATCACCTGGCAGCCCTCGAGCGAATCGCCCACCACGTCCGGCGCACTCGCCAGCCGATGGGCGATGCCTTGCGGCAGCAGCACCAGATCGCCATCGCGCAACTCCTGCCAGCCTTGCGCTTCGGTGTGAATCCAGCATGGACCCTGGCCGACAAAGTGAAAACGAAGCAGTTGTTGTTGCGGAAAGTCTATGCTCCATGGGTGCCGGAGTTCGCAGCGGCCATAGTTGACGCCACTCAAGCGAAAGTCTTGCAGAACTTCGCTGAGCGCATCCATCGGGATATGTGGCAGCGGCGACGGCCGGGACGAATAATCAGGCATTTGTCAGATATAGATACCGGCCGTCCGACAGGCAAGCGCAGACTGTTGTTCCACCGGGGAATCGCTGCCGCGGCACCCTACCCATCCTGGCAGGCTTCCCGCCCTTGCCTCCCGCTCCCAGTGCATGCAAGGAGTGCTGTCGGACACAGGGACAAGAGGCATGGCAGCGGAAGCATCGGGCAGCGATCTCATTCAGGTGGTGGCGCTGCTTGCCGCAGGCGTCGTCGCCGTTCCGATCTTCAAACGCATGGGGCTGGGCTCGATCCTCGGCTATCTCGCCGCGGGCGTGGTCATCGGCCCGTTCGGTATTGGCATTTTTTCCGAATCGGAAGCCATCCTGCATGTCGCCGAACTCGGCGTGGTCATGTTCCTGTTCATCATCGGGCTGGAGATGCAGCCGTCGCGGCTATGGGGCCTGCGCCGCGAGATTTTCGGCCTCGGCGCGCTGCAGGTCGGCGTCTGCGCATTGCTGCTCACCGGTGTTGGTCTCGCCGGCGGCTTTCCGATCGCGCAATCCTTCGTTGCCGGCGCCGGCTTTGTCCTGACCTCGACGGCGATCGTCATGCAGCTTCTGGAAGAGCGTGGCGAGATGGCCAGCCCCAAGGGCCAGCGCATCGTGTCCATCCTGCTGCTCGAGGATCTGGCAATCGTGCCGCTTCTGGCGCTGGTCGCCTTCCTGGCGCCGGGCGGCAGCGAGATGACCCTGCAGCAGAGGCTGACCGAAATCGGCATCGGTCTTGGCGCCATCGTCGGGCTGGTGGTGGCCGGCCGCTATCTGCTCAATCCGTTCTTCCGCATCCTGGCCGACGCCAAGGCGCGCGAAGTCATGACGGCGGCAGCACTTCTGGTCGTGCTGGGGTCGGCGCTGGTTATGCAGCTTTCCGGCCTCTCGATGGCGATGGGCGCCTTCCTGGCCGGCGTGCTGTTGTCGGAATCGACCTTCCGCCACCAGCTGGAGGCCGACGTCGAGCCATTCCGCGGCATCCTGCTTGGCCTGTTCTTCCTCGCCGTCGGCATGTCGCTCGACCTGCATGTGGTGGCCGACAACTGGCGGCTGATCGCCGTCTATGTCGTCGCCTACATGGCGATGAATGCGCTCGGCATCTACCTCGTCGCCCGCATGCTGAAGAGCGGTCATCGTGAAGCGCTGGAACGCGCCGTGATCATGGCGCAAGGCGGCGAATTCGCCTTCGTCCTCTATTCGGCCGCAGCGGCGGTTGGCATCATCGACAGCCGGGCCAACGCAACGCTGACCGCTATCATCATCATCTCCATGGTGCTGACGCCGCTGGCCATCATTGCGCTCAAATATTTGACGCCGCGCGACGAGCAGTCGCTTGAAGGCGTCGACATCGCCGACGGCCTTACCGGCAGCGTACTGGTCATCGGCTTCGGCCGTTTCGGCCAGATCGCGAGCCAGCCGCTTTTGTTGCGCGGCATCGATGTGTCGATCATCGACAATGATGTCGAAATGATACAGGCGGCCGCCGATTTCGGCTTCAAGGTCTACTATGGCGACGGCACGCGGCTCGACATTCTGCGCGCCGCAGGTGCAGGCCGCGCGCGCGCCGTGCTGATCTGCGTCGACAAGCCGGACGCCACGGTGCGCATGGCGGAACTGATCAAGGCGGAGTTCCCGTTGCTGACTGTCCTGGCGCGTGCCTTCGATCGCGGCACCGCCCTGTCGCTCATCCGCGCCGGGGTCGACTTCCAGCTGCGCGAGACCTTCGAATCGGCCCTCGTCTTCGGCGGTTCCGCGCTCGAGGTTTTGGGCGTCGAGCCGGAAGATGTCGCCGATGTCATCGAGGATGTGCGACGGCGCGACAATGCCCGACTGGAGACGCAGCTGGCCGAAGGCGTCCGCGCCGGGCAACGTTTCCTCAGGGGCAATACCGGCACGCCGATCCCGACGCCGCTGACGCAACCGCGCCGGCCCGGCCAGGCGCTGAACGAAGAGACGGCCGGCGTGCTGCACAAGCCCGAGCCCGCCGATCAGGGGGAAAGCTGATGACCGCATCGGATGAGAGCGCGCTCGCCGTCACCAAATTCTGGCGCGAGGCCGGCGAAGACGCGTGGTTCGAGAAGAACGACGTCTTCGACGCGGATTTCCGCAGCAGGTTTCTCGACCTGCACTTTGCCGCCGCGCGGCGCGAGTGCGACGCATGGTCGGAGCATGCCGAGGGTTCGCTGGCGCTGATGATCCTGCTCGACCAGTTTCCGCGCAACTGCTTTCGCGGCTCAGGCCATATGTACGCCACCGATCCGCTGGCACGGCACTTTGCCGCCAAGGCGATTGCGGCCGGCCATGACCTTTCGCTGGAAGAAAACCTGCGCGTCTTCCTGTACCTGCCCTACGAACATTCGGAACTGCCCGCCGACCAGGACAGATCGGTCGAGCTCACCACCGCCAGGGCGCCGGAGTATGTGAAATACGCCATCGAGCACCGCGACATCATCCAGCGCTTCGGCCGCTTTCCGCACAGGAACAAGATGCTTGGCCGCGAGACGACGGCGGACGAACAGGCATTTCTCGATGGCGGCGGCTTCTCCGGTTAACCCAGCCACCAATCGCGGCCGGAAGCCAGCCGCTCTATGCCTGACGTATCGACGGCGCTGAGCCGCTCGGTCACGCTCCTGCCGCCCACCGCCAGATCCGGCGCGATCTCTGCCAAGGGCGCCAGCACGAAGGCGCGCTCCACCATTCGGGGATGCGGCACCTCCAGCCCGGTTTCGTGGATTGTGCGGTCGCCGAACACCAATATGTCGATGTCGATCAGGCGCGGACCCCAGCGCTCCTCGCGCACCCGCTTCAGCTTGCGCTCGGCCTCGAGGCAGAGGTCGAGCAGCGCCCTTGGCGCCAGCGAGGTCGAGATTTCGGCAGCGGCGTTGAGGAAATCCGGCTGGTCGAGCTTGCCCCAGGGCGGCGTGCGGTAAAGTGAGGAGACGGCGACGACGCGCGTGCTCTCGTCGGCGTCGAGCAGGCGCAGCGCCGCCGCCATCGAGGCCGAGGGATCGCCGAGATTGCCGCCAAGGCTGAGATAGACCGTGTTATTGTTACTCTGGCCAGACAACGGTCACCTCGACATAATCGAGCACGCCGGGCACCGGTGCGTTGGGTTTGCGCACGGTGATCTCGGCCTTCCTGATCTGCGGGAACCGTGAAGTCAGCGCCTTCGCCACTTCGAGCGCCAGCGCCTCGATCAGGAAGCGGCGATGTCCAGTGACGATCTTTTCAATCACCGTGAAGGCGATGCCGTAATTGACGGTGTCCTCGATGGAATCATCCTCCAGCGGGCGGCTGGGCTCGACCGTCAACTCGGCATCGACATAAAAACGCTGGCCAAGCGCCTCTTCCTCATCCAGCACGCCGTGCCGGGCAAAGAAGGCGCAGTTCTTCATGCGGATGACGTACATTTCTTAGTGTCCTGGGCTCAGCGTCCTGGCTTTTCGCGCGCCAGCATAGCATCGCCGACCGCCAGTGCGTCCACGTTGATTGCGACATCGTGGACGCGAAACAGATCGGCGCCCTTCAGCCTCAGAATGACACTGGTGGCTGCCGTCCCGGCGGCGCGCGCGCCGGCTTCGCGGCCGGTGACGGTGCCGATGAAGCGTTTTCTGGAGGTGCCGGCCATCAAGGGAAAACCGAGCTCCTTAAGCTCGGAAAACCGCGCCATCAGGTCGAGGTTTTCCTCAGCCGTCTCCTTGGCGAAGCCGAAGCCGGCATCGAGTACGATATGATCGTCCGCAACGCCGCTGCGCCTGGCGACTTCCAGCGAAGCCTTGAGGAACAAAAACTGGTCGGCGATGACGTCGGGCAGTTTTTGCCGCCCGCGCCCGGTATGCATGATGACCAGTCCGGCGCCGGTCTCGGCGGCGACGCGGGCGATGCCGGGTTCACGCTGCAAGCCCCAGACATCGTTGACGATATGCGCGCCGGCGGCGACGGCGAGGCGCGCGGTTTCCTCGCGATAGGTGTCGACCGAAATCAGGGCTTCGCCTGAACTGGCGAGCGCGGCGATGACCGGCAGGATGCGGGCCTGCTCTTCTTCAGGCGTCACGGGCGAGGCGCCGGGGCGCGTCGATTCCCCGCCGATATCGACGACGGCGGCGCCTTCTTCCACCATGCGGTGCGCCTGCGCCACCGCCTGGTCAGGCGTGATGAACAGTCCGCCATCCGAAAAACTGTCGGGCGTGACGTTGAGAATGCCGACCACAATGGCTTTCTCGCCAAGGTCGAGATGGCACTTATGCGCCAGTTGCCATCGCCTTGTCGTCATTGTCCTTCAACCATGTGTCTCATTGGCATGTGGCTCATTGGCATGTGGCTCATCGAGCGCTTGCAATCCATCAACGATGCGTGATCGGTGGAAGATCAATTCCGTTGCGCCGGCAACGGCCGTAAAGCAAGGTGAGTGAAGAGGCAACATGATGAAACGACCCCTGCTCTGCGCCCTGATGCTGGCTTTGACCGTCCTGCCGGCGAATGCTGCCAATCTGGTGAAGACTTACAGCTATTTTGCCATCGGCGGCAGCACGCTCGATGACATCGAGACGCAATTGTCGAAGCATGGACCCGAGGTGAAAAGCACCGGGATGCGGCATCCAGGCGCCACCCAGATGGCGTTCACCACCCGCATCAGCTACGCGCAAACCGCAGACACCTGCCGCATCGCCAAGGCCGCCGTTACCGTCAAGGTCAAGGTCATCCTTCCGGAGTGGCGCAGGCCGCGCAAGGCCGATCCCGATGTCAGACTGTTCTGGGACACGCTGTCGGCCGACATCAAGCGCCATGAGGAGCGTCATGTCGAGATCGCCAAGAACCACGGCCGTCTGCTCGAAGACGCGCTGAACGCGAGCTTTGCGCAAAAGACCTGCGCCGGGGCAAAGGCGAAGGCGGCGCAGATCACCGCGGCCGAACTCGCCAGGCATGACCAGGACCAATTGCGCTTCGACCGCGTGGAAGGCGTGAATTTCGAAAGCCGCATCCTGCGGCTGCTGCGCTACCGCATGCAGCGCGTCGAGAAGGGCCAGCTTCCGCCCGGCTGAAACACGGACTGATACCAAGCCAATTCTGCCGAAACATGAGGCCAGCCCCAGAAAATTTTCGGGCATAGGTCGAAATCGGCCTATACGGGACGACATATGTCAGGCTCGCAAGATATGTCAGGCTGGCAAGGCGCGAGCTTCGAAACACCAGATCAAGACCAATTGAGGCGGCGCGTAGCGGAGCGGCCATTTGGCGCCGCGCAATCGCTCTCAAACTTTATGGATGAAATGATATGGACCAAGCTGTCGACAAGCCGGCTAGGCTGCCTCCCGCCGCACCGCTGACGGAAAGCGAGAAGAACGTCATAATCGCCGGCATCCTTTTGTCGATGCTGTTGGCGGCGCTCGACCAGACAATCGTCGCGCCGGCCATGCCGACCATCGGGCGTTCGCTCGGCCATGCCGACTACCTGCCGTGGATCGTGACCGGCTATCTCCTGACGGCGACGGCCATGGCGCCGCTCTACGGCAAGATTTCCGACGTCTATGGCCGCCGGCCGACCGTCTATGCGGCGATCCTGATCTTCCTTCTGGGATCGCTGGTCAGCGCCATGGCCCCCAACATGTTCGTGTTGGTTGTCGGCCGGGCGATCCAGGGTGCGGGCGGCGGCGGCCTGTTCGCCCTGGCGCAGATCGTCATCGGCGACCTGGTGCCGCCGCGTGAACGCGCGCGTTATGCCGCCTGGATTTCGGGCACCTGGGCTGTCGCCAGCATCGCCGGGCCTTTGCTCGGCGGCGGATTTGCCGAACATCTGCATTGGTCGCTGATCTTCTGGATCAATATCCCGCTCGGCATCTTGGCCATGGCCATCATCAACAAGCCGCTGCGCAAACTGCCGGTCGCCGCAAAGCGGCATCGCATCGACGCGCTGGGCGCGCTGCTTCTGGTGGTGGCGACGGCATTGCTGCTTTTGGCCCTCAATTGGGGCGGCAGCGCCTATTCATGGGTCTCCCGCGAGATCGTCGGCCTGCTCGCCTGTTCGGCGGTCTTCTGGGGTGCGTTCGCGCTCAGGCTGATGCGTGCGGCCGAGCCGCTGATTTCGCTTGAAGTGCTGAGCAATCCGATCGTGCTTGCCGGCACGGCGTCGATGTTTCTGCTGCAGGCGGCCAATATCGGCCTGTCGGTGTACCTGCCGGTCTATCTGCAGTCGATCATCGGCCTGTCGGTCAGCCAGTCGGGCCTTGCCATGCTCGGCCTGCTGCTCGGAACGGTCGCCGGCGCGACGTTCAGCGGCCGCACGATACCGCGCTTCTTCCACTACAAGCGTATCGCCATGGTCGGCGTTCTCTTCGCCATTATCTGTCTTGGCGTGCTCAGCTTGGTCGCCGGCCGCGCCTCGCTGCTGGTGGTCGAGCTCTTGACCATCTGCATCGGCCTTGGAAGCGGCACCACCTTCCCGGTCGCCACCGTATCGGTGCAGAACGCCGTCGACCGCGCGCATCTCGGCGTTGCCACCGGCGCGCTGACCTTCCTGCGTTCGCTGGGCAGCGCGCTCGGTGTCGCCATGCTCGGCGCCGTCGCGCTCGGCTATGGCCTGCCGCTTGCCGGCGAAGGCGCGCCGGCTGCCGGACAGATCGTCTCGGCGACGCCCTTCATGATGATCTTCCTTGCCGCGGCCGTCACGCTCGTGCTGGCGCTGATCACGCTGGCGCTGATGCCGGAGAAGTCACTGCGCGGCCGCGACGACGCCGAGGCGCCGGTCGTTCTGGTGGAGTGATCCGGAAAGCCCTGTAGGACCTACTCCACGACGCCGAGCTTCTTCTGCAGGCTCGTCGACGACGTCGTGTACTGGAAGACGATGCGTTCGCCGGGGCTGATGATGCGCTTGGCGGCCTGCGCCATCAGCGCCACCTCGTGAAAACCCGACAGGATCAGCTTCAGCTTGCCTGGGTACCAGTTGATATCGCCGACGGCAAAGATGCCTGGCACGGAGGTCTGGAATTTCTCGGTATCGACCGGAATGAGGTTCTCATGAAGGTTGAGCCCCCATTCGGCGATCGGGCCCAGCTTCATGGTCAGGCCGAAGAACGGCAGCATACGCGTGCACGGCACCTCGATGTCGCCGTCGGGCCCGCCCTTGATGGTAGCAGAGGCCAGCTCGCCATCGGCGCCGGTCAGGCCGCTCACCTGGCCGACCCGGAACTCCAGCTGCTTCATCTCCTGCATGGCGTACATCTTGTTGACGCTGTCGGGCGCCGCCCTGAATTCCGGCCGGCGATGGACCAGTGTCACGCTTTTTGCCACCGGCTGCAGGTTCAGCGTCCAGTCGAGTGCGGAATCGCCGCCACCGACGATGACGAGGTCGTGGCCGCGGAATTCCTCCATACGGCGCACCGAATAGAAGACGCTCCTGCCCTCATAGGCCTCGATGCCGGGAATGGGCGGCCGTTTGGGCTGGAACGAGCCGCCACCGGCGGCGATCACCACCACCTTGGCTTCGAACACCTCGTTCTCGTCGGTGGTGACCCGAAATGAGCCGTCGTCCAGCTTTTCCAGGCTGGAGACCATGCGGTTGAAGGTAAAATCCGGCTTGAACGGGTGAATTTGCTCGAGCAGTTTGTCGACCAGCCCTTGCGCCGAGATCGAGGGCCAGCCTGGAATGTCGTAGATCGGCTTTTCCGGATAGAGTTCGGCGCATTGGCCGCCGGGCCGGTCGAGGATATCGATCAGATGGCACTTCATGTCAAAGAGGCCGAGTTCGAACACGGCGAACAGGCCGACCGGCCCCGCCCCGACAATGAGTGCGTCCGTCTTGATTATATCGGTCATGCCAGGCGAGCCTCATTGTCAAACTGGGGCGAAACTGGCGCGAGACTGCATGAGCATTGGCCCGCTGCCAAGCGGCGGCGGGAAAAATCAGATGGTACGGGAGATCAACCCTGGCGAGCCGGCACGCGCACGACGAGGCCGTCAAGCGCGTCGCGCACCTTGATCTGGCAGGACAGCCGCGAGTTCGGCTGGACGTCATAGGCGAAGTCCAGCATGTCCTCTTCCATCGCCTCCGGCTCGCCGACCTCGGCCGTCCAGGCTTCGTCGACATAGACATGGCAGGTCGCGCAGGCGCAGGCGCCGCCGCATTCTGCCTCGATGCCCGGCACCGCGCTACGGATCGCATTCTCCATGACGGTCGAGCCGTTTTCGGCCTCGACATCGAAAGGAGTGCCGTCATGGGCAATGAAGGTCAGCTTGGTCATTTGTCACCTGAAGGGAGTCCCAGCCGAGATAATCACTCCGCCGGACAAGTCAACTGCCGCGCGAAAGCGCCGCTTTGTGACGTTTTTTCGGAAAGCTGGCCAAAGCACGCCCTGGCCCCGTCGATTCATCCCGGTGGCCGCTGCCGAGCGGCAGCCATTACCGGCTGATGGCGGCGATGAAATCGCGCACTTCCTCGATCAGGGCGCCGAGGCGCTTGAGGATGCGCGCATCTTCCGGCTGCTGTTCGATCGAGGTGGCGCAGTCGGCGATGGCGAAGGCGCCGACCCCGCGCGCCGAACCTTTCAGCCCATGCGCCAGAAGCAGTCGCTCCCTGACGTCGGCATCGACTATTCTGTCCCGGACGGAAAGCGCCTGCTGTACGAACAGTGCCAATACCTCCTGTTCGAGGGCGCGATCGCCCATTGTCTGACGGGCCAGGTGGGCCAGATCCACTGGGCGCGAACGGGCCGGTCCCGACGCATCGCCGCCCGGCATTGAGAAGGCAATGCCGCTTTCACCGCGTACCAATTTGAAACTCCTTGTGCCGATCGCCGAAAAAACTAAGCGATTTCCGTCGCCAACGCGTTAATGAATGGGCTGGAAAATTGTTGCCGCTGAGGCGGTTAGATCACGTTGTCGTTAACCTTATATTTAAAGTTTTACGTATCTCGCGGAATGCATGTTTTCTTTACCCCTGTGTGTCATTACGATACGAAGGTCCATTTTCAGCCTCCTGCGTGGGATAAGACGAGCCAGAATCAGGCAAAAATAAGAAGTCCCTCGGCAGCTAGTACAGGGTAGCGAAGGCATGGCGAAGAAACCAACGACGACCAGAACTCTCGACAGCGACGTAGCCAGGGAACTCGAAAAGGCACTAGACCTCGATCTCAGCGGAGACGGCAGCGGCGATCTCGATATTGCGGCGTCGATGGAAGATCTGGAAGCGCAGATATCGCAGGCCGCGGACGAACTGGCGCGCGAAGGCCGCCCCCAGAAGCCCGCCCCCGCTCAAAACGCGCCCGTCCAACAAAACCAGAGTGCGAAGCCGGCAGCCAAGCCCGCCGAGCTGCGCCCGGTCGAATCGCGCAACAGCGCTCAGCCAGCCGGCTTCAAGCCGGCAAACGATGACCGCCAAAAAGATTACAAGACGCTGCTGCACAGCCTCAACCGGCGCGCGTCTAGCACGATCTATTGGGTCGTGGCGTTCGTGTCGCTGGCCTGGATCGCCGGCGCCGGCGGCGTTGCCAATCTGCTGTTTGGCCCCAGCATCTGGAAAATTCGTACATTCGATCAAATCCTGGCCCGCCCTGAACTGATCGGCCTGGCGATCGCGGCAATCATACCGGTCGTCCTGTTTTGGGCCTTCGCGGCGATGATCCGCCGCGCGCAGGAAATGCGCATTGCCGCGCAGTCGATGACGGAGGTGGCTTTCCGTCTGGCGGAGCCGGAAAACCTCGCCCAGGATCGCGTGATGATGATCGGCCAGGCCGTTCGCCGTGAAGTGGCGGCGATGGGCGAAGGCATTGAGCGCACGCTGGCGCGCGCCGTCGAGCTCGAAACGCTGGTCCACAGCGAGGTCAACCAGATCGAACGCTCCTATTCGGAGAATGAATCGCGCATCCGGTCGCTGGTCGACGGGCTGGGCAGCGAGCGCGAAGCCGTCGTCACTCATGCCGAGCGCGTGCGCGCCTCGATCACCGGCGCGCATGAAACGCTGAAGGACGAGATCGGCGCCGCCTCCGACATTATTCGCGACTCTATCCTCAACGCGTCGACCAAGCTGTCGATGACGATCACCAATTCCGGCGACACGCTGATCGACCGCATCAATGAAAGCTCGATGTCGATCTTCGATTCGGTCGAAACCCGGCTGGATTCGATCACCGACAGGCTGTCGACATCGGGCGAAGCCTTTGCTTCGCTGCTCGACACCCGCATCGCCAAGCTGACGGACACCACAGACGGCCTAACCCGGTCGCTGACCGACCTGCTCGACGACCGCACCACCGGTATGGTGTCGCTGCTCGGCGGCGCCGCCCGCACCCTGAGTTCGGAATTCGAGTCCAGCCTGAACGGCATCGAGCGGACGCTGGCCGAGCGCGGCCAGGCGCTGATCAGCGAATTCCAGACCCGCGCCGAAGCACTCGATACCGGCACGCAGAAGCTCAACGCCGCGCTCGAGGCGCGCGCCCGCCAGATCAACGAAACGCTGGTCGAGCGCGCCCGCGAGATCGCCCACACCTTTGCCGAGAGCAAGGATCATTTGTCGGCGATGATCGATCAGGGCAAGACCCAGATCGGCGCCGACATGGCCGACATCGTCTCGTCGACCTCGTCGATGCTCGAAGCCCGCGCCAGCGATTTCGCCGGCCGGATGGAAGCCGCCCGCCATGTCGTGTCGCGCTCCTTCGACACCGACATCCAGCGTCTTGCCGATGCCCGTGTCGGCATCGAGGACGCCGTCGAAAACCACAGCCGCAAGCTGTCCGAAAGCCGCGAACGCATGGCGGCTGCCATGCAGGCGGACCTGGCGAAGTTCGCCGAGGGCCGCGCCGGCATCGATGCGGCCGTAACCAACCAGGTGCAGAAGCTGGCCGAAGGCCGCAACCTGATCTCGCGCGCCCTGGAAGAGGATCTGCGCAAGGTCAACGAGTCGCGCGCCGCCATCGACGCGTCGCTGGGCAGCCATCTCGAGCGGCTTGAAGAAGGCCGCAACCGGCTCAACCAGGCTTTGCATGAAGACTCCGGAAAACTTGTGCAAGCCCGTACGATCATTGACGAAATGGTCGCCGGGCATGTCGGTAAGCTGGCCGAAGGCCGCAACATTCTGTCGCGCGCCCTGGAAGCCGATCTCGGCAAGCTCGCCGACAGCCGCGCCTCGATTGACGGGCTGGTCGCTGGCCAGGTTGAAAAGATCGCCGAAGGCCGCGCCATCCTGACCAAGGCGCTCGAAAACGACATTATCGGCATCAAGGGCGTGATCGAGAACCACTCGGCGAAACTGGCCGAGGATCGCACCGAACTCAGCAAGGCGCTGGAGAACGACCTGTCCGGCATCAGAGGCCTGCTCTCCGACCATTCGAGCCGGCTTGCCGACGATCGTGGCCTGTTGTCACAGACGCTCGAGGCCGACCTCGCCAAGCTCGCCGAGAGCCGGTCGAGCATCGACGGGCTGGTCGCCGGCCAGGTCGAGAAGCTGGCCGAGGGCCGCGATATCCTCAAGCGCGCGCTCGAAGCCGACCTCAACACCATCAAGGGTGCCATCGCGGGTCATTCCGACAAGGTGGCGGAAGAGCGCGGTCAGCTTTCCAGGGCACTGGAGGCCGACCTGCAGAATGTGAACAGCCTGATCGCCGACCACTCGAACCGGCTTGTCCAGGATCGTTCGACGCTATCCCAGGCGCTTAAGGAGGACCTTCAGAATGTTAACAGCCTGATCACCGACCACTCGAGCCGGCTTGTCCAGGATCGTTCGACGCTATCCCAGGCGCTTCAGGACGATTTGCACAATGTCAGCGGCATCATGGCCGATCATCAAAACAGGCTCGTCCAGGACCGTTCGGCGCTCTCAAAGGCATTGGAAGACGACATCGCCAAGCTGGCGGAGAGCCGCTCCAACATCGATGGGCTGGTCGCCGGGCAGGTCGAGAAGCTTGCCGAGGGCCGGGACATCCTCACACGGGCGCTCGAAGCCGATCTCAATGCGATCAGGAGCGCCATTGCCGACCAGTCGCAGAAGCTGAGCGAAAACCGTGGCGAGTTCGCACGGGTGCTGGAAGCGGATTTGGAAAATGTCAACAGCCTGATCGAGGGTCACAGCGACAAGCTCGTCCGGGATCGCGCGACGCTGTCGAAGGCTCTCGAGGACGACCTCGCCAAGCTGGCCGAGAGCCGGTCGAGCATCGACGGACTGGTCGCAGGCCAGGTCGAGAAGCTGGCCGAGGGGCGAGACATCCTGAAACGTGCGCTGGAAGCCGACCTGCAGAAGCTGTCGGCAAGCCGCGGTGAGGTTGACGACATCATCGCCGGCCATGTCGGCAAGCTGGCCGAAGGCCGCAACATGTTGACCCAGGCGCTGGAAGACGATCTGGCAAAGCTCGCCGACATACGCAAGGATGTCGACCGCTCGCTGTCGGGCCATATCGACCAGATTGCCGGCAGAAGCACCGATATCTCAGCGGCAATCGCTGCCGATGTCGAGAAGATCGAGCAGGCCTTCAGCAAGCAGACCGGCATCATCGAAGAGCGCGCCGGAACCATGGAGCGCGCGTTGTCGGTGGGTGTCGACAATGTCCGCAGCGTGCTCGAAAAGAGCGCCGTCTTCGTTGCCGGCGCGCTCCGCGAGAAGGTGATGGAAGTCACCAGCGCGCTGCACGAACAGGCCGGTGCTGCCTTCAGTGACGCCGACCGCAAGATCGCCGAGCGTGCCGAGCAGACCTCGGCCGCCCTTTTGGCCCGGGCCGAGGACATCGCCCGCACCTTCGAGGACGCGGATCGCCGTCTGCACGCCCGTGCCGAGGACACGTCGAGCGCCCTGATTGCTCGCGCCGAGGATACGACGAATGCCTTGCTTGCTCGCGCCGAAGACACAACGAGCGTGCTGCTTGCCCGGCACGACGAGACGTCGAACTCGCTGCTCGCCCGCGCCGAAGAAACGGCCGGACGGCTGGCTGCCCGCGCCGGCGAGATCGCCGGCACGTTCGACGCCGCCGACCAGAAGCTGGTCGCGCGCGCGGTCGAGACGGCGCAGTCGCTGGCCGACCGCGCCGGCGACATCCTGCGCAACTTCGAGGGCGCCGACCAGCGGCTGAGCATGCGCATCGGCGAATCCGCCGAAGCGCTCGCGGCCCGCGCCTCCGACCTTGGCCGCATCTTCGCCGCTGCCGACCAGCAGTTGATCTCGCGCATTGCCGAGGGTTCGGACGCGCTGTCGGCACGCGCCACCGAGATCAGCCGCATCTTCGACGAGGCCGATCACCGCCTGGTGTCGCGCATCGCCGACTCCACGTCGACGATCGGCGAGCATGCCGACAACATCGTCGGTGCCTTCGCCAGCACCGAGCAGCGCGTTGCCGAACGCGCACGCCAGACCGGCCAGGAACTTGCCGTCCACGCCCGCGAGATGGAGCAGGCTTTGGCCGGCGCCGACGAGCGGCTGGCCGCGAGCGTTGCGTCCGCAGCTTCGCGCGTCGAGGAACAGGTCGCCAGCGTCGAGAACCGCCTTCTTTATACGACGGAGACGATGGGCGAGAAGCTCAACGAGCAGGTTTCCAGCGCAGAAGCTCAGCTGATCTCGCGCGCCAACACGATTGCGGAGACTTTTACCGCAGTCGGCCAGCACATCGGCCAGAGCACCAACGACGCTGCCAAGACCATCGGCACCAATACCCGCGAGCTCAACACGATGCTGGCGGCGCGTTCGGCCGAGATGGCGAAGATCCTGGACGAAACCGCGCGGCCGCTGGTCGAGCGCTTCGCCCAGGGCGGCTCGGAACTGCAAAAGAGCATGGAAGAGGTCACCGAACGCGCGACCGAGAAGCTGCGCAGCGAAAACGCCGCCCTCGTCAACGCGCTCGCCAGCCGCACCGCGGAAACGTTGTCGGCCGTCGAAGGCGCGCGCTCGTCGCTCGCCGATAGCGTCGCCGACCTCATCGGCCGCATGAGCGTCTCCAGTTCGCAGCTTGGTGAGCTGATCGAACAGGCGGCGATCAACCTCGGCCAGGTCGACGAACGTCTGAGCGGCAGCACGCAAAGCTTCGCGGCGACCACCGAAAAGGCCGCGCAGACCTTCGCCAGCTCGGCACGCCTGGTCGATTCGAACACCACGCGGCTTACCGAATTGTCGTCGTCGACCCTGCGCGAAGTGGCATCGATCGCCACCAAGTTCGACGAGCACAGCCGCTTGCTGTCCTCGGCTTCGGATCTGTTGAGCTCGGCGCAGAGCAATCTCGAACACACGCTTGAGCGGCAGTCGTCGCTCGAAGACCTAGCCGTCGGCCTGGTCAAGAAGTCGGAAGACCTCGAGAAGGTCATGCGTTCGTTCGAAAACCTTGTCGGCCAGACGATGCAGAATGCCGAAGGCAAGACGCTGGCATCAGCCGACAAGATCCGCATCGCCATAACGGAAGTGGTCGATTCGGCAACCAGCCGGTTCGCCGACGCGACCGAGGAGATGCGGCGCACCGCAAGCTCGATCAAGAGCGAGCTCGACCTCACCCGCGCCGAGCTCAAGAAGGGCGTCATCGAGATGCCGGAAGAGGCCAAGGAATCGACCTCGGCGATCCGCCGTGCCGTTGCCGAGCAGATCAACGCGCTCAAGGAACTTTCGGATATCGTTGCGAAATCGGGACGCGGCGGCGACAATGCCGAACCGCGCGCCCTGCGCCCGGCGCCGCAGGCGCCAGTGCAGCGCCCGGCCGAGCCGGTACGCCGCCCGCCGCCGGCGCCACAGCCGGAGCGCCCTGCTCCGCAGGCGCCGCTGGGCGGCCTGCGCGGCACGCTCGATATCGAACGTCCTGCCGAAGCACCGCGCCAGCGCGACGCCAACGCCCGTACGCCGCAAGGCGGCTGGGTGCGCGATCTCCTGACCGGGGCATCCCGTGAGGAGGAAGTCGCCAGGCCGGCAGCGCCCGCGGAAGCACCGCGCGCGGCTCCCGCCCAGCGCTCGCCCCTGCATGTCATGGAGTCGCTCAACTCGCTCTCGGTCGATATCGCCCGGGCGATCGACCACGACGCCTCTATCGAGCTGTGGAACCGCTACCGGCGCGGCGAGCGTGACGTGTTCACGCGCCGCCTCTACACGCTCAAGGGCCAGCAGACCTTTGACGAAATCCGCCGCAAATATCAGGCCGAGGCGGAGTTCCGCGCCGCCGTCGACCGCTACTGCGACGATTTCGAGAAGCTGCTCAAGGACGTCTCGCGCAACGACCGCGACAACATCATGGCGCAGACCTACCTGACGTCGGACACCGGCAAGGTCTACACCATGCTGGCCCATGCGAGCGGCCGTTTGCACTAGCTACGATTGCTGCATCAAAATGAAGAAGGCGGGAAATTTCCCGCCTTTTTCGTTTGTCATGGATCGAACAATGACGAGCGCAAAGAACTCAGGCTGCCCTTGCTGGCGCGATGGGCTGCAAGCTATGCCTCCAGCATGAGGAAATACGGTCGCACCTTTCATCTGCCGATATCGGTCGGAGCCACCAGCGACGACAAGGTCATGGCGTCGCTTGAAGGACTAAGGGTGGCTGATCTTGTGGTCACCGAGAAGATGGATGGAGAGAACACAACCCTTCATCGCGATGGCTCTCACGCGCGCAGTCCCGATAGCCGTTATCATCCATCCCGAGACTGGCTGAAGGCATTTGCAGCAAATGTTTCACCGCAACTTGCTGACGATGAACGGATTGTCGGCGAGAACCTCTATGCCCGACATTCGGTTGCGTATGATGCGCTGCCGTCATTTTTTCTTGGCTTTGCATGGATCATCGGGACCGAGATTCAACCGTGGGATTTGACCCTGGCCCGGTTTGAGGAACTGGGCATCACTCCTGTTCCCACGCTCTATCGTGGGCCTTTCAGCCCCAACCTCTTCGATAATCTGGCTGCGTCCCTGGATAAGGCCAAGCAAGAAGGCTTTGTGGCTAGGGTTGCCGAAGCATTTGCTGAGGCAGACATGCCCATTCGCATGGGCAAATATGTACGGGCAGGACATGTCCAGAGTGAAACCCACTGGATGAAGGCAGAACTGGTCACCAACCGTCTGGCAGGCGGCTAAGGTTCCTGGGTCTCAAGCGCCTCGCCGGGTTCGCTCAGATCACCGAGTCCGTCCAGCTCACGATATCCTTCGCCGCCTCGCCGAAGGCGCTGTCGAGCGCGCTGACATAGGCCGGATTGCCGCTGCCCGAGACGGGAGCGGATGCGGTGAAGCTCTTCGAGGCGCGCACCTCGCCGTCGCGGTCGTTCAGGATGCGCACGAAGAGATTGACCTCGGCATGCTCGCCACCATTGACGCGGACTTCGAAGGAGCGGATCTCGACGATCACCTGGTAGTCGATCGCCAGCCCCTCGCCCGGCTTGCCGACGCCGGCAAAGCTGCCGGAGCGCTGGAAGGTTTCGGCGAGCCTCGCCTGCACGATCAGCGGCAGCCGGTCGGCCCATTGCGCGCCCTTGAGATACTGGATCGAGCGATCTGACGGCTTGATGACGATGTTCTGGCTGTCCAGCGCCTTGAGCGCGGAGGGCTGGGCGATCAGGATCTGGCGGCGGCTGTGGCCATGGGCGTCGATCGACGGGGCGGACAGCTCGAACGTATCGAGCGGCGCCGGCTTGCCTCCCAATGCCGCGCAACCAGCCAGCGTCAAGCCAAGCAAAACGACTGCCGATCTATACCCACCCAACCCGAACGTCACGCGTGATCCCCACTGTCCCCGGATCGTATGATGAATCCGCATCCGCGGTCCATGTAATTGCTGCGGGCGGGCACGGAAGTCAACGCCGTGCCCTGCCATCGAACTGCCGGACCTCGCCGTCGCCGCCCGACAGGATGCGCTGCGGGTTGCGGCTGAGATCGGTCACCGCCTCTTCGATGCGGCTGATCGAACGCCGGCTGTCCTGGACCAGCGCCTCGACATTCGACAGGCCCTGGCCCGAGAAGCGCGCAATATTGTCGGTGATCGTGCCAAGCCGGGCGTTCAGCGTGTCGGCGACCTGCTTGAACGACTTCAGCGTGTCCCTGGCATCGGCCATGACGCCGTCGGCCTGGCCCGAACCGAGCAGCGTATCGACCCTTTTCAGGATGCCGTCGACGCGCACCGAGGCATCGTTGAGGCGCGACGCAAGCTGTTTGGCGTCCTTGATCGTCTCGTCGATGTCGTCGGCCCGGTCGGCGAACTTGTCGGTCACCTTGGCGATGTCGGCGGCGGCCTTGTTGGCGTTTTCGCTGGCCTTCTGAATGTTGGCGAGCGCCACGCGCACTTGTGCCGGATCGATGCCGTCGAGCACATTGTCGACCTTTGCCAGCGTGCCTTGCGTGCGCTTGGCGAAATCGTTGACCGAGCCGACCGCGGTATCGACGTTCTTGATCACGCCATCGAGCTGTCCGCTGGTCTCCTTCAGATTGGCCGTGACGGCGTCCACATTGGCGACGATGCTCTTGATCTTGTCCTTGTCGACGGCATTGAGCAGGCCTTCGGCAGCCTTCAGTGTGCCGTCGAGCTTGCCGGAAACACCCTTCAACTCGTCCGACAGCGCGCTGACGGCGGTCAGGAACTTGTCGATGCCGTCGGCATTCCTGGCCAGCGCATCGGAAAATGTCTGGGCGTTCTTGACGGTCTGGGTCAGCGGCCCGCGCACATCCCTGGTGAAACCTTCGAGTTCGGAAAGCACCTTGTCGGCACGGGTGAAGATATTCTGTGCCGTTTGCAGCAGGTTGGTGACCGCCGATGGATTGGCGATGATCTCGGCGGTCCTGCCTTCCTTTGCCGCCTCTTCCAGCAGGTTCGGTTCCTTGGGATCGGCGCCCTTCAATTCGATGTTGACCTGACCGGCAAGGCTGGCGATGCCAATATCGGCCTGCGTCGATTTGGTGAGCGGCGTTGTCTGGTCGATCTCGGTCGTAGCAATGGCGGCATTGGGGTCATTGCGGTCGAAATAGACCCGCTTGACCACCCCGACCTTGACGCCGTTGAACAGCACCAGACTGCCGGGGCCGAGGCCGGAGGCCGAACCCTGAATGCGCACGCGCAGCTCCGCCGTCTCGCCGCGATCACCGATCTGGGCGGTCCAATAGACGAACCCGAACGCCGCCAGGATTGCAGCCAGGGTGAAAATGCCGACAATTACGTAGTTGGCTCTGGTTTCCATTGCCCCACTTATGTCTATGCGCGCGCGGCAAGATCAAGTTGCCGAGCGCGTTTTCCGCGGAAATAGGATTTGACCCACGGTTCTTCGCTTTTCAGCATGTCGTCGATCGTGCCTTCGACCAGGATTTTCTTGTTGCCGAGCACCGCCACGCGGTCGCAAGCGGTAAACAGCGTGTCGAGATCGTGCGTCACCATATAGACCGTCAGATCCATCGTATCGCGCAGCTTGACCACCAGTTCGTCGAATTCGGACGCGCTGATCGGGTCGAGGCCGGAAGTCGGCTCGTCGAGGAAGACAATGTCGGGGTCGAGCGCCAGCGCCCGCGCCAGGGCGGCGCGCTTGATCATGCCGCCCGAAAGCTCCGAGGGAAATTTTTGCGCGGCGTCCGGCGGCAGGCCGACCAGTTCGATCTTGAGCAAGGCCAGCTCGTCCATCAGTTTCTTCGGCAGATCGAGATATTCGCGCATCGGCACCTGCACGTTTTCCTGCACGGTCAACGCCGAAAACAGGGCGCCGTGCTGGAAAAGCACGCCAAGCCGCATATCGATGCGCAACCGTTCGATGTCGCTGGCCTTTTCGAGGTCGAGACCAAACAGCTTGATCGTGCCGGACTGCTTGTGCAGCAGGCCGAGAATCGTGCGCAGCAGCACCGATTTGCCGGCGCCCGAGGCGCCGACGAAACCGAGGATTTCGCCGCGCTTGATGTCGAGCGCCAGTTTGTCGAGGATCAGCTTGTCGTCCAGGGAAACGGTGATATCGCGCACCGACAGCACGATATCGTCTTCTTCCATTCCCTGCACAGCTTTGGTCGCCTTTGAGTTTCTGTGCATCATGTCAGAACTCGATCGATGCGTAGAAGATGGCAAAAAGGCCATCGAGGATGATGACGACGAAGATCGATTTCACAACCGAGGCGGTGACGTGCAGACCCAGCGATTCGGCGCTGCCGCCGACCTTCATGCCTTCTACGGAAGCAATGGTACCGATGATCATGGCCATGAACGGCGCCTTGATCAGCCCGGCGAAGATGGTGCTGATATCGATTGCCCCGCGCAGCCGGTCGATGAAGGCCGTCGGCGCAATACCGGAATAAAGCCAGGCGGCTAGGATGCCGCCGCCAAGAGCGGCAAAATTGGCGACGATGGTGAGACAGGGCAGCGCGATCACCAGCGCCACCAGGCGCGGAAACACCAGCACGCCGATCGGGTTGAGGCCGATGACCTTCAGCGCGTCGACCTCCTCGCGCATCTTCATCGAGCCGATCTCGGCGGTGATGGCGCTGCCGGAGCGGCCGGCGATCATGATGGCGGTCATCAGCACGCCGAGTTCGCGCAGGATCAGCACGCCGACCAGATCGACAACGAAAATGTTGGCGCCGAAATAATTGAGCTGGTAGGCGCCCTGCTGGGCGACGATGGCGCCGACGATCGCCGACATCAGCACCACCACCGGGATGGCGCCGACCCCCATGCGATCGATCTGGTTGAAGATCGCCGCCGGATTGATGGCATGGCCGCGCCCGAGCTTCATCTGGGCGCCGCCGATGGTGGCGCCGAGGATGTTCATCGAGGCGAGGAAATCGTCGCGCATCTCATAGATGCGGCGGCCGACGGCCTCCAGCCCGCGGAGGATGATGTTGGGGCGCCGGACGCCGCGCGATTCGGGCTCGCGCCGGACAGCTTCGCCAACGGCGCCGAGCAGGATCGAGGCGACATCGCTTTGCCCCTGCATCTTGATCTCGACACCCTTCTTTTCGAAGACGCTGACCAGGCGATCGATCAGCCAGGCGCCGGCGGTGTCCATCTTCTCGATGTGGGAAAGATCCAAAGCGAGCGTCTGGAAGCCTTTGCGCTGCTCGATCTTGCGCATCTCGGCGTCGATCAGCGCCACTGTCGTCGTCGTCCAGATGCCGGAGAAAGCGCAGCCGAGGACGCCGCCCTCCTCGCCGACCGCAACGCGGGGCTGGTGGTCGGCCTCCTTGGCGGCGTTGCCGCTTGCGTCGCGTTTGCCGATGGTCAACATGGCGTCCTGTTTAGCCTGACGGGTCGTACCTGTCGATTTGCCGACGACGCGTTGTCGCATAGCCGGAGCAGAAAATTATGGCGCGTGTCATTTCGGTTGAGGCCGAGCGTTTTCCCATTGCCGGCACCTTCACCATCTCGCGCGGGTCGAAGACCGAAGCCGAAGTCATTACCTGCACGATCAGCGATGGGGACAATCGCGGATGGGGCGAATGCGTCCCCTACAAGCGCTATGGCGAGACCATGGAGGGGGTGCGCGACGCCACCGAGGCCATGCGCCGGCAGATAGAAGGCGGCATCAGCCGCAAGGACCTGCTCGATGCGATGCCGGCGGGTGCTGCCCGCAACGCCATCGATTGCGCCTTGTGGGACCTGGAGGCCAAGATCAGCGGCGTTGGGGTCGCAGACGCCATCCACGCTGTGCCCTTGTCGGCGCTGGTGACGGCCTACACGCTGTCGCTGGGCGAGCCGGAGGCGATGGCGGCGCAAGCCCGCGCCAATGCCGGGCGGCCGCTGCTCAAGGTCAAGATCGGCGGCGACAACGACTTGGCCCGCATCCGCGCCGTGACCGAAGCGGCGCCCGACAGCCGCATCATCCTCGACGCCAATGAAGGCTGGACCGATGCCAACATCATCGAGAATCTCGCTTTCGCCGCCGAACATGGCATAGCCCTGATCGAACAGCCGCTTCCCGCCGGCCATGATGCCATCCTGCGCCACATCGCGCATCCGGTGCCGATCTGCGCAGACGAAAGCGTCCACGAGGCGAAGGACCTCGAAGCGCTTGTCGGCCTCTATGACGCCGTCAACATCAAGCTCGACAAATCCGGCGGCCTGACCGCCGCCCTTACCCTTCGCAACCGCGCCCGGGAGCTGGGATTCGGCGTGATGGTCGGCTGCATGGTCGGCACGTCGCTGGCGATGGCGCCGGCTGTGTTGCTTGCACAGGGCGCCGAGTTCGTCGACCTCGACGGCCCGCTGCTGCTTGCCCGCGACCGCCAGCCCGGGCTCGTCTACCAGGGGTCGCTGGTGTCACCGCCTGACAGGATGCTGTGGGGCTGAACGCGCGGCGAGCCCGATCAGCGCCAGGCCGATGATGGCGATCGGGATCATCGCCAGGAAGCCGTCGACGCCGTAGCGCTCATAAAGCGGGCCGGACGCCAGCGTCACCGCCGCCATGAAGAAGCCGTTGAAGAAATAGGCGATGCCTTGCGCCGCACCCGTGCGTTCTTCCGAAACCGTTTCGCCGATCATCTTCTGCAGGCCGATCAACACCATCGCCACCGACACCGAATGCAGGGTCTGGACGCCGAAGAAACCGGCAACGCCAAGCCCGAGTGGCCAGATCAACGGAAAGGCGATCCAGCGCACGATGGAGCCGACGCCGGCGATCAGCATCACCTTGACGACTGAGACGGAGGCAAAAATACGGTCGAAAAACACGAACATGCAGACCTCGGCCACCACGCCCCAGGCCCACAGCAGGCCAACGACGGAATCGCTGATGCCGACCGATTTCCAGTAGATTGAGACAAAGCCGTAGAGGAAGGCATGGCTGGCGGTGATGATGCCGACGCCGAGGGTGAAATACAGGAAATACGGATTGAGAAGGCTCGGCGCCTGATGCTGGATGTCGGCGGCAGATAGCGGCGAAGCCCGGCGCGGGCGGCCAAGCCGCGGCGCCAGCAATCCGGCGACGAGCGCGGCAGACAATGCCGCAAAGATGATTACCGGCACGGCCTGCGGGCTCGTCCAGGCGAGGATAAAGCCGCCTGCGACATTGGCGCAGAGATAGGATATCGAGCCCCATTTGCGCATCGCGGTGTAGTTCGAGCCGAAGCGGCGCACACCCGACAGCGCGAGCGAATCGGCGATCGGCGAATGCGGCGTCCACACCACCGTCAGCGCCAGCGATACGGCAAGCACCATGGCGTAGGTCGGGTTGAGGAAATAGCCGGCGGAAAGCACCATCGTCGCGGCCACCAGCGCAATATAGACATCGGCCCTGTCCTTCGCCCGGTCCGCCAGCGCGGTCAGCAGCGGCGTCGTCACCACGCGCAGGAACATCGGCGCCGCCAGGATGATGGCGATCTGCTCGGCGTGGAAACCCTGGGCATGCAGCCACAGCGGGAAATAAGGCACATGCGTTCCCAGCGACACGAACAATGTCGCGAAGATCAGGCTCATACGCAGTTCGAAATGGCGCGGTTTGACGAGTTGTTCAGGCGAGAGCGGCGGCAGCGACATGAATCGATCCAATTACGCTGCACAAAGGGCTGCAACGCAGATCGATCCCTTAACATGCGCGAAAGCGGTCCGAAACTGCCTGGACCAGTCGATTAACAGGAGGGTTATGCCGCTTCGACGACCCTGTCTTCGATCAGCAAGGGGATGAACGGCTCGTCCGGTGCTTCGGGCAGCACCAGCGCCCAGTGGATGATCTCCATCTTGCCGTCGAAATGTTCGACCACCGCCGTGCAGCTCTCCACCCAGTCGCCGGTGTTGATGTACTGCACATTCTCATAAGTCTCGATCGCGGCGTGATGGATGTGGCCGCAGATGACGCCGTCGACATGCGAGCGGCGGGCCTCCTCAGTCAGCACGGTCTGGAACGAACCGATGAAGTTGACCGCCTTCTTGACCTTGACCTTAGCCCAGGACGAGAACGACCAGTAAGGGAGACCCAGCAAATGGCGGAGCTTCGTCACCACGCGGTTGACCATCATCGCGGCGTCATAGGCGTAGTCGCCGAGGTAGGCCAGCCAGCGTGCATTGTGGACGACGGTATCGAACTGGTCGCCGTGGATGACCAGCAGGCGCCTGCCATCGGCGGTTTCGTGGATGGCGCGGTCGGCAACGACGATGCCGCCGAAATGCACGCCTTGGAACTGGCGCGCGAATTCGTCGTGATTGCCGGCGATATAGGTGATCGAGGCGCCCTTGCGCGCCTTGCGCAGCAGTTTCTGGACGACGTCATTGTGGCTCTGCGGCCAATGCCAGCTGCGCCGCAGCCGCCAGCCGTCGACGATATCACCGACGAGATAGATGATATCGGCGTCGTGATACCGCAGGAAATCGATCAGGAACTCGGCCTTGGCCGCCTTCGATCCGAGATGCAGGTCGGATATGAACATGCTGCGGAAAGTGCGGGTTTCTGTACCGGACATCAGATCGTCACCGTTGCTTTCGCGCAGGCTATGCCCCGATTCATGCAACAACCGTATGACGGTTGCGATTGGGCCAGCCAAAGGGCTAGCGTGCCGCGCCATTCACAGGAGAAAATCGTCATGGATCTCGGCATCAAGGGCAAGAAGGCCATCGTCTGCGCATCGAGCAAGGGGCTGGGCCGCGGCTGCGCCATGGCGCTGGCCGAGGCCGGCTGCGATCTCGTTGTCAACGGCCGCAATGCCGAGCTGCTGGCAAAAACCGCAGCCGAACTCCGCGAACGCTACGGCGTGAAGGTGACCGAGATCGTCGGCGACGTCTCGAAACCCGACGTGCAGCACGCGCTCCTTGCCGCCTGCCCCGACCCGGATATCCTGGTCAACAACAATGGCGGCCCGCCCTTGCGCGATTTCCGCGAACTCGACCGCGCAAAGATCCTCGAAGGCGTGACGCAGAACATGGTGACGCCGATCGAACTGGTGCAGGCCGTCATCGACGGCATGGCCATGCGCGGCTTCGGCCGCATCGTCAACATCACCTCGCTGTCGGTCTACGTCCCGATTCCCGGCCTCGATCTGTCGTCCGGCGCGCGAGCCGGGCTGACCTCGTTCCTGGCCGGCGTGGCGCGCACGGTGATCGACCGCAACGTCACCATCAACAGCCTGCTGCCGGGCAAGCTCGACACCGACCGGCTGCGCGGCCCGCATGAGGCCGGCACGATGGAAGACCCGGCAGCGGCCGCAGCGCGCAAGACCCGCATCAGCGCCGACGTTCCGGCCAAGCGGCTCGGCACGCCGGAAGAGTTCGGCCAGATCTGCGCCTTTCTGTGCTCGGTCCATGCCGGTTATCTCACCGGCCAGAACATCCCGGTCGATGGCGGCCTCTATGTCAGCGCGTTCTGAAGGGCTCGATGGATAATCGGCAGGATTTCAGCGCAATCATCTGAAATAGTTCGATCTTTCCGGACCGGGTTGTTTTAGCCGCCCTTGCGTCATTTGGCGTCGCGAAAAACCATTTTTGCGTGCTAAAAGGCTGCAAAGCAGGTTTGAGGGAGCGGCCGCATGGAAGGCGAGAACAAGAAAACGGCACGTTCGGACCTCGACGAAGCCGCCCTCTACTTCCACAAGCATCCAAGGCCGGGAAAGCTCGAGATCCAGGCGACCAAGCCGCTCGGCAACCAGCGCGACCTGGCGTTGGCCTATTCGCCGGGTGTTGCCGCGCCCTGCCTCGAAATCCGCGACAATCCGGCAACCGCGGCCGATTATACAGCGCGCGCCAATCTGGTCGGCGTCGTCTCCAACGGCTCGGCCGTGCTCGGGCTCGGCAATATCGGCCCGCTCGCCTCCAAGCCGGTGATGGAAGGCAAGGCGGTGCTGTTCAAGAAATTCGCCGGCATCGACGTCTTCGACATCGAGATCGACGCGCCGGGCATAGAGCGCATGGTCGAGACGATCTCGGCGCTGGAACCGACATTCGGCGGCATCAATCTCGAGGACATCAAGGCGCCCGAATGCTTCGAGGTCGAGGCGCAGTTGAAGGCCCGCATGGGCATTCCCGTCTTCCATGACGACCAGCATGGCACCGCCATCATCGTCGCCGCCGCGGTGCTCAACGGGCTGGAATTCGCCGGCAAGACCATTTCCGACATCAAGATCGTCACCTCAGGCGCCGGTGCGGCAGCGCTCGCCTGCCTCAACCTGTTGGTCTCGCTTGGCGCCAAGGTAGAGAACATCTGGGTCACCGACCGCTTCGGCGTCGCCTACAAGGGCCGCACCGACGAGATGGATCGCTGGAAAGACCCCTATGTGAAGGACACCGAGGCGCGCACGCTGGCCGATGTGATCCCTGGCGCCGACGTTTTTCTCGGCCTGTCGGCCGCCGGCGTGCTGAAGCCGGAATTGCTTGATCATATGGCGCCTAAGCCGTTGATCCTGGCGCTGGCCAACCCCAATCCCGAGATCATGCCGGAGGTCGCGCGCGCCGCTCGTCCCGACGCGATGATCTGCACCGGCCGTTCCGATTTCCCCAATCAGGTCAACAACGTGCTTTGTTTTCCTTACATCTTCCGCGGTGCGCTGGATTGCGGCGCCAGCGCCATCAACGAGGAGATGAAGATGGCCGCGGTCCGGGCGATCGCCGCGCTTGCCCGCGAAGAACCATCCGACGTCGCCGCCCGCGCCTATTCCGGCGAGACGCCGATCTTCGGACCCGACTTCCTTATCCCCTCGCCCTTCGATCCCCGCCTGATCCTGCGCATCGCGCCGGCGGTGGCCAAGGCTGCCTGCGACACCGGCGTCGCGACCCGGCCGATCACCGACTTCGCCGCCTATATCGACCAGCTCAACCGCTTCGTCTTCCGCTCCGGCCTGGTGATGAAGCCGGTGTTTTCGTCGGCCAAGGCGTCGACCGCCAAGCGCGTCATCTATGCCGACGGCGAGGACGAGCGCGTGCTGCGCGCAGCCCAGGTGGTGCTGGAGGAAGGCATTGCCGAGCCGATCCTGATCGGCCGCCCGCATGTCATCGAGGTCAGGCTGAAGCGCTACGGCCTGCGTATCAAGCCGGGCGTCGATTTCGGCCTGATCAACCCTGAGGACGATCCGCGCTACCGCCATTATGTCGACCTGTTGATCGAGCTTGCCGGCCGGCGCGGCGTGACGACGGAGGCCGCGCGCACCATGGTGCGCACCGACAATACGGTGATTGCGGCACTGGCGCTGAAGCGCGGCGATGCCGACGCCATGATCTGCGGCCTCGAGGGCCGTTTCGAGCGGCATCTGCGCAATGTGACGCTGGTCATCGGACCACGCGCAGGCGTCAAGGACCGCGACCTGTCGACGCTGTCGATGCTGATCTCCCAACGCGGCATCATCTTCCTTACCGACACCCATGTCTCGGTCGACCCGACGGCCGAGGAGATCGCGGAAATGACCATTCTGGCGGCCGAGGAAATCCAGCGCTTCGGCATCGAGCCGAAGGCAGCGCTGCTGTCGCATTCGGATTTCGGCTCGCGCGATTCTCCCAGCGCGCTGAAGATGCGGCAGGCGGCGGCGATCCTGGCGCGCGTTGCGCCCGACCTGCAATGCGACGGCGAGATGCATGCCGATTCAGCCCTGTCGGAGCATCTGCGCCAGCGCGTCTATCCGCATTCGCGGCTGAAGGGCGAAGCCAATCTCCTGGTGTTCCCCAACCTCGACTCCGCCAACATCACGCTGACCGCGCTGCGCACGATGATGGACGCGCTGCATGTCGGGCCGATCCTGCTTGGCACCGACAAGCCGGCGCATATTTTGACCCCGTCAGTGACCTCGCGCGGCGTCGTCAACATGACGGCGCTTGCGGTGGTCGAGGCGGCGCACAAGGCGCAGGCGGTGGTTCATTTCGGCTGAGTTTCTCACGCAGGCGCGAAGCGGTAATGCCCGGTCTGCTTGAAGGCGAACAGCGTGTCCTCCTCGCGGGCGCCCGCCCCGATATTGTGGATGACCAGCGCTCGTTCCGGCACGTCCGCCGAGCGTTCGGATGAGACGATGATGATGTGCGGCAGGTTGCCGGGCAGCATCTGGGTGACGATATCGCCCGGCTGAAAGTCGGGAGGATACTCGCTGGCGGGCAAGGAAACTCCGTTGCGCCCGAAAAATGCGGCAAGATTGCCGACCCGTCGGTGGTCGATGTTGCGGTCGGTCGCTTTCAGGCCCCAGGTCTTGGGGTAGGCGGCGAAATTGGCGGCCATATCCTCATGCACCAGTTTCTGCAGGTCGAGATTGAAGGCGCGGCGATAGGCGCGCACGATGACATCCGTGCACACGCCCCTATCCGGCGCGACGTCGCCGCCGGGATAGCCGAGGCGGACATAGGCCGGGTCGTAGAAGGTGGTGACGCCGATCTGCTCACGCGCGGCTTCGACCAATTTGCTGCGCCAGTCCGGAGCGGCTGGATTTTCCTGCGCCAAGGCTGCGGGCGCCGCCAGGCACAGGAGGCCGAACTGCAGTGCGGTTCGACGGGTAATCGCGGTCATGCCAGGTCCCCGGGGCATTGCTGGATCGTGGGATAATTCCGGGGCGATTGCGCCTTTTTCATGCAGCGGTGAGATCGCACAGTTGCCGCTCTATCCAAACGCCTCCTGCAACGCGTCTATGGGCTAAGACCATCTTTGGTTGTAGGTTGAGGGAACGGTTAACCGCGAATCCGGTAGACAGGCAGGCAAGCGGGGTTTCGGCCAATGACGGGCGGACGATGGAGGCTGAAGCATCTGGCTGCGCTGCTCGGCGCGCTTGTGCTTTCGGCCGTCGCCACCACTGAACCGCAGGCCGCCTCCCGCGTTTGCCGTCAACTGGAAGCCGAGCTTGCTTCTTCATCGAATGGCGGCGGCAATTCCAGCATGGTGCGGAAGTATGACAAGGCCATCTCCCGCCAGTTCGAACAGCTATCAAAGGTGCGCGGTCGTGCGAGCGATGCGAATTGCGGGTTTTCGCTGTTTTCGCGCAATGTCAGCCAATGTGCTGCGCTGAACAGCAGCATCGATCGCATGAACGCCAATCTCGATGCGTTGCAAGCCAAGCGCGCGCAGCTTGCCGGCGGCGGCTCGCGGGGCGACCGCGGCCGCATCCTGGCCGCGCTCGACGCCAATGGCTGCCGCGACGAGCCCGCGCCGCGCCGGGAGCCGCTGCAGGAAGCCAGCCGCGAACCCGACGACGGCAATCTGTTCGACCAGCTTTTCGGCGGCAACCGGCAGATCGACACGCTCGATCAGCCCGATGATCCCGGCGAGGAGCGCAATGTGCGCCGGGTGCTCAATCAGCCCGGCGTGCCGGATTTCCCGACGGTCGGCGGCGAGTTCCATACGAGCTGCGTGCGCACCTGCGACGGCTATTTCTTCCCGATGTCGAACTCGGCTTCGCTCGGCGATTTCGAGCGCGACCAGAAGAATTGCGAATCGAGCTGCCCCGGCACCGAAATGCAGGTGTTCTATTCGCGCGGCATGGAAGACGATTCGGCCAACATGACGTCGTCGGTGACCGGGAGGCCCTACAGCGAGTTGCCTACCGCTTATCTCTACAAACAACCCAACCAGTCGCGGCCGCAGGCATGTGGCTGCAACGCGCAGGCCGGAAATTTCAAGATCATCGGCGGTAACCCGCCACCGCCCGAGCAGTTTCAGCCCGATATTGAGACCACGCCGTTCATTCCGGTGCCGGCGGCCAAACCCGATCCGGGCGCGGATCCGGAGACGCTGGCGAACGTACAAGGCGGGCTCGACCGCGCCGCCATCAAGCGCCTTGCCGTCAAGCCGGTGGTGTCGCCGGTGTCGCTGATCCCGCCGGACCAGCGCAAGGTCAGGGTCGTCGGGCCAGCGTTCCTTCCCGACCCAGCAGCGGCAATAGATCTGCAAGCTCCGGCCCGGAAGCAAGTCCGGTAAGCGCCAGCCTGAGCGGCATGAACAGCGCCTTGCCCTTGCGGCCGCTGGCTTCCCTGATCCTGGCCGTCCAGTCTTTCCAGACCGTACCGGTCCACGGCTCTTCCGGCAACAGGTCGAAGGCCTGCTGCAGGAAGTCGCGATCCTCGTCGGAAAATTCCGGCGCGGGCTGCGGGCCGTCGGCAAGGATGCGCCACCAGCCGACCGCGTCGCTCAGCCGGTCGAGATTGCCGCGCACCGCCAACCAGAACGGCTCGGCCTTGTCGCCGGAGATGCCGAGCACGATCAGCCGATCCCGCGCCTCGGAAAACGGCATGTGGTGCATGAGCGCACGATTGAGCACGAACAGCTCGTCCGGGTCGAATTTGGCCGCCGATTTCGACGTGGCGGCGGGATCGAAGCGCGCGGCCAGTGCCGGCATGTCATGCACCGCTGCGACATTTTCCGAGGTGCCGACAAGGACGGCCAGCGAAGCCACAGCCATCGGTTCGATGCCCTCCTCGCGCAGGCTTTCGATCGACAGCGCACCGCTGCGCTTCGACAGGCCCTCGCCCGAGGCCGTGGTCAAGAGATTGTGGTGGCCGAAGACAGGCGGCTCGGCGCCTAGCGCCTTGAACAACGCGATCTGCACGCCGGTGTTGGTGACGTGGTCGTCGCCGCGAATGACATGAGTGACGCCCATCTCGATGTCGTCGACGACCGAAGGCAGCGTGTAGAGATAAGTGCCGTCCTCACGCCGCAGCACCGGATCGGACAGTGAGGCCAGATCGACGGTTTCCTCGCCGCGCACCAGATCGTTCCAGTGCATTTCGGTGCGCTCGGGCAGCAGCGGATCGCTGGTGAAATTCGGCAGCAGAAAGCGCCAGTGCGGCCGGCGGCCATCGGAGCGGTATTCGGCGATCTGCTGCTGCGAAAGCGCCAGCGCCTCGCGGCCATAGACCGGCGGCAGGCCGCGCGTGCGGCGCACCTTGCGGCGCAGGTCGAGTTCTTCGGGGGTCTCGTAGCAGGGATAGACAACGCCGGCCCTCTGCAGCCGCTCCACTGCCGCGTCGTAAGTTTCGAAGCGCCGCGACTGGTATTCGGTGGCGTCGGGAAAAATCCCCAGCCAGTGCAGGTCGTAGAGGATGGCGTCGGAAAATTCCTGCCTCGAGCGGGCAATGTCTGTGTCGTCGAAGCGCTGGATGAAACGGCCCTTGTTGTTCATGGCAAACAGCCAGTTGAACAAGGCGGTGCGGGCATTGCCGATATGAATGCGGCCGGTTGGTGAGGGGGCAAAACGGACGGTAACTGTCATGGGCGGGGCGTAACGGATGCTCTTGGAATTGACAAGACGCGCCCCCGCGCGACGCCAAAGACATAATGCACGCCAGCTAAAATGAAAAGGCTGTGAGCCAGAATCCGGCCGGGCCTGTCTCGGGTGAACCGCTCACCAGCGGTCCACGCCGGCAGAATCGGGCTTCCCTCAGCCGCTTTTTGTCCCCGTTATCCACATATGTGACACACAAGATGTTGGGGTCACAAAAGCTACGCAAACGAATCCTTGACGACGCAAACCGAGTCGCCTTTTATGTGCCATGTGCTCTTGTTGAGGGCGCGACCGGAGAGTTTCGAGCCCGGTCATTTCCCCGGATTTTGTGCGTTTTGGCCATGATTTCCGCCTGTTTACGAGGCTGGCGGAAGCGTTGGATCGTGGGGCTTCGGGAGGAAAAGGGAGATTTGTCGGACTGGAATAAATTGTCTGTTAACACTATATTTAGTGTTTGCAGGCAGGTTCGACGCTAGATAGTGTGAATTTCCCTCGGTCGAGGGAATCGAGGAAAAAATTCAGTTTTGAGGGACCCGCAGGGTTCGGCGCAGAGTTGGAACAGCGGCTTCGCAAGAAGTTCGACCAGCAAGGCGACGAAGACTGCCACAAGGAGAGCCGGTGTTTTCGAACGCCGGCAGACGGCGGACATGCGCGTTTCGCATTGGGGGCAGAAATCCCCGGGGAAAAGCGCTATATATAGACAAAAGGGACCGGACCAATGCGCATCGAGCGTCGTTTCACCAAGCCAGGCCAATCAGCTTACGCGGAGATCGAATTCCGCAAGGCGCTTTCGGAGATCAAGAATCCGGACGGCTCGGTGGTGTTCCGCTTGGACAATATCGATGTGCCGGCGCAGTTCTCGCAGGTTGCCGCCGACATCCTGGCGCAGAAGTATTTCCGCAAGGCCGGCGTGCCCGCGCGCCTGAAGAAGGTCGAGGAGAACGACGTCCCCTCCTTCCTGTGGCGCTCCGTCGCCGACGAGGCCGAGCTTGCCAAGCTGCCGGAAGCCGAGCGCTACGGTTCCGAAATCGACGCCCGCCAGGTCTTCGACCGGCTGGCCGGCACCTGGACCTATTGGGGCTACAAGGGCGGCTACTTCAAGTCGGAAGAAGACGCGAGCGCCTTCCGCGACGAACTCGCCTATATGCTCGCCACCCAGCGCGTTGCGCCGAACTCGCCGCAATGGTTCAACACCGGCCTGCACTGGGCCTACGGCATCGATGGTCCGAGCCAGGGCCACTATTATGTCGACCCGTTTACCGGCAAGCTGACCAAGTCGAAGTCCTCCTACGAGCATCCGCAGCCACATGCCTGTTTCATCCAGGGCGTGCAGGACGATCTCGTCAACGAAGGCGGCATCATGGACCTGTGGGTGCGCGAAGCGCGCCTGTTCAAATACGGCTCGGGCACCGGCTCCAATTTCTCGATGCTGCGCGGCGAAGGCGAAAAGCTGTCCGGCGGCGGCCGTTCGTCCGGCCTGATGAGCTTCCTCAAGATTGGCGACCGCGCGGCGGGCGCAATCAAGTCGGGCGGCACCACGCGCCGCGCGGCGAAAATGGTCATTGTCGACGCCGACCATCCCGATATCGAGGAATTCATCGACTGGAAGGTCAATGAAGAGCAGAAGGTGGCGTCGCTGGTCACCGGCTCCAAGATCGTGAAAAAACATCTCGAAGCGATCATGAAGGCCTGCATCAACTGCGAAGGCCATGATGACGACTGCTTCGACCCGTCGATCAACACCGCGCTGAAGCGCGAGATCAAGGCGGCCAAGAAGTCGGCCGTGCCGGAGAACTACATCTACCGCGTCATCCAGTTCGCCAAGCAGGGCTACACCTCGATGTCGTTCAAGACCTACGACACCGACTGGGATTCCGATGCCTACCTCACCGTTTCCGGCCAGAACTCCAACAATTCGGTGTCGCTGAAGGACAATTTCCTGCGCGCCGTCGAGGACGATGCCGACTGGCACCTGACCGCCCGCAAGGACGGCAAGGTGCTGAAGACGCTGAAGGCACGCGACCTCTGGGAAAAGATCGGCTACGCCGCCTGGGCTTCGGCCGATCCGGGCCTGCATTTCAACACGACGATGAACGACTGGCACACCTGCGCTTCGGCCGGTGCGATCCGGGCCTCCAATCCGTGCTCGGAATACATGTTCCTCGACGACACGGCCTGCAACCTGGCCTCGATCAACCTGCTGCCCTACCGCAATGCCGACGGCACGATCGACATCGCCGCCTACGAGCACACGGTGCGGCTGTGGACCGTCGTCCTCGAAATCTCGGTGATGATGGCGCAGTTCCCGTCGAAGGAGATCGCCAAGCAGTCCTACGAATACCGCACGCTCGGCCTCGGCTATGCCAACATTGGCGGCCTGCTGATGACGTCCGGCATTCCCTATGATTCCGACGAGGGCCGCGCCATCTGCGCAGCGCTCACCGCCATCATGACCGGCACTGCCTATGCCACCTCGGCCGAGATGGCCGGCGAGCTCGGCGCCTTCGCCGATTACGACCGCAATGCGCAGAACATGCTGCGCGTCATGCGCAACCATCGCCGTGCCGCCTATGGCGAGAAACAGGGCTACGAGAAACTCGCCGTCAATCCGGTGCCGCTGGTCGCGTCCGACCTGAAGCAGCAGGAATTGGCCACGCACGCCAAGGCTGCCTGGGACCGCGCCATCGAACTCGGCGAAGAGCATGGCTACCGCAACGCGCAGGCGACCGTGATTGCGCCGACCGGCACGATCGGCCTGGTCATGGATTGCGATACCACCGGCATCGAGCCCGACTTCGCGCTGGTGAAGTTCAAGAAGCTCGCTGGCGGCGGCTACTTCAAGATCATCAACCGCGCCGTGCCGGAAGCGCTGCGCACGCTGGGCTATTCCGAGAGCCAGCTCGCCGAGATCGAGGCTTACGCTGTCGGCCACGGCAACATGAACCAGGCGCCGGCGGTCAACCCCGGCTCGCTCAAGGCGAAGGGTTTTACTGACGACAAGATCGCGGCGCTCAATGCGGCGCTGAAGTCGGCCTTCGACATCAAGTTCGTCTTCAACCAGTGGACGCTGGGCGCCGACTGGGTGAAGGAGACATTCGGCTTCACCGATGAGCAGCTCAACGACTTCTCGTTCGAGATGCTGCCGGCGCTGGGCTTCTCCAGGAAGGACATCGAGGCCGCCAACATCCATGTCTGCGGTGCGATGACGCTGGAAGGCGCGCCCTTCCTCAAGGCCGAGCATCTGGCGGTGTTCGACTGCGCCAGCCCGTGCGGCAAGATCGGCAAGCGCTCGCTGTCGATCAACAGCCACATCCAGATGATGGCGGCGGCACAGCCCTTCATCTCCGGCGCCATCTCCAAGACCATCAACATGCCCAACGATGCGACGGTGGAAGACGCCAAGGGCGCCTACATGCTGTCGTGGAAGCTGGCGCTGAAGGCCAACGCGCTCTATCGCGACGGCTCAAAGCTGTCCCAGCCGCTCAATTCGTCGCTGCTCGCCGACAGCGAGGATGACGAGGACGACGCGGTCGAGCAGCTGATCGCTGCGCCCGCTTCACAGCGCGCCGTGCAAGTGACCGAGAAGATCGTCGAACGCGTCATCGAACGTCTCTATCGCGATCGTGAAAAACTGCCGAACCGCCGCAAGGGATACACCCAGAAAGCGGTCGTCGGCGGCCACAAGGTCTACCTGCGCACGGGCGAATTCGATGACGGCCGCATCGGCGAGATCTTCATCGACATGCACAAGGAAGGCGCTGCCTTCCGGGCGATGATGAACAACTTCGCCATCGCCATCTCGCTTGGCCTGCAATATGGCGTGCCGCTCGAGGAATTTGTCGAGGCCTTCACCTTCACCAAGTTCGAGCCGGCCGGCATGGTGCAGGGCAACGACGCGATCAAGAATGCGACGTCGATCCTCGACTACGTGTTCCGCGAGCTTGCCGTGTCCTATCTCGGCCGCCACGACCTCGCCCATGTCGACCAGTCGGATTTCGACAAGACGGCGCTCGGACGCGGCATTAACGAAGGCAAGGCTACTCCGTTCTCGAAGGGCCTTACCCGCGGCGCGTCACCAGTGAAGTTGGTGACGGGCTTAGGTGGCGACCCCAAGGGCTTTGCCGGATCACCCGCTGCGGCCCCTGCCCGTGTCACTCCAACTGCATTCTCGGGCTCCAACGTGCTAGCGCTGAAACCAGCAAGCGACGAAGCCATCGCCTACAAGCGCGACTATGAGGAGCGGGCCAAGGAATTGGTCGAAGACATCGTTTACGAAGAGGCAGCCGACCCAACCGGGCTGTTCACCGACGAAGCAGCGAAAGAAGCGGCCGAGGCAAAGGCACTTGCCTCTACGCGGCGTCAGCAATCATTGATGCAGGGCTATACCGGCAACGAATGCTCGGAATGCCACAACTTCACAATGGTGCGGAACGGGACCTGCGAGAAGTGCGACACCTGCGGTTCTACGAGCGGGTGCAGCTGAGAAGGAGCACCGAAATGGCTACAACAAAAGTTGTGGCGTCGAATGACCACTACCAGCTTACGCCCTTTGGACAGCTATGTACCGAAGGGCGTACAGCCATGACAATGACCCGACCTGAAATGGCAAAACTGGTAAATACAAGTCCCCGCGATATTTCTCTTATGGAGAGTGGCCAAAAGATACCCCCTGCGCACTATGTCGTGCTGGCGATGGGAGTTCTCGGCTTAGATCTCGAAGAGGTTGAAGCAGCACTTGCGGCCCAAGACCCGACTTACAGGCTTACGCGCGTTTCGCAGCCACGATACGGTGATGTGCGATGAAAAACGTCTATGTCGCCAAAGGAGCCTCTCTCCACCAAATCAATCGTTTGGCAGAGACAATTCGGACGTCCGCGTTTGGGCCTGGCGAAGGAGAACTGGATATAATTCGATATCTGGAAATCGATTTACCTAAGATTTTTCCGGGGCTTTATCTCTTCATAGAAGACGATGTAACGATGGGCTCGCGGCGCGCCTTCATTTCTGAAGACCCGCTGGGGATCGTTGTATCCGAGAGCATCTATGAGGCCGCCGCAAATAAGTCGGCGTTCGCTATGGAAGTTCTCCTCCATGAGGTTGGGCACCTGTTTCTACATCACAGGTATGCGGCGCTTGGCCTGAATAACGCTGACGCAGTATATAGCGACAGCGTCAGAAATACCCCCCTACCTAATAGCGCCGAATGGCAAGCAACAGCTTTTGCTCTTTGCTTCCTTTATCCGTATTCCTTTTGCAAAAAATATAAATCAGCAAACGAAATTCGGAAGTCATATAAATTGACTGAGAAGCAGGCCATTAGAATTAGTCGACACTTGAGTCGGCTTAAAGTACGAAAAAATGAAACCGTTGCGTCCAACGATGGCAATTGGATCAAAGCTGTAATTTCCGAACTCCCAAAAAGAGCTTCGTTGGAACGGACTCCGGACCCCCTCGGTCAACTCTCGTTATTTTTTAACGGCAAGCAATCACAGCGCGGCTCACTCAACGCATAGATATTTACGCCGCATGGACGGCATCCGCCGCTGCTGCGCGGCTATAGGGCAATACTGCTCCAGATACCAAACCCCTCTGCAGGAACGCCTGCGAGTGCCGCATGCAGAGTGACGGGATATTCCTAAATTAGCTGCGAGAAACTAAATCGTTACGTGCAAGACAGATTGCCTTGCACGTAAGACCCTTGTAGAACAAAGCAGCAACGCAAATAAAGGTCATAAAATGGCTAAGACACCGAAGACAGAACGCAATTCAGGGAAGATATGGCAACCGGCAGAGATTAAGCAGCTTAAGGTTTTGGCGAAAGATAACACCCCTACACGCATTATCGGCCTAAAGCTTGGCCGTACACCGGGAGCGGTGCAATCGAAGGCTTCTGAGGAAGGGGTGTCCCTAAAGCCCACAAACCAGTCTCCATACAATCGAAGAAAGGCCTGAGTAGGCTGATCGATCAAACCGATCTGTGAGTGGTCAATGCGTTACGCGGTAGTGATCGAAAAAACAGGAAACAATTTCTCTGCCTATGTGCCGGACTTACCCGGCTGCATCGCGACCGGTGCGACCGTGCCAGAAGTGGAAACCGAAGTTCGCGACGCTATACGCTTTCACATCGAAGGCTTGCGTGCCGATGGGCTGGACGTGCCGAAAGGCGTCAGCCTCGCGGAATACGTCGAAGCATAAGACAGATCCTGCGATCAGGATCTCAGCACCTACCCCGCCGACACCACCCGCAGCGTCTGCTCATCAAACAACGGCTCGTCCTGCCCCGCCCGTACGAACAGCACCTTCCGCCCCGCCGGCGCCTCGAAATACTGAATACCATCCGGCATTTCGCCCCAGTCGCCGCAGGGCGGTTCGGGAACTTCGTCATTGGCTAGCGCCTTCAGCTCTTTCGCATAGGCAGCATCGGGGCTGAATGTGTAGCGTTTGACGCCGGCGGGCACGGTGCCCTCGGTGTAGGGCGCCAGCACGCAGCGGGCGCTGACTGGTTTATCGGTCTTTTCCAGCAACAGGCGCAGCACTGCGGCCTCGGCGGTTTCGCCTGATTTGATGTCGAACACCTCGACCAGCGGATCGGGCGTGCCGCCATCGCTGTATTTGATGGCGAGCGCATTGCCGGCGAACTCGAAATGGATCTGGCGGAAGCCGAAATCGCAGCGCTGCGCCCAAGCGGCCAGCCCAACCGTCTTGTCGGCCATTTTTTCCCAGACGCATTTGTCGATCGGCGGGCGCGATGGCGCCGGCTCGTCCGCCCGCGCTGCGGCTGATATCGTAGCCGAGGCAAACAGCGTGCAGATCCAGACAATCAGTCTCATGGCGTTATTCATCGCTGCATCCTGTCAAAGTGAAGGCGTCCCAGGCCGAGCCGTCCGGATTGGCATTGGAGAAATCGGCAAATTCGGTGAAGGCCGCGCCGAAATCGGGCAGCAACAGCCCTTTCGGCGCCGGTGTCGCTTCGCGCGAATTCAGCTGCTCGGCGCCGCCTCCGGTCAAGGCATAGACCTGGCCCATCCATATCCGGCAGAGACCGCTGCCATCCTCCAGCCCCGCTTCGCGGTCGTCGTCGGTGCAGGCGTGGTGGATGGTGCCGAGCGGAAGCGAATTTTTGCCATTGGTCAAGGTGATGTCGGCCGGCAAGCGCGTGTCGGTGTTGGGCACGGTCACCGAAAACACTTCGGCCGTCAGTGCCGCCGGCTCATTGTTCAGCGGCCGGAATTGCATCACCGCGCCCGAACGCGGCTCGCGGTAGGTGGCATGGCTGAGCAGACATTCTTTTGCGCTCGCTGCCTGCACGGCGCCGAGCAGAGCCAGGGAAACGACAGCCAGCCTGCGGACGATCATTGGATGTCTCGTCATGAAAGTGGGCGCCTCAGATAAAACCGACCAGCCACGCCGCGCCGCCCAGAAACGCGGCCGAACAGACCCACAGCAGCCAAAGCCCGCGCACGCTGCATTCGAGCACTGCCGAGGCGGGGTTGGCTGGGTCGTAATGCACGTCGACCTTGCCGCCCTCGGCATAGCTGCGCGCCTGGCCGCTGACGAGGCCGGGCATTGAAGCGGTGACCGTGGCGCCGAAGGTGACGCGGTCTGAGGTGTAGTGCTGGCCTGCGACGCCGTAGCTGTACACGATGCGGGATTTGAAAACGGTGCTCCAGCGTCGATGGCCGCTGTAGTTTCGTAGCGCCTGCAGACCGGAGGAATCGATGCGGCCGGGCGCGACCGGCCATTTTGCCGCCTGCTCGGCAAGCGACTTCTGGACGAAGGCCATGCGCAGGATCATCAGGCCCATGAACAGCAGCAGCGCTCCGGCGCCGAGGTTCTGCGGCTTGGGCAGGTGCGGCCGGATCGCCTCCAGCACGCCACCGAGCAAAAACACCAGCACCACCGTGCCGATCACCAGCCCGGCCGAGAGCTTGACCATGAACTTGAAGGCGCCGTCCGGCAGGGTGCGTTCGATCACGGCCTTGCCCGGATCGGCCGGATTGTAGAAGACGGTCACTTCAGCGCCGGTGGGAAACTGCGCCAGGGTTTCGGTGACTTCGAAATTCCCCAGATTCTCCTTCACGCTGTAGCGCGAGCTTTGAAATTTCTTTTTACCGACCTTGTATTCCAAGGTGATCGCCGGAAAATTGCGCATCTCGGTGGTGTCGCTGCTGTCCGAGCCGACGCCCGACCTTCTGACTTCGCGCGCCTCGACGCGCGACGAGATGATCTTGCCCGGCGCCGGCAGCCAGTGGCTCATCGCCTGCACCTCGCGCCACTTGACGAAGGTGATGAACGACAGACCGCCCGCGATCGCGCAGGCAAATCCGACAATCAGAAATTTGAGCTCTACGTCCACCGCGTCCCCCAGGAGTGCCGGAAGCTGCAAATAGATAGCACGGCGAAGGCAATGTCTTGATTATTCGCAAAGGACGAACCGCCCTTCCTCGGGTATCGAAGCCCCCTCAACTTTGTTAAGAGTCGCCCAAACTGTTAGGAGCCATGAGACCAGGATGACAGCACTGCGCGTTCTCTCGGATGCCTTCATTCCGGAACTCCCGAACCACTACAAAGGCAAGGTCCGCGAGAATTACGATCTGCCGGATGGCCGCCGCATCATCATCGCCACCGACCGGCTGAGCGCCTTCGATGTGATCCTGACCGCTGTCCCGCTCAAGGGCGAACTGCTGACCCAGACGGCGCGCTACTGGTTCGAGGAAACGGCGGACATCTGCCCCAACCATGTGCTCGATTACCCCGACCCCAATGTCGTCGTCGGCACCAGGCTCGACATTCTGCCGGTGGAAATCGTTGTTCGCGACTACCTCGCCGGCACCACCAGCACTTCGGTGCTGACGAAATACAAGAACGGCGAACGCGATATGTACGGCATCCGCCTGCCGGACGGACTGCGCGACAATGAGAAGCTGCCGCAGGCCATCATCACGCCGACCAGCAAGGCGCTCGATGGCGGCCATGACGAGCCCTTGACGCGTGACGAGATCCTGACGCGCGGCCTGTTGTCGGAAGAGCAATGGGACACCGTCTCGCGCTATGCGCTGGCGCTGTTTGCGCGCGGCAAAGCGTTGGCCGCCAAGCGCGGCCTGATCCTGGTCGACACCAAATACGAGTTCGGCACGGACAAGGATGGCGCCATCGTCCTTGCCGATGAAATCCATACGCCCGATAGCAGCCGCTACTGGCTTGCGGCAAGCTATGAGGAGCGCTTCAAGGCAGGCGAGCGGCCGCAAAGCTTCGACAAGGACTTTATTCGCGCCTGGGTAACCGCACGCTGCGATCCCTACAAGGACCGTATTCCGAAAATCCCCGCCGAACTCATCGAGCAGACGTCGCGTGTCTATACGCAGGCCTTTGAGACCATCACCGGCAAGACCTTCACCGCCGATATCTCGGGAAAGACGGTGCTGGACCGCATTCGCGAGAACCTGCGCCCTTATTTCTGACGGCGGCTGGCGGCCGCCGGTCAACTTGCCGAGGTCGCGGACACGGACGGTTCTGGCGGAGCGCGCCACGTGCCGAGATATGATCCGCACAGGATGAGCGCGAAAGCCGCTACAATGCCGATATCGAGCGGCTCTGAAAGGACGAGCACGCCGGCTGCCACGGAGACGGCGGGCGCCACATAGGTTATGACGACCGCCCGTTCGGGGCCGATCTCCCGCACCAGCAGGAAGTAGGTGGCGAAGGCAATCGCCGTGCAAAACACGCCAAGACCGAGGATTGCGCCAACCACCATTGTCGACGGCATGGCCGCCGGCCAGGCCAACGCCGCCGGCACGGCGTAGATCAGCGCGGCCCCTGCCAGACAGACTGCCGTCAGCGAGGTTGCCGGCAAATCGTTGAGCCAGCGCGACGCGATGATCGAACCCGAGGCATAGCAGGCCGCGGCCATGAGAATCTCGACGACCGCGAGAAATCCGCCACCCAAGGTCGGCAGCGCCAGCACGAAGACACCGGCAAAACCGAGGAAAAGGCCGGTCCAGCGGCGTATCCCCAGCCGCTCATCCGAACCCATCAGCTTTGAGATCGCGACGGTTACGGCCGGCGTCATGGCAATCAGCAGTCCCGCGGTGGAACTGTCGATGCTGACTTCGCCATGGGTGATCAGCCCCCATGGCAGGATCATCTCGACCAGACAGAATGCGGCGACCGCCGGCCAATGTGTCTTCAGCCATCCGAAACTGCGCTGGACAAGGACGAAGGGCAGCAGCGCGAGCGCGCCGACGGCTGTTCGGGCAAAGACCAGGAAGGGCACCGACACCTCGGCAACCGCCAGCTTGATCAACAAATAGGGAATGCCCCACAGGAGGCTGAGCAGCACGAACAAAAACAGTCCGCGGCCCGTCATGACGGCCTCACAGCCAGAAAGGTGGTCCACTCTTCGCGATCGCGGCCGACGTTGAATTCGTCTCCGACAAGGACCAGCCCGGCGTTTTCGAGGCGGGCCGCGAAGTCGTCCCTGCGCCAGTAGACCGTATGATATTCGCCGCTCTTCTCGCCATCGCCAATGCGCATCGAGACGAGGAAGGCGCCGCCCGGCCGCAACGACCCGGCAATCTTGGCAAGCACCTGGTCGGCCTGCTCGCGCGGCACGTGGATCAGGACGCACAAGGCCAGCACCGCGTCGTAGGGGCCTCCGAGATCGTCGGTGATGAGATCGAGAAACTCACCATGCTTGCCGCGTGCGGCCTGCAACTCGAGAAACCGCTTCGTTGCGTCTGCGCGCCGAACCTGGACACCGAGCCCTTCGACGAAGTCCGCATCGTATCCGGGTCCCGAACCGACTTCCAGAATCCGGCCGCCTTTGCCGGCGATCTTCACCAGGCGCTTCAGCCATTTCTGTTCTCTTTGGTTCGGAACGTGCCGCACCAGAGCGTCGTAGCGTTCGGCATAGTCCTCATAGGCGTTGATCGTTTGGCGGCTCTTCGCCAGATCCTCGGATGGCACAGTCATCTTTCCCCCATGGTCAAAGAGCTTGCTTAGCCAATGGTGCCGGGAGGCACGCGTCCGTCAAGCATACCGATATCCCTGAGGAAATGATCCGACAGCGAGCGGCGGTCGAGCAGGCCGCGCTTGCGAGGCCTGAACGGCGCGGTGAAGAGGTCGAGCACCGGGCGGCGAAGCGTGTTGTAGAGAGCGATGGTGGTGGTCATTGCCGTATCCTCCAGGGTTTGATCCGATGAATGCAGCATGCCGTTTTCCGGGCTTGGTTTCCAATCGAACGTCGCGTAGTATGCATCAGCGGGATTGATGCGTCATGAGCTGGGAACTGCCACCATTAGGAGCCATCAGGGTCTTTGAAGCCGCGGCCCGGCTGGGCAGTTTCACCAAGGCAGCCGAAGAACTCGGCATGACCCAATCAGCTGCCAGCTATCGATAAAGGTGCTGGAAGAACGTGCCGGAACGCCGCTTTTCATAAGAAAAACAAGGCAGATCGCGCTGACCGAGGCCGGACAGCAGCTGGCGCCGCACGCAACAGGCGCGTTCTCGACCCTGGCCGACGCATGGGTCGCCACCAAGGGTGGAGCGACCGGCGTGCTGTCGGTGACGACCATGGAAACCTTCGCATCGAACTGGCTGGCCGTATGGCTTGGAACATTCCAGCTGATGCATCCCGACCTTGCCGTGAAGGTGAATACATCGCACGGGCTGGTCGATTTCACGCGCGGCGACATGGATGTCGGCATTCGCACCGGCAGTGGAAATTGGCCGGGCCTGACGGCTCACTATCTGTTCAAGGCGGACTATACGCCGATGCTCAGCCCGAGACTCGCCGAAAGCGTTGGCGGCATCCACCGCCCCGAGGATCTCTACCAAGTGCCGCTATGCTGTGCCGACGATCCCTGGTGGGAAATCTGGTTCAAGGCTGCCGGCGTGCCGTTCGAGCCCGATCGCGTCATCGCTGGCCCGAAGCTGGGTACGCAGGCCTATGATGCGATGGCGGCGCTGACCGACAAGGGCGCCGCGATCCTCACCAGAAACCTTTACAGCGCCCTGTTGGAAAAGGGCCAGTTGATACAGCCATTCGACGTGCTTGGATCGGACGGCGACGGCTATTGGCTGGTGCATCTGGAGAGCCGCCGCAACGCGCCCAAAATCAAGGTGTTTCGCGACTGGGTGCTGGCGCAGACGGCTGAGATACGCGAACGCGAAAAGCGCGACAGCCCTCTAGGCACCGCGATAAAACTCGCCCCCGCCTCAACCCTCAGTCCTTGAAGGTCAACCCGTATCTTGCAACCTGTTCCTTCGGCATATCCGCAAGCGCCTGGCGCGTGGTGTAGCCGCCATAGATCACCTTGCCGTTCTTGATCATCCAGTCCTCGACGTCGGCCTCGGTCACCGTCATCCTGTCGCCCATCTTGTACTTGTTGCCATTGACCGGGACGTCGGCGAGCAGGCCGATATAGGAGCCGTCGCTGTAGCCGACCAGCTGCAGCCAGATATGCTCGGTGGCGCCGTTCTGGGTCAGCGGGAATTTTACCGTGTAGGTGCCCGGCGTGCCGGCGTCCATCAGTTCGTGGAAGCGCTTGAGGGTCGAGCGGCCGCTGTCCTTGGCGGCCTGCATCGCCTTGTCCTCGGTGGAATAGGACACGACGTTCTGCTTCGACTCCGCCAGCGAGGTGGCACTTCCGCCCGGCATGTGGCCGAGCGAACTGAAAAACCCGTAGCCGACGGCGGCGGCAAGTGCGACAGCCACAACTGGATTGCGCATGGATCCCTCCGAAAACCCGATCACGGGCACGTTACCGGAAGGCTGTTGCGATACCGCTAAAGGACACAGTGAGCGGATCGTTAGCGAGACGCTGAAAATTCAACCCAAGGCGCAGCGGCAGGCAGCGCAGGCGCACCGGCACCGGCCTGACGTTCAGTCGGCGTCGGCGACGGTCGTCTGCCCGCCTGCCCATGCCCGCCAGGCGCGCTCGTCGCCATGGAAGACGTTGAGGTCGATGCGGCCGGTCACGCCGTGCGACAGGCCGGAGCCGGAGTACTGCCAGAATAGCCATTTGCGGCCGGGATAGACCTTTGAGGGATGCCGCGCCACAGCGCGCAGCCAGAACGGATAATCGAGAAACGCACCCTTGAGATTGTCGCGATAGAAATCCGGTGCGGTGTAGATGATGGGCCGCTGGCCGTAATGGCGCTCCAGCTTGTCCATGAACACCTTCATCTTTTCCAGCACGGTGGCCCGCGACGGCCGCCGCTTGCAGGAAGATTCGCCGTTCCACTCGACATCGATTACCGGTGGCAGCGCGCCTTCGACCCTCGGCACATTGCGGATGAACCAGTCGGCCTGCTCGCCGGCGGTGCGGCACCAGTAGAAGAAATGATAGGCGCCGCGCTTCAGCCCGGCGGCGTCGGCATTGCGCCAGTTCTTCATGAACATCGGGTCGAGATGGTCGCCGCCATCGGTCGCCTTGATGTAGGCGAAGTTGGCGCCCTGGGCGCGCAGCTTGCCCCAGTTGACATTGCCCTGCCAGCGCGAGACGTCGACGCCGTGGACGGCAAGGTAGCGTGGCGAAGCCTTGCCGAAATTGATCGGCTTGGCGTCGCGAAAACCGTAGCGGGTGACCGGCGAGGCCAGCATGGCCGGCGCAGCGCGCGTCAACCGCTTCGGCGCAGACATCAGAGCGGCGGGCTCGAGCTGTGGTCTGGTGCTCCCCTGCGGCGTGCCCGCGACGATGGCCTCTTCTTCCTCGACCATGGAAAAGGGCGGCGCATTGTCGGCCACAGCGTTGTCGGCCACCATGTCGGACCGCATCGGCGCGAGGTCGGCGGTCCCCGCCGGAGCCGCGGTGACCGGCGCGCTCGGACGCACGACCGAACTGGTCGTCTCGTTCGACGGTTGCAAGCCATCGACGCCCGCTGTGGACGAACAGCCGGCAAGCCACAGCGATGCCAACATGAAACTGACGACGCCTGAAATCCGCATCTGGACCTGTACGCAAAACACAACAGACCGAAGGCAAACAGACGCCGCCGGACAAACCGGCCTCGATTACTAACGAGAAATTACCAACAAAGTTTGAATCAAGTTATTAGGAATTGGCCGGACGAAGGATCATAGCCTTACCTTCCCAGCCATTGCTGCATGCAGCTTTTCGCCACCACATGCGCCGGTGGCACGGCGTCGGCGGCCGGGCGGCGGGCACGTTCGAGCAGCAGGCGAACCTGTTCGGGGCGCACGCGGTCACGCTCCATCACGAGGAGGACCATCGGATCGCTCAAAAGCTCGTCCAGGGTGCTGATTCTGTCGCTCATCGGTCGTCTCCTCGATACCCGCCCGCAGACGACAGATAGGCAGGCAATCATGGCCCGCCAATGACGCTTTGCCGGCTATGTCGTGGTTTCGGGATTAATTTCCGGTAAGGCCGGCGTCAGTTCGGAGGCGGCGCGCCTTCATGGTGCGGCAGGCCGTCTTCGAGCTGCAGCCAAGGCTGCTTCGAGGCGGTCCACATATGCATCTCCGGCTTGAAAAGTGAGGGATCGTCGAGCGAGCCGGTGGTGATGCCGACGATGCCGGCGGAGTCGCGTCGGGAAAACAGCGTGGTGCCGCAAGCGCCGCAAAAGCCGCGCTTTAGGTCCGGAGAGGTGTTGACCGTCGCCACCTCTCCCTCGACGGTGACATCGTCGATGCGAAACAAAAGGCGGGCGTTGAAGGCCGCGCCGATCACCTTCTGGCAGCGCCGGCAGTGGCAGACGCGCTGGTTGAGCGGCGCCGCCTCGGTGCCGTAGCGCACTGCCCCGCAATGGCATCCGCCCTGGTATTTCGTCATCATTCGAACCCATCACACTGAAGGTCTCTTGATGATATCGACAGGTACCTTTCGGTCAATTGAAAAGCCCTGATGGCGCCATCGATTGCGCCGATAGGACTAATGGCTGCGCCAGGGCTTCGTGGTTTCGCAGGCACAAAAAAGCCGGCCGCCTCTTCGAGACGGCCGGCATGTATTTTCAGGCAAGCTATTTCGTTTCGCTGAGGACTTCGTCCCAGGTCTTCACCTTGGTTTCGCCATTGAGGAAGGGCAGTGCCGCGGCCGTCAGTTCCGGTGCGAAGAAGACGTCGTAGTGGGTGCGGTTGGGAATGATGGCCAGCCGGTTCTGCGACAGGTTCTCACGCATCCAGCCGGCATCCTTCAGCCCGCCGCCGAGCATCTGGTAGAACTTGATCTCGTGCTCGGGCTTGTACATGTCGCTGTCGCCATAGGCCAGCATAACTGGCATCTTCAGCTTCGCCACATCGGCGGAATAGTCGTAATCCTTGCGCATGAAATTGCCCAGCGCATCGAGCAGTTTAGGGAAATCGTCGGGACGTGGGGCGACGGCGACGTAAGATTTGTACATCGGCGTGTCCTTCATGAAATCGGCGGCGGCCGCGCTCACCTGCGCCTGCTGGCCGCGCATCTCGTCATAGAAGCCATTGGCGGCGAAGCCGGTCGAGACCAGGACCAGACGTCTCACCGTCTCGGGATGCTGGACGGCCATGCGGAAGGCGACGCCGCCGCCCAGCGAATAGCCAAGCACGTCGACCTTGTCATAGCCGAGCGCCTTGACGATACCAGCCATGTCGTCGCCCATCCCCTCCAGGCTGAAGGGTCGCTCGCCGAGCGCGGTGCGGCCATGGCCCTGCAGGTCGACGGCAATGATGGTGCGGTTTTCCGCCAGCTTCGGCAGCAGCGGCGCGAACATGTCCGACGTGCCAAGGCCGCCATGCAGCAGAAGCAGCGGTTCGCCCTTGCCATAGACGGCATAGTAGTAATTCAGGCCGTCGATCGGCAGCAGGCCCGACTTTTCCGGCTTCGGCATGGCTGTTGCCTCGGTGGTCATGGCGGGCTTGGTCTCCTCTGCATTGGCTGGGCCGGGCGCTGCAAACAAGGCAGCGACCGAGGCAAGAATGGCGAAATAGATTGGTCTGGACATGTCGGTCTCCTCAGGTTCCGCCCCAAGGACGAGCGAGCACGCCGCATGCCGACAGGCCCTGCGAAAAAATCTGCTGAGGAAATGACCGGTTTGGCTGTTGTCGATCGGTCGCGCGCCTCAGTGGCGCTTGGCTTGCACCAGATAGGCGTCGATCTCGGTCTCGCCGAGCCATTTGGCGGCTTCCAGCCGGTGCAGGCCCTCGACCAGGATGTGGCGCTTGCCGTCATGGCGAACCTGGATCGGCGTCTTCATGCCGTTTTCCAGTATGTCTTCGGCCAGATGCCGGACCGTTTCGGGATGCAGCGTCTTCTTGCGCGCCGTCGGCACGTAGATGTCGTCGACTTTGACCTTCTGCACTCTCAGCATGCCGGCTCCCGAGGCGGAACATACCGCCTCGCCTGAGATAGTCGGTTTGCCGGGTGCGGCCAAGAGCGGCCAAGCAATTGTGTCGTATGCAATTGCTGGCCCGATCGTTTCCATTTGACGCTTGGCCGGCAGATGGCCGAAATGGCGGCCTGTCACTTTTCCGGTGTTCATGACCCATCTGCCAACCGAATTTCCCGATTTCGGACTGACGCCTGAGCAGCGCCGCGAGGCAGTGCGCGGCCATTACTATGAATGGCCGGGAATGGACGGCGAGCGGGGCGAGATCTGGTGCTATTCTGATCGATTTTCCTACCGCGCCGGCGAGACCGTGACGCTGCATGTCAGCTCGACGGCGCCGCGCTTCAGCATTGTCATTGTCCGCGACGGCGGCAGCGAGACAAAGGTCTTCGAGCAAACGGGGCTTTCGGCGCGCTGGCAGGATACGCCCGACCAGTGCTCGGTCGAAGGCTGCGGCTGGGAGGCGTCTTTCGAATTTCGCATCAGCGACGATTGGCCATCCGGCGCCTATCGGCTGACGCTGACGGCGGACGGGCGCGAGCCCATCCATTGCCATCACCTCATCATCGTCGCGCCCCTGCCCGGCAGAAAACCCGGTCGCGTGCTGCAGGTGGCGGGGACCGGCACCTGGCTGTCCTACAACACATGGGGCGGCTCCAACGCCTATCAGGGCATCACCGGCCCGGGCCGCGACCAATATGCGCGCATGGTGTCGACCCAGCGGCCCTGGTGCCGCGGCTTCGTGGTGCTGCCCAAGGATGCGCCGCGCGTGCCGCTGGAGGTTGCGGTGCCGCCGAAAACAGTGCCGCGCTATCCGCACATGGAATGGGCGTACGCCACCGGACATTCGAAGAAATACACCTCCTCCGGCTGGGCGAGCTATGACAGCCACTTCTTCCGCTTTGCCGAGCGCGCCGGCTATGGCGTCGATCTCGCCAGCCAGCACGATTTGCACTTCTCGCCCGAGATTCTCGACGGCTACGACTGTGTGGTCTTCGTCGGCCATGACGAGTACTGGACCTGGGAAATGCGAGACGCCGTCGACAGCTACGTCGAGCGCGGCGGTCATGCGGCGCGCTTTGCCGGCAATTTCATGTGGCAGACCAGGCTCGAGGACGAAGGCCGGCGGCAGGTCTGCTACAAATACCGGGCGCGCGCCGAAGACCCAGCCTACTTCCGAGGCGGCGACGTCACCCGCGCCACCAACTCCTGGGAAGCGCCTGAGATCGGTCGTCCCGGCGCAATGACGTTCGGCCTCAACGCGACGCGCGGCGTCTATGCCGGCTGGGGCGGATGCGCACCGCGCGGCGTGCGCGGCTTTCCGGTCTATCGGCCCGAGCACTGGGCCTTTGCCGGCACCGGCATGTACTATGGCGACCTGCTCGGCGCCGACAGCCATGTCTATGGCTATGAGGTCGACGGGCTCGATTTCGAGATCCGCGGCGGCCTGCCCTATCCGACACCGGACAGCGGTGCGCCTGACGGGCTGCAGGTGCTGGCCGTCGGCATGGCGAGCCAGGTCGAGGAAAGCGCCGATATCCCGATCGAGGACCAGTTTCTCACCGACGAGGATGGCCGCTTTACGGCCGAAACGCTGTTTGGCGAGGCGACCGACGCCAATCTGGAAAAGGTCAAACGCGGCAACGGCATGATCGTCAATTTCCCGCGCGGCAAGGGCGAGGTTTTCCACGCCGGAAGCTGCGAATGGGTCGCCGGCCTGCTCAGGCAGGACCCGATGGTCGAGCGCGTGACCAGGAATGTAATCGATCGCTACCTCGGAAAGTCCTGACATGCAGAAGCCCTCATCAACTGGTTCAGAAACGCGCGCGCCCTCGCACCTGTTCTACCTCTCCAGCCTGCGCCGGCCGCTGATCGACCGCGCCGAAGGCATCTATATGTGGACGCAGGACGGCCGCCGCTTCATCGACGGATCGAGCGGGCCGATGGTCGCTAATATCGGTCACTCCAACCGCAATGTGCTGGACGCCATGAAGCGGCAGATGGACCGCGCCACCTTCGCCTACCGCCTGCATTTCGAGAACGAGCCGGCGGAAGAACTGGCGCGGGAGCTCGCCGGCAAACTGCCGGAGGGCATGGACCGAATCTTCTTCGTCTCCGGCGGTTCGGAGGCGACGGAATCCTGCATCAAGCTGGCGCGGCAATGGGCGGTCGCGACCGGCCAGCCGAAGCGCTGGAAGGTTATCACGCGTTTTCCCTCCTATCATGGCGGCACGCTGGGTTCGCTTTCGATAACCGGCGACGATGCGCTGGCCGAAACGTTCACACCGATGATGCGGGTGATGCCGACCGTGCCGGCGCCGACGGCATGGCGCGACCGCGACAATCTTTCGATGGAGCAGCGCGGCGTCCGCTATGCCGACATGCTGGAGGAGAAGATCCAGGCCGAGGGCCCGGACAGCATGCTCGCCTTCATCATGGAGCCGATCGGCGGTGCGGCGACTTCGGCCCTCGTCGCACCGGACAGCTATTATCCGCGTATACGCGAGATCTGCGACCGCTACGGCATCCTGCTCATCCATGATGAAGTGATGAGCGGCGCCGGCCGCACCGGAAAATTCCTTGGCGGCGACCATTGGAACTGCAAGCCCGACATCGTCGCGCTGTCGAAGGGGCTTGGCTCCGGCTATGCGCCGCTCGGCGCGCTGGCCGCCCCGATGCGGCTGGTCGAGCCGCTGCTGGCGTCGGGCGGCTTCCAGCATGGCCACACCTATGCCGGCAATCCGCTCGCCTGCGCGGCCGGGCTCGCCGTGCTCGGCGAGATGGACCGCCTCGACCTGATCGCCAATGCCGCCGCGATGGGCGACGTGCTGATGGACGGGCTGAAAGGGCTGGCGAAGCGTTTTCCGTTCATCGCCGATGTCCGAGGCAAAGGCCTGCTCACCGGCGCCGAGATGGTTGCCGATCCCGAAACTCTACGGCCGATCGAACAGGGCAAGAAAGCCACGCAGCGCCTGCTCGACCTCGCCTACGAGCGCGGGCTGATCATCTACGGCCGCAGGGTCAAGGGCGGTGTCGACAGCGACAATTTCATGGTGGCGCCGCCGATGATCGTCACGGCTGAAGAGGTCGGCGAGATCATTTCCATCATCGGCGATTCGCTGGAAGTTCTGGCCGCCGAACTCGACCTGCCGGTCGAAGGCTGAGGGCTAAAGAATGGCGCCGAGGAAAGTCATCATCACCTGCGCGGTCACTGGCTCGGTGCACACCCCGTCCATGTCGCCCTATCTGCCGGTGACGCCGGACCAGATCGCGACCGACGCCATCGCGGCGGCCGAGGCTGGCGCCTCAATCCTGCATCTCCACGCCCGCGATCCCAAAGACGGCCGGCCGACCGCCGATCCTGAGGTGTTCATGCAGTTCCTGCCGCGCATCAAGCAAGCGACCGATGCGGTGATCAACATCACCACCGGCGGTTCGTCGCTGATGACGCTCGACCAGCGGCTGGCGGCACCACTGCGGGCCGAGCCGGAAATGTGCTCGCTCAACATGGGCTCGATGAATTTCGCGCTGTTCCCGATGCTCGACAAGCCAAGGGAGTGGCAGCACGAGTGGGAACCAAAGCTGCTCGAAGCCACGCGCGACACCATCTTCAAGAACACCTTTGCCGATATGGAAGGCGTGCTCGAAAAGCTCGGCAAGGGCTGCGGCACGCGCTTTGAGTTCGAATGCTACGATGTCGGCCATCTCTATTCGCTGGCGCATTTTCGCGACCGCGGGCTGGTGTCGGGGCCGCTGTTCATCCAGTTCGTGCTCGGCATTCTCGGCGGCATCGGCGCCGATCCCGACAATCTTATCCATATGAAGCGCATCGCCGACAAGCTGTTCGGCGACAGCTACCAGTTCTCGGTGCTCGCCGCCGGCCGCCATCAGATGCCCCTGATCTCGATCGCGGCGGCGATGGGCGGCAATGTCCGCGTCGGGCTGGAGGACAGTCTCTACGATGGACGGCAATTGGCGAAATCCAATGCCGATCAGGTGCGCAGGATACGCGCCATTCTCGACGGGTTGTCGCTGGAAGTCGCAACGCCGACCGAGGCGCGCGAGATGCTGGCGCTGAAGGGTGGCGATAGGGCGGCGTTTTGAGATGATTGATCTGCGATGATGGCGTTCTGGCACACCCCCCTCTGGCCTGCCGGCCATCTCCCCCTACAGGGGGGAGATCGGATGTCACTGCGGCCTTCGCCAATCTCAATCGTTGCAAAATGGATGGCAGCGCCAAAGCTGCCAATCTCCCCCCTTGAGGGTGAGATGTCCGGCAGGACAGAGGGGGGTGCCTGGGCGCCTTGCCTATCGTGAGTACAGTCACCCTCCGCCCCGGCACCATCGACGACGTCGACACCATCCATGCCGCGCTGCTCAAGCTCGGCACCCATATCGGCGCGCATCAGGAGATCACGTCCACTGCCGACGATCTCCGCCGCTACGGCTTTGGCGACAAACCCGCCTTCTCCACCCTGATCGCCGAGATCGGCGGCGATTTTGCGGGGCTCTGCCTGCATTTCCCGATCTTCTCGACATGGATGGGGCGGCCCGGCGTCTATATCCAGGACCTCTATGTCGAGGACCGGTTTCGCGGCCGCAAGATCGGCGAAAAACTGCTGCGCCGGGTCGCGCGCGACTGCCGCAAGGACGGCGGCGCGTACCTCAGGCTGTCGGTCGATACCGACAATGACGGCGCCAAGGCCTTTTACGAGAGGCTGGGCATCGCCTGGTCGAGCTATGAGCAGACGCAGAAGATCGTCGGCGACGCCTTTTTCGCCTTTGCCGATGCAACGCAGGATGGGGAAGCGGAATGAAAGCCTTCTTTGCCGAGGAGCAGAAACGCCACGACCCGAAGGCCTTTCTGTCCAGCGGTGCGCCGCAGCCCAATCCCGAACAGCCGGAGCGGGTAGAGCGATTGTTAGCCGGCGCAAAATCCGCCGGATTGATGATCGAGCGGCCCAGGGAACATGGCCTAGGCCCGGTGGCGGCCGTGCATACGCCGGAGTATCTCGCCTTCCTCGAACACATTTTTGCGCGCTGGCAGCGCATCGAGGGCGCATCCGCGGAAGTCATCCCCAACATCCATCCACTGGCCCGCACAGGGTCCTATCCGGCCTCGGCGGTCGGCCAGGCCGGCTACCACATGGCCGACACCGCCTGCCCGATTTCAGCCGAGACCTGGCAGAGCGCGCTATGGAGCGCCTGGAGCGCGGTCGAGGCAGCCGAAGCGGCGATATCAGGCGCGCCTGCCGCCTATGCGCTCTGCCGGCCGCCCGGCCACCACGCTTTTGCCGATGTCGCCGGCGGCTTCTGCTTCATCAACAATTCGGCGGTCGCAGCCCAGGTGTTGCGCAAGCAGGCGGCGCGGGTGGCGATCCTCGATGTCGACCTGCATCACGGCAACGGCACGCAAGGCATCTTTTATAGGCGCTCGGACGTGCTGACGGTGTCGCTGCATGCCGATCCGGTGCGCTTCTATCCGTTCTTCTGGGGCCATGCCAACGAACGCGGCGAAGGGCCGGGCCTCGGCTATAATTTCAACCTGCCATTGCCGCGCAAATCCGCCGACGCGGCGTTTCTGGAGGCCCTCGAAGTGGCGTTCCAACGTATCCGCGCCTTCTCGCCGGACGCGCTGGTCGTGGCGCTGGGTCTCGATGCGTTCGAGGGCGATCCGTTCGGCGGGCTTTCGGTGACCACGCCCGGCTTCGCACGCATCGGCGAGGCGATTGCCAAACTCGGGCTGCCGACGGTGATCGTCCAGGAAGGCGGCTATCTCTGCGACGAACTCGGCGACAATCTCACTGCCTTCCTCACCGGTTTCGGAGGCAAACAGCGCTGATTCAGGCCCGCTGTTGCCTCAGCATGGCGATGACCCGGTGCACGCTCTCAAGCGTCTCATCGATCTCGGCTGCCGTGTTGTAATGCGCGATGCCGATGCGCACGACGCCTTGCTCGGCCGGAATGCCGAGCTGGTGGACGATCTCCCAGGCGTAGTTGTGGCCCGACCACAGGAAGATGTTTTCGGCATTCATCTGGCGCACGATCGTCTCTGGCACGATGCCGTCGACCGTGAAGGAAACCGTCGGCACGCGTTCGCTGACGCGCTCCGGATCGGTGATGCCGCGGATGGTCAGGCCCTCGATATCCGACAGGCATTCAATCAGCCTTAGCGCCAGCGGGTTCTCGTAGGCGATCGACACTTCGTATGCCTTTGCGATCTTTTGCCTTCGCGAACCGCCCTCGCCGGCCGCAGCACCGAGTTCGGCGAAGTAATCGACCGCTGCGGTAAGTCCGGCCATCAGTTCGATCTGCGGCGTACCGAGTTCGAAGCGCTCCGGCAGGCCATTGGACGAGCAACGGCATTTGTAGGGTTTCAGCGCATCGATGATGTCGCGGCGGCCCCAAAGAATGCCCATGTGCGGGCCGAAGAACTTGTAGGCAGAGCAAACCAGGAAGTCGCAGCCGAGGTCCTGCACGTCGACCAGCCCATGCGGCGCGAACTGCACGGCGTCGACATAGACCACCGCGCCGGCCTGTTTGGCGATGGCCGTCAGCGCTTTCACCCGATTGATCGAGCCGGTGAGGTTCGAAGCATAGTTCAGCGCAACGAGCCGCGTCTTGTCGGTGAGCAGAGCGCTCAGCGCCGTCTCCTCGACCTGCCAGCTCTTCTCGTCGAAAGGCAGGAAGCGAACGACGAGGCCAAGGTCTTCGGCCAGTTGCAGCCAGGGCGAGACATTGCCCTCATGATCCATGCGGGTGACGATGATCTCGTCGCCCGGCTTGAAGCCGCGGCCGAGCGTGCGCGACATGTGATAGGTCAGCGTCGTCATGTTGGCGCCGATGATTATTTCCTCCGCGCTCGCTGCACCCAGGAAATCGGCCATCGCCGCATGGGCGTCGTCGAACACCTTTTGCGCGGCAAGCGTGGTTTCGAAATAGCCGCCGAGATTGGCGTTGGTGGTGAGGAGGCAGCGCGCCACCGCGTCGGCAACCGCTTGCGGCACCTGGGTGCCGGCCGGATTGTCGAGATAGATGCGCCGGCGGCCCTTGTCGGTCAGGTCCAGCGCCGGAAATTTTCCCCTGACGGTCTCGATCGGAAAATCCATGGCTGTCCCCTTCCCCTTGTCTTTGCTCGGCAATCCCGGCCAAACGGTCTGCTTATGGGCACGGATTGCCGACGCGCTGGTGGATCGCATCCACGCCCTTCTGCATCTCGTCGGTCCAGGTCACGTCGGCTGACGACAGCGCCATCTCAAGCTGGGCAATCGTCGTCGCGCCGATGATGCTGGACGTGACGAAAGGCCGGCTGGCGACATAGGCGTTGGCAAACAGCGCCGGTTCAAGGCCGAAGGAACGCGCCAGTTTGTTGTATGCGAGCTGCGCCTCCGCCGCATTTGGCGTCTCGTAGCGCTGGCCGCGGTTGAACAGCTGCGAGCGCGAACCCTGCGGCCGTGCGCCATGGTCGTATTTGCCGGTGAGATAGCCCTGCGCCAGCGGCGAATAGGCGAGAAAGCCGACATCCTCGCGTTCGCAGGCCTCGGCGAGGTTCACCTCGAACGTGCGGTTGACCAGATTGTAGGCGTTCTGCAGCGAAACGACGCGCGGGCCGACGCCCTTGTCGGCCTCGGCGATGAAACGCATGACGCCCCAGGAGCTTTCGTTCGACAGGCCGAGATGGCGGATCTTTCCCGCCTTCACGAGCTCCTCGAAGACGGCGAGTGTCTCGGCGATCGGCGTCTCGGCGGCCGGCGCGCCAACGGCATCGGCACGGCGCGGCACAGCACCCACGCGGGTCGGGTTGGCGCCCCAGGGAATGTCGCGCTCCGGCCAATGGATCTGATAGAGATCGAGATAGTCGGTGCCGAGCTTGGACAGGGATTTGTCGATGGCGTCAAAGATGTCGGCGCGCACCAATTTCGACGGACGGTCGCCACGAAACCAGCTGTTGGCGGTGCGGCCGACCACCTTCGAGGCCAGGATCACCTTGTCGCGGTTGCCCTTGGCCTTCATCCAGCCGCCGATGATCTTTTCCGTGCGCCCCTGCGTCTCGGCCTTGGGCGGGATCGGGTAGAGCTCGGCGGTGTCGATGAAATTCACGCCGCGCTCAAAAGCCAGATCCATCTGCGCATGGCCATCGGCCTCGGTGTTCTGCTCGCCCCAGGTCATCGACCCCAGGCAGATCTGGGTAACAAGAAGATCGGTCCGACCGAGACGGCGTTTGTGCATGGGGTTTCTCCGGCGGGAATTTGCGCGGCTACGCGGGAAGGAAGCCGCATGTATAGGGAAAGCGGCGCCGCTCTCCAACCCTCAGGGAACCCGACTTTTGCGTGAACCCTGGAAAAGTCAGCGCCGGACGCCGGCCAGCGCGCGCCGCTTGGCCTCATCGATCAGCATATTGGCCACCTGCATGCGGATCATGGCGCGCTGGCGCAGATGCGGCGCGACGCGGTCGGGGTGGTTGGCGAAGGCGAAGCTGCGGCGCATGCGGCCGAGATCGGCGTTCTTGACGGGATGATCGAGGCCGAGCTCGACGGCGATCGCGTCAGGGTCGATCGGCGGCAGCTTTTCCTCGGGCTTTGCCTCCTCGCCGGCCAGCGCCAGCTTGGCATGATCGAGAAGGGCGGCAAATTCTGCGGCCAGATCGGCTCCCGCCTCGCGGTATTCGGCGGCGAATGTTTCGCCCGAGACCTTGATGCGGCCGGAATGAAGCTCGTCGGCCACGGAGAGATAGTCGAACGGGATCGACGGCCGGGCGCTCGTCTCTTCCGCCGCCTCATCCTTGTCGGAGGCAACGAACAGATCGTCGAGCAAGGAAGCGAAATCCCGCTTGGCGCCGATGTCAGCCTCCCCCTCGTTTAAGCGTGCGAACAGAGCCGGTCGCAGCATAGAACCGGCTCGTTAAAAATGAATGCCGCTGATCTTAACCAGTTTAGGCGTTTGCGAGGTTTGGGCGGGCCCGGTTGGCGATGCGCAAGACCCAACAAAAAGCCGGACTGCATTTGCATGCAGTCCGGAAATTCGCCAGGAGTGGCGAGGAAAAGCCGGCCATGTGCCAGCGTCTATGCATACGGTGGGGACGCGCCACAAGTTTCAGCGCATGCGCCAATTGTGCCGAAAAAAATTCGCCGGGCATGGCTGCCATGCAAATGCTGCACTGCACAATCTTCACAATTTCCCTATACTCGGCTCCGTGGAGGATCAACAAGGGGCCGAATCATGGGGTTCTTCACTGAAATGTTTGCCCGCCCGCGTCCGCAGGAGCATCAGCGTTACCGCTCGGCACTGGCCTTGCTTCACTCGATGAGCAATGCCGACCGCGCCGACATCGGCGTCAAGCCGGCCGATTTCCCGCGCATCGCGCGCGAAATGTCACTGCGTTGAGTAAGCCTTGGCGCTGAACCAGCGCCAGACGAAGTTTCCCGGCAGCGGCCGGGAAACCTCGCAACGGCGAATGCTTCAACGATTACCGAGATAGGCGCCCTTGGTCAGCGGCACGCCGTTGTGGCGCAGGATGTCGTAGGCGGTGGTCACGTGGAAATAGAAGTTGGGCATGGCGACATGCAGCAGATACTGCATGCCGGGCATCGAGGCTTCGCGCTGGCCAAACTTCAGTTCGACCACCCTTTCATCCGAACCATCGAATTCGGCGGCCGAGAATGACGCCAGCAGATCGAGCGTCTTGGTCAGGCGCGCCTGAAGCTCGGCGAAGGTCGCTTCATTGTCTTCGTATTTCGGCACCTCGCGACGGGCCAGCCGTGATGGCGCGCCCTTGGCGTGGTCGGTGGCGACCTGCACCTGCCTGACCAGCGCGTACATGTCGGGCGCCAACCTCGCGGTCAAAAACACCTGCGGGTCGATCTTGCGCTCGGTTGCATTCTGTTCGGCCGCCGACAGCACGCCGGACAGCGCCTTCAGCCTGGCCGAAAACACCGGCACCGAGGCTTCGTACATCGATAGTGTCACGTTCAAATCTCCATTGCGGCTGAAGCGCCGACGGCGGGACGTAGCGCCTTCCCGGAGGATTTTTCAAGCGTCACCACGTCGCCGCAATCTCTATGATAGACTCCTTCGTGGTGGAGATTCTCCGATGAGACGCGTCTTTCTGGCAGCGGCCGCCTTTTGCTCCCTTGCCGCATCCGGCCAGGCTGTGTTCGCCGACGATGAACAAGCAGCCGGTGATCAGGCAGCCGATGACCAAGCCCCTTACGTCGATGACAGGTCGGACGCCGCAGCCGTCATCCGCTCGCTCTACAGCGCCATCAACCGGCACGAATTCGCCCGCGCCTGGGCTTACTACGGCGATACCAAGCCGGCAAAGGATTTTGATACCTTCGTCAAGGGCTATGACGGCACCGACAAGGTCGACGTCGAAACCGGCGCCATTTCCGATGAAGGTGCGGCCGGCAGCATCTATTACAGCGTTCCTGTCGCAATCCGCGCCACCGACAAGGACGGCAATGAAGCGGTCTTCGCCGGCTGCTACACGCTGCGCCAGGTCAGCGCTCAGATCCAGGCCCCGCCGTTCCGACCGATCTTTATCGACAAGGGCGCGCTGAAGCCGTCCAAGGCCGATTTCGAGGAGGCGCTGCCGCCAAGCTGTGGTGACGGGCCGCCGCCGCCGAAGAAGGACACCGCACTCGAGCAGGTGAAGAAACTGTTCGCCGCCGATTATGGTGATCAGTGTGACAAGCAGTTTCTCGGCGAGGAGCCGAACATCTTTTCGATCAAATACAAGGCAAAGGACGCGGCTGCCAGCGATCCCGACAAGGAAACGCGGCTTTTCGAGTTCTACTGCCAAGCGGCAGCCTATAACGCAAGTTCGGTCTACTACATGACCGACGAAGTATCGGGCGTGCGGCAGTTGCAGTTCACCGAGCCCGAAATGGATATCCGTTACGAGAACAATGACAGCGACGGCAAACTGCTGGGCATGGATATCATCGGCTTCCGCACCACCGGCTGGGCGGCCAATTCCGAATATGACGAAGACGCCAAGACGCTGACCACGTTCAACAAATGGCGCGGCATCGGCGACGCCTCGGACAAAGGGATATACCTGTTCCGTAACGGCGATTTTTCCCTCGTCCAATATGATGTGGACGCGTCTTACGATGGCGAGGAGAACCCGCAGACGGTGGTCGACTACAACACCGCGCCGTAGGGATCTTATCAGGAACCGCCGCGCTCAAGCAGTCCTTCACATTCGCCTTCTCGTTTCAGGCCGCGAACGCATCGGCCGGAAGAAGGCGCGAATGTCCTCGACCAGAAGACTCGGTTCCTCCAGCGCAGCGAAATGGCCGCCTCGCGGCATCGATGTCCATCGCTGAACGTCAAAGACCCGCGCCACCCAGGATCGAGGCGGCATCGGCAACTCGCGAGGGAAAAGCGCTACCCCAAATGGCGGCGAAACGCGTTCCAGCGTCTCGAACGCAAGAGGGAACAGTCGATTCTCCTTGTAGAGCCGCAAGGACGAGGTGAGCGCGTTGCTGAACCAATAGAGAGAAACATCCGTAAGGAGCGTGTCCATGCCGAAGGTGCGCTCCACGTCACCGTCGCAATCGCTCCAGCTACGGAACTTCTCGATCATCCAGGCTGCGAGACCGATCGGCGAGTCTGTCAGCGCATAAGCAAGCGTCTGAGGCTTCGTGCCCTGCAGATGGGCATAGGCGCCCTCCGTTGCCGTCCAGGCCGCGGCCTTGTCCAGAAAGGCCTGCTCCTCAACGGTGACAGGTGGCAGACCTGCACCCAAGGGTGGCCGATAGCTCCCGGGAATGTAATTGACGTGGACGCCAAGCACGCTTTCGGAATGGAGCCGTGCCATCCAGGCGGAAACGCCTGCGCCGATGTCGCCTCCTTGGGAAGCGAAGCGGTCGTAGCCGAGCCCGCGCATCAACTGTACCCATAACTCCGCGATGCGGCCGGAATGGAAGCCTGGTTCCGTCGGCGCCTGCGAAAAGCCGTATCCGGGCAAGGAGGGAACTACCACGTGGAAAGCGTCGGCCGGGTCACCACCATGGGCAGCTGGGTCTGTCAGCAATGGAATGACGTGTTCCATTTCGATGAAGGAGCCGGGCCAGCCATGCGTTATGATCAGCGGCAGCGGCGCCGGTCCGTTGCCTGGCTGGCGGACAAAGTGGACATCTAGGTTGTTCAGCCTCGTCAGATATTGCGGCAGCCGGTTCAGCCGCGCCTCTTGCACTCTCCAGTCGAAGCGGTCTCGCCAGTAATCCGCAAGACGCTTGATGAACGGCAGGTCGGCCCCATCGCTCCAGCCCGCTTCGCTTAGCGGAATTGGCCATCGTGTTGCGCTAAGCCGGCGCTGGAGATCTTCAAGTTGTTCGTTCGGAATTTGGATCTTGAAGGGGTGAGCGTCCATCGCTGTGCTTCCGATCTGTTGGATCATATCAGCCTACACCAGTAAGGATATCGGCCGAACCATGATCGCCAAAACCAACGGGCACCTCTGGGCGATATGCCTCAGGGCGCTTTCGACAGCATCCAGTTCAGCGTTTGGCGCCAGTCGACCATGCGGATCGGCGTGCCATGGGTGCCGGTCTCGAACCGGACGAACCGGGTCGGATAGGCTTTCGAGTTCGCAATGATGGAGCGGAAGAAGGCTTCCTGCTTCTCCACGGGAAAGACCGGGTCCTTGCTGCCCTGGCCGAAGAACACCGGCACATGGCGCCTGTAGGCGGGGCTCGACAGGAAACTGTCATCCCATAGCGAGCCGAGCAGCAGGAGCCCGTTTATGCGCCGTCCCGTATCGTTGCGGCCGGCCAGCTTCCAGCACAGCATGCCGCCCATCGAGCCGCAGGCGACGAAGATTTTCGCGTCCGGCGAAGCCTCGGCATAGTGGCCGATCAGCGCCGCGACCTGGGCCGCGCCCTTGTCGCCGAAATCGGTGAAATCCGGTGAGAGGTAGAGGCCGCCATTGCCGGCCATCAGGTTCTTGATGCGGTTGAAATTGCCGCCGAAGGTGAAGTCATCGACGCCTTGCTTGCGGCTGCCGCCCTGCCCGTGCAGGTAAAGCACGATGATGCCCGCGCCCTCGGTCTTGCCGACAGCGACGTGCCTGACATCGCCGGCATCGGTTTTCAGCATCAAATCCCGCTGCACCTTGCGCACGCCGGTGTCGGTATACTTAGCCTGCACGCGCTTTTCCGGCACCTCGTCGCGGTCGTTGATGTCGCGCATCTCGCGATAGTCGATGACGGTGTAGGCGCCTTTGTCCGTGGACGAGAGCGTCGCCGGATAGGCGAAGAGGTCATCCTTGTAGGGTTTTAGTTCGAGCGCGTCGGCGTGGGCGGCGGAGAACAAGAAAAGAAGTGAAACCAGAAGGGTATGGAACGCGGCTACCCCCCTCTGGCCTGTCGGCCTGGCCGGCAGGCCAGAGGGGGGTAGAAGCGCTGAGGCAAGTAAAGAGAGAGCCATGCTAAAGGCATGCGTTTTTCGGCTTCGCTTTGTCAATCCTGCAGCACGCCGCCGGCGTCTTCCAGCGCCTCGCGGGTGTCGACATCGACCGACGCGCCGTCGCCGATCTCGACGTCGATGACATCTAGTCCCTCGGCCTCGACCAGATGGCGGGCGCCGGTGTCGCCCTCGAGGTGGGCGATGCCTCCAAACAGCGCGCGTGGCAACAGCACCGGATTGCCGCGGCGGCCGTCATGGGCGGCACGCACCACTGAGCGGCCGCCGTCCCTACGGAAGGCCTCGATCAGCCGGTCGAGATCGGTCGAGGAAATGCCCGGCATGTCGCCGAGGACGATCATGGCGCCGGCCGCCTCGGCTCCAACGCGGGCAATGCCGGCTTTTAGAGACGAGGACAGGCCGTCGGCAAAATCCGGGTTGTCGGCAAAGATCACGTCAAGGCCCGAGAGCGCGGCGTGCACCCGCTCGCGCTGATGGCCGGTGACGACAACGGTGGCAGAAGCCTTGGAATCGAGCGCCCGTTCAGCGGTGCGGCGCACCAGCGGCTTGCCGTCGAACAGCGCCAGAAGCTTGTTCGGCCCGCCCATGCGGCTGGAGCGACCGGCGGCCAGAAGCACGATCTCGACCTTCAGCCCGGCTCTCGCCGGCAGCGGCTCGCGCGGCTGCGGCCTGGTCGGGATTTCCATCAAGAGGCCGCCAACGCCCATGCCGGCGATGTCCTTGGCTGTGACGTCGAGGCCGGCGATCAGCCTGTCGAGCACCCAATCGAAACCGTTCTCCTTGGGGCTGCGGGCGCAACCGGGCGCGCCGATGACGCGCTTGCCGTCGAGCGTGCCCAGCACCAGCAGATTGCCGGGATCGACGGGCATGCCCGCGCGGATCACCGTGCCGCCCGCGCGTTCAATCGCCGCCGGAACGACATCGTTGAAATCGCTCATCGCCGAGGCGCCGAAGATCACCACCATATCGTTGTCGCGCGCCAGCGCGGCCGCTGCCTCGGCGAGGGGCGCAATTTCATGCGGCGTGCGGCGCTCCGTCGTCAGCCGGCCGCCGGAGCGTGCCAGCCGCGCCTCGGTGACGCGCAGCGTCTTGTCGAGCACGCTGGCCTTGATGCCGGGCAGTACCGTCTGGATGACGCCGATGCGCACCGGCCGATAAGCGTTGACGGCGAAGATCTCGCCGCCGGCGCAGATTTTCACCACCTTGTCGACTAAAGCTGAGGCGACGGCGAACGGGATGATCTTGACCGTCGCCACCATCTGGCCTTGCTCGACCGGCGCGTGCTGCGCCAGCGTGGCAATGGTGATGGTCGGGTCGACCGTGTTGATAGCGTCGATCATGGCCGCGTCGACGGTGAAGACACCGGCTGCCTTGGCATGGAGATTGACCCGGCCGGTCGCGGCGGGTTTTGCCTCGATGTTGCGATGGATCATGCTGGCAGCGATCTTTTCAGCCGCCGCATCTTCGCTCAGATCATCAGCGGTAAGCACCGCCGCGACAATTTCGGCAATGCCGGCCGCCTTCAGCACCGCCACGTCCTGCGTGCTCAGCCTGTGGGCCTTGCGAAAGCGCCGCTCACCGGCCGTGGTGGCATGCGCGAGCACCGCGCCTTCGGCCTGGTCGATCGGAACCGGGCCGAATCTCACGCCGCAGCACCTTTCGCTTCCAGCCCGCGGGAGCGGAAGGCATGGATGGCCTGCGCCAGCACCGCCACGGCAATCTCGGCTGGGCTGGCCGCACCAATGTCGAGGCCGATCGGCGCATGGATGCGGGCGATCTGGTCGGCACTGGCGCCGAGCGCCAGCAGGCGCTCGACGCGTTTGGCGTGGGTTTTGCGGCTGCCGAGCGCACCGATATAAAAACAATTGGCGTCGAGCGCCGCCTTCAGTGCGAAATCGTCGATCTTCGGATCATGGGTGACGGCGGCAAGCGCCGTGTAGCTGTCGAGCGGCTGGCGCTTCAGCACATCTTCCGGCCATTCGGCATGCAGCGCCACGTCGGGAAAGCGGTCCGGCGTGGCGAAAGCGGTGCGCGGATCGACGATCTCCAGGGGATAGCCGGCGATCCTGGCCATCGGCGCCAGCGCCTGACTGATATGGACGGCGCCGACTACCACCAGGCGCGGCTGCGGCAAATGCGCGTTGAGGAAGAAGGTGCGCCCTTCAGCCTCGACCGAACCCGAATTGCCGGTGCGGAAAGCCTTGGCGATCGCTTGCCCGAGATCGCCGGCAACCTGGTCGCCTTCTCGCACGATGCGGTCGCGGCCGTCGCCGAGATCGGTCACCAGGATCGCCGCACGGCGGGCACGGCGTTCGGCATTGAGGGCTTTGAGAGCGTAGGGATCCATGCCTAACCGAGCCGCTCCACATAGACCTTGATACGGCCGCCGCAGGATAGGCCGACCTGCCAGGCGGTCTCGTCGGCAACGCCGAACTCCAGCATTTTGGCCTTGCCGCTGTCGATGACGTCGATCGCCTCGCTTACCACGGCGCCCTCGACGCAGCCGCCCGAGACCGAGCCGTGGAAATTGCCTTCGGCGTCGATGACCAGATGACTGCCGACCGGCCTCGGCGCCGAACCCCAGGTCTCGACCACAGTGGCGATGGCGACATCCTTGCCGTCCTTCATCCAGCCCTCCGCGATAATCAGCGGATCGCGGGCTTCATCGAGATAGATGCTGTTGTCCATGATCGCTTGCCTCAAAGTCTGTTTTTCTCTGGGAGCCTGTTTTCGGAATCCAATATGGCTATGCGGCGCGCCTGACACCAGCGTCCAGCCAGCGACGCGGATCGACCGAAGCGGCGGATTTCTTGTCCAGCGAGGCGCAGAGGTCGGCCAGCGCATCGAGATTGTGTACCGAGCGGAACTCGTCGACATGAGGCAGCATCGCTCTGACGCCGCGGGCCCGCGCCTCGAAGCCGCCAAAGCGCAGAAGCGGGTTGAGCCAGATCAGCCGCCGGCAGGATTTGTGCAGGCGATCCATTTCTTGCGACAGGCCGGAAACATCGTCGCGCTCCAAACCGTCGGTGATTAAAAGCACCACCGCGCCCTGCCCGAGCACGCGGCGTGACCAGTGCTTGTTGAACTCCGCCAGCGTATCGCCGATGCGGGTGCCGCCCGACCAGTCCTTGACCGCCGCCGAGCAGTCGGCAAGGGCGGCATCGGGGTCGCGATGGCGCATCTGCCGCGTGAGATTGGTCAGCCGCGTGCCGAAGACGAAGGTGTGCACGCGCCGCCGTTTTTCGGTCAGCGCATGCAGAAAGTGCAGGAAGATGCGCGTGTACTGGCTCATCGAACCGGAGATATCGGCGAGAACCACCAGCGGCGGATGCACTTCGCGGGCTGAGCGGAATTTCGGCAGGATCAGTTCGCCGCCGGTGCGCGCGGCCGAGCGCATCATGGCGCGTGGATCGATACGGCGGCCATGCAGGTCTGCCTTGAAGCGTCGGCTACGGACCATGTCGAACGGCAGCCGCAGCCGGGCAATCGCCTTCTTGGCGTCTGCCATCTCGTCGGCATTCATCTGGGCAAAGTCCTTGCCGCGCAGCACTTCATTCCCAGAGAAGGTTAGCCGGGCGTCGACTTCAATCTCCGGGATTTCCCTGACCGGCCGATTCTTCTCGTGGCCTTCGAACATGGCCTGGCTGACGCGGTTTTCTGCCGTGCGCGGCTTTTGCTTCTCCCTGGTGTCGGGCGCCACCGGCGAGAACATCGCCAGAAGTTTCTCGATCAGCTCGCGCGATTTCCAGAACAGCCGGAAGGCTTCGTCGAAAACAGGGTGATCCTCGTGCCGCGACACCAGCACGGCATGCAGCGTCCAGTAGAAATCGTCGCGCGAACCGATGCCGGCTGCCAGCACCGCCTCGATCCCATCCTTGACCGAAGCCGGCCCGACCCGCATGCCGGATTTGCGCAAGGTGCGGGCGAAATAGACGATGTTGTCGGCGATGCGCCCGTCTTCCGTCGCCTCTCTGGGGTCGGTCTCTTTGGGGTAAGCACCCGGCGCCTTCACTGCCCTACTCCGCCGCCGCCAGTTCGGCCTTGACCTCATCGAGGATGCGCCGGCCCTCGCCCGCGCCGATGCGGGCAATGTCGTCCTGGTATTTCAACAAAACGCCGATCGTGTCGGAGACGGTTTCGGGATCGAGCGCCACCTTGTCGAGTTCGGTCAGCGCGCCGGCCCAGTCGATGGTTTCGGCGACACCCGGCGCCTTGAACAGCTCGACCCGGCGCAGCTTCTGGATGAACGACACCACTTCCGCGGAAAGTCGGCTGTTGGCCTGCGGCACCTTGCGGCGCACGATCTCCAGCTCGCGCTCGGCATTGGGATAGTCGACCCAGTGATAGAGGCAGCGCCGCTTCAGCGCGTCGTGGATTTCGCGGGTGCGGTTGGTGGTGATGATGACGATCGGCGGCTCCTCCGCCTTGATCGTGCCAAGCTCGGGCACCGTCACCTGGAAATCGGACAGGATTTCGAGCAGGAACGCCTCGAAGGCTTCGTCGGTGCGGTCGAGCTCGTCGATCAGGAACACCGGGGCCGCACCCGCCTTGCCGGTCAGCGCATCGAGCACCGGCCGGCGGATCAGGTATTTTTCGGAAAAGACATTGCGCTCCATGTCGGAGCGGTCGACCGAGCCTGCCGCCTCCTCCATGCGGATCTCTATCATCTGCGCGGCGTAATTCCACTCATAGACAGCGGACGAGACGTCGAGCCCTTCATAGCATTGCAGGCGGATCAGCCGGCGGCCGAGTGCCTGCGCCAGCACCTTGGCGATCTCGGTCTTGCCGACGCCGGCCTCGCCCTCGAGGAAGAGCGGCCGCTGCATGCGCAGGGACAGGAACAGCACCGTTGCGAGCGAGCGGTCCGCGACATAGTCCGCGCCGGTCAGGAGATCGAGCGTTTCGTCGATCGTCCGCGGCGCGGGGCGCGGTTTCAGCTCGGTCATTCTTTCTCCGTTGCCGCCTCTGCCCCGCTTTGCAGCACGTGGTAGTCGCGGGCGTGGTAGATCAGCGGCCGCAAATTATCGCCCATGCGCAGGCCTGTCACCTTGCCAAAAAGCACACGATGGGTGGCGAGATCCTTGGTGTCGATCAATTCGCAGTCGAAAACCGCAAGAGCGCCCTTCAGGCTAGGCGCGCCCGTCGATATGACATCCCACTCGCCAAGCCCGAAACGCTCATCGGCCGACAGCCCGGTCAGGCCTGAAAACGCCACCGATAGCGGCTGCTGGTGCGAAGCCAGGGTGTTCAGCGCAAACCGGCCGTTTTGCACGAACAGCTCGTTCTTGACGTTCTCGCGGTTGAGACAGACGAGCACGGTCGGCGGCGTGTCCGACACCGAACAGGCGGCGATCACCGTTGTGCCGCGCTTGCCGGCGGCGCCGTCGGTGGTCACCACATGGACGTGGCCGGCAAAATGGGCCATCGCGTCGCGATAGGCCTGAGGCCCTATGTCGTTCAACTTCAACACCGATGATTTTCCATAAGCGGGAACCCAAGCGTTATATATGGCGGCACACAATAGGCCACAAGCGAAGTGGTTGACGCCAATCCGGAAATTCCCGTGTTGCGCCTGGGGCGGGCAGCCTTTAGGTCTTGGCGGAAGAGACGCTGGAAGCATGCGACCGGCACGGAGGAATTCGTCGTCAGAATGCGACCCCCAACAGCTGTAATAGCGGCACTGCTCTGGCTGCTGCCGGCAAGCGCCGGCGCGCAGACGCTGCTTGTCGGCGTCGCCGCGCCCCTGTCCGGTCCGTCGGCGATCCTGGGCAAGCAGATCGAGGCGGGCGCTGCCCTGGCAGCAGAAGCCAACGGCGCCGAGATCAGGACGGTCGACGATGCCTGCACCGCCGCTGGCGGGGCTGCCGCCGCCAGGGAATTCGCCGCTGCGAAGGTCGATATCGTCGTCGGCTTCCTCTGCACCGAGGCGATCCAGGCGGCGCTGCCGATCCTCAAGGACGCCAACATACCGGTCATCACCGTTGGCGTGCGCACCGAAAGCCTGACCGATCGCCGCGCCAAAACCGGCTGGCCGGTCTACCGGCTGGGGCCACGCGGCGACGACGAGCGCAATGCGGTGGCCGGCATCCTGACCCGGCTGTGGCAGAGCGAATTGTTCGCCATCGTCGATGACGGGACCATCTATGGCCGCGAAACCGCCGAGACGCTGCGCGCAGCGGCCGAACAGGCGGCGCTGAAGCCGGTCTTCACAGACACGTTCCGGCCCCAGCTCGACAACCAGATCGGGCTGATCGGCCGGCTGAAGAAATCAGGCGCGACGCATGTCTTTGCCGGTGGCGACGGCGACGACATCGCCATTATGGGCCGCGACGCCGGCCAGCTCGAGGCCGGCATCGTCTTTGCCGGCGGCGAGAATTTGCGCACGCCACCCGGCGATGTGCCTTACGCCATCGGCACGCTGATGATCGCGCCGCCGGAATGGGCCGATGTCGCCGATCCCAAGGTGCTGGCGGCGTTTACGGCCAAAAACATCGCGCCGGATGGCTATGCCCTGCCGGCCTATGCGGCGGTGGAGATTGCCAAGGCGGCCTCCGCCGCGCCCGAGACCTCGGGCAAGGGGCTGGCCGACGCGCTAACCGGGCATGATTTCACCACCGCGATCGGTCCGCTGCGTTTCGACGACAAAGGCGATCTGAGCCAAAACCTCTATCGCGCCTTCCGCTTCGACGGGACGCGTTTCGTGCCGGCGGAGACGAATTGATGTTTCGCACCGGGCCGCGCAATCTGATCACCGATGTCGCCGGCTTGCGCGTCGGCAACGCGTCGGATGCCAGGCTGAAATCGGGCGTCACCACCGTATTGTGCGACGAACCGGCGGTCGGTGGCGTGCAGATCCTCGGCGGCGCGCCGGGCACGCGCGAGACCGATTTGCTCGAACCGCACAATTCCATCGAGGCGGTTCATGCCGTCGTGCTTTCGGGCGGTTCGGCCTTCGGCCTCGACGCCGCGTCGGGCGTGCAGGCGGCGTTGCGTGAAAAAGGCATTGGCGTCGATGTCGGCGGCTTTCGGGTGCCGATCGTGCCGACGGCGATCCTGTTTGACCTGCGCAATGGCGGCGACAAGGATTGGGGCCGTTATCCTCCCTACCGCGACCTCGGCTACGAAGCAGCTCAGGCGGCAACAGTCGACTTTCCGCTCGGCACAATCGGCGCCGGCACCGGCGCGCTAAGCTCCGGGCTGAAGAGCGGCCTTGGCTCTGCCTCGACTGTGCTCGACAGCGGCGTCACCATCGGCGCACTCGCCGCCGCCAACCCGACCGGCTCGGTAACGATCGCGCGGACCCGCTATTTCTGGGCAGCACCCTTCGAGATCGGCGATGAATTCGGAGGCCTCGGCTATCCCTCGCCGATGCCGGACGACGCCAGGCGGATCCTATTGAAACACCGCGACAAGCGTGTCGGTGGACAAGCCGAGGTCGGTGGCAACACCACCATCGCCGTCATCGCCACCGACGCCGTGCTGACCAAGGCGGCAGCCAAGCGGCTGGCCATTTCAGCGCATGACGGCTTCGTGCGCGCCATCTGGCCCGTGCACACGCCGGCTGACGGCGATCTGGTGTTCGCGCTGGCGACGGGGAAGAGCGGCATAGAACTCAGCGCCGACGATGCCATCGATTTCTTTGCCGCCGCCGGCGCCACCATGGCGCGCGCCATCAGCCGCGGCATCCATGCCGCGACGCCGGCCGATGGCGATCTGTTTCCGGTGTGGTCGTCGCGCTGACTTTCAGTCAGGTCGCGTCGGACTCCTCTTCCTCGAAGCTGACCGCGACATCCGAATTCGCCGACAGCCAGACTTTCTGGCCCTCGACCTCGGCAAGCAGGCTCAAGGGAATGTAGTGGTGATGCCCCTGATGGGCGCCCTCGCCGCTGTCGGCCTTGGTCAACTTGATCCGCTCGCCATCGACCCTGTCGACGGTGCCGATGTGAACGCCGTCGGCGCCGACCACTTCCATATGCTCGCGAATCTTGCTGGCCTCAGTCATGGGGTGTTCTCCTTTTGAAAACGATCGACGATAACAAACAGAGGCGGAATTGGATGCATCGCCTTTCGAATAGCACGATGTTTTGACTGTCTCGTGATAGGGAACGATCGAACCACGGCAGGCGGAGCGGAACCCCGATGCGAAATCTCGTCCTGATTGGCGTTTGCCTGCTGGTCCATCTGGCATCCGCCATGGCCGCCCGAGCGGGCGATGTCGCCGAGCTTGAAATCCTCGGCTTCAGCAAGGATGGCGGCGTCTTCGCCTTCGAGGAATACGGTGTGGCAGACGGTTCGGGCTTTCCCTATGCCAATCGCTACTACATCAACACCGCCGACGACACGTTCCTGAAGGGCACGCCAATCCGGGTCCGGCTGGAGGATGAGACCGCCTCGCTCGATACGGCCCGTCAGCAGGCCAGGCAGAAGGGCGAAGCCGTCGTTGTGCAGGCCGAACTCACCGCAAACCGCGGCATCACCGTCGGCTTCAACCCGGTGACCGAATTGTCGGCCGACCCGTTCCGCATGGTGGTGAACCCACGGCCGATCTTTTCGCCGGTCGACCCGCCGCTGGAATTCCGGCTGGACGAGATCGGCATGAATGACACCGAAAGCTGCCAGAGCCAGGGCGAGGTCAACGGTTTTCGCCTGCTGCGGATCGAGGCCAGGGATGGCGGCCGGACCCATCTGCTGCATGAGGATAAATCGATCCCGAAAAGCCGTGGCTGCCCGAACGGCTACAGGATCGGCGCGGTGCAGACGTTCTCGATGGACAGCATCAGCGCCTATGCGGTGCTGATCGCAGTGCGCCAATACGGCTTCGAAGGACCGGATTTTCGCTGGATCGCCGTGACCGGACGCCTGTGACATCGCTCGATCAATCCAGTTGGCGCAAGCGCGCGGAAATCGCGTCAGCCGCGCCGTACCAGCGACGGGCACGGCGCTTGTCGGCGCCTTGCTGTGGGCGATGGCCATGGGCGCCAGCGCGCTGACCGGCCTTTGGCTCGACAATTGGGAGACCCCGGAAAAGATCCGCTTCGTCGCCCTGCTGTTTGCGACCGGCGCGGCATTGGCCTTTCCCGTCGGGTTGTTCGCGGCGCGGCTGGTCTCGCTGGACCGGCACTGGGAGGTGGCGTTCGCCGCCGCCTTCGTCTGTCTGCTTGCCACGACGCTCGCCTTCACCGGCGGGTTGTTTGCGCTGCAATACCGCTCCTATTACGCCGAATGGCACGCGGAGGCCTTCACCGCCCGGTGGGCGTTCGAACTGGTCTTCACCTCGCTGACGGCGCTCTACCAGTTCGTGGTGCTGGGTATCAGGCTCTATTTTCCGCTCGGATTCATCGCGCTTGCCGCCGCCAGCGTGTGGTTTGCACGCCGGCAGCGTTGAGCATTCGGTCCGCCTCTGATAGGAGGCGCACTTAACCACCGACATATCAGGACTGACGGATGATCCCTCGCTATTCCCGGCCGGAAATGGTCGCCATCTGGTCGCCGGAAACCCGCTTCCGCATCTGGTTCGAAATCGAGGCCCATGCCTGCGATGCGTTGGCTGAGCTCGGCGTCATCCCCAGGGAAGCCGCCAAGACCATCTGGGAAAGGGGCAATGCGGCAAAATTTGACGTCGGCAAGATCGACGAGATCGAGGCCGTGACCAAGCACGACGTAATCGCCTTCCTCACCCATCTCGCCGAATTCGTCGGGCCGGATGCGCGTTTCATCCACCAGGGCATGACCTCATCGGATGTTCTCGACACCTGCCTTGCGGTGCAGCTCAGCCGCGCCAGCGATATTTTGCTGGCCGACCTCGACGGCCTGCTCGCCGCGCTGAAGCGCCGGGCCTTCGAGCACAAGGACACCGTCACCATCGGCCGCAGCCACGGCATCCACGCCGAGCCGACCACGTTCGGCGTCAAGCTGGCGCAGGCCTATGCCGAGTTCTCACGCTGCCGCGAGCGGCTGGTGCACGCGCGAGAGGATATTGCCACCTGCGCCATATCGGGCGCGATCGGCACCTTCGCCAACATCGATCCCTATGTCGAAGAACATGTGGCGAAAAAGCTTGGGCTGAAGCCGGAGCCGGTGTCGACGCAGGTCATCCCTCGCGACCGCCATGCCATGTTCTTTGCCACGCTCGGCGTCATCGCCTCGTCGGTCGAGCGGCTGGCGACCGAGATCCGCCATCTGCAGCGCACCGAGGTGCTGGAAGCGGAAGAGTATTTTTCGCCGGGCCAGAAGGGCTCGTCGGCAATGCCGCACAAGCGTAACCCGGTGCTGACCGAAAACCTCACCGGCCTTGCCCGCATGGTGCGGTCCATGGCCTTGCCGGCGATGGAGAATGTCGCGCTCTGGCACGAGCGCGACATTTCGCATTCCTCGGTCGAGCGAATGATCGGCCCGGACGCCACGGTAACACTCGATTTCGCGCTGTCGCGGTTGACCGGCGTCATCGACAAATTGCTGGTCTATCCCGACAACATGCTGAAGAACATGAACAAGTTCCGTGGCCTTGTGCATTCGCAGCGCGTGCTTTTGGCGCTGACGCAAGCCGGCGTCAGCCGCGAGGATGCCTACCGCCTGGTGCAGCGCAACGCCATGAAGGTATGGGAACATGGCGCTGATTTCCTTGAGGAATTGTTGGCCGACAAGGAAGTCACCGCAGCGCTGCCCGAAGCCGAGATCCGCGAGAAATTCGACCTGGGCTATCACACCAAGCATGTCGATACGATCTTCAAGCGGGTTTTCGGATAGGATCTTCCATGCGGCTGGCTGCCCTTTCCGACATCCATGGGAATCTGCGCGCGCTTGAGGCGGTTCATGCGCAGATCAAAGACGCTTCTCCCGACATAATCGTCAATCTGGGCGATTGTCTTTCCGGGCCGCTATGGCCTGAAGAAACCGCGCAATATCTGATGGCGCAGAATTGGCCGACCGTGCGCGGCAATCACGACCGTGTGCTGGTCGAGCCGCCTGCTTCCGGGTTGGAAGACGTCGATGCTTTCACCCACCAACGCCTCTCTGAGACATCCCTGACCTGGCTCTCGGCCTTGCCGGTCACCCTGTCGCCTGCCCCGGACATCCTGCTTTGCCATGGCAGCCCCAGTGACGACGACGTGTTCCTGCTCGAGGAAGACGGAGGCAGCCACTTCCACCCCTCCAATGAAAAGCAGATCAGGCACAAGCTGGGCAGCGCCGGCGCCGGGCTGATCTTGTGCGGCCATACACATACGCCGCGCGTTGTGCGCTTGTCAGACAACCGGACAATCCTCAACCCGGGCAGCGTCGGCGTCCAGGCATTCCCCGGCCTGACCGTGACCGGCAGTCCGCATGCCCGCTACGCCCTCGCTACGCGCAAGGACGGACAATGGTCGTTCAGCCATCACGTGGTCAATTATGACTGGACCGAGGCGTCCACCCGCGCGACAGCCACCGGCTTCGACAGCTGGGCGCATGGGCTGCTGACGGGCTACGCCGCCAATTCCTTGTAAGAACCGAGCGGGCGCTCAGCCGGCGCCCGGCACGGTGCGGATAACCGTGCCCCACGGATCTTCCCGAGTGGTTTCAGCGGTTGTCTTGTCCGAGCGCATCTCGACCCAGGTCAGACCCGAGCGGGACGGATCGCGGCGGCCGGCACCGGCGCTGTGCCACGAATTGCCACCGATATGATGGTGGTAGCCTCCCGACGACAGGAACACCGCCTGCCCTCCATACTTAGCGACCGTGTCGAAGCCAAATTCGTCGTGCCACCAGGCCTCGGCATCTTCCGGCCGGCCGACGCGCAGATGGACATGGCCGACAATGCTGTTTTGCGGCGCGCCCTGCCAGCCGGCGTCACCGGCCGGCACGCTGCCAACCACGGCAGCCAGGTTCAGCCGCTCGGTCGCCATGGCGATCTTGTCGCCGTTCCACTTCCACTCCTGCGGCAGACGGTCCCTATAGATTTCAATGCCGTTGCCTTCGGGGTCGGTCAGGTAGAGAGCCTCGCTGACCAGATGGTCGGAGGCGCCCTCGATGCGGATCTTGTTGGCGGCGGCGTGGTTTATCCAGCGGCCGAGATCGGCGCGGCTGGGCAGCAGGAAAGCGGTGTGGAACAGGCCGGCGCTGCGCGGATCGTCGGGCTTGGCCGCTGCGTCAGGCTCGATCACCAGCAGCGGGCGCTCGGCAGCGCCCAGCGTGATGGCGCCATCGGCGCGGCTCAATTCCTGCAGGCCGACAACAGCCCGGTAGTAATCGGCAAGTCCTTCGGCGTCGCGCGCCTTCAGGCCCACGCGTGACACGCTGACGGGGGTCGTCGCCGCAAAAGGCAGTTCGCTCATAAAACTCTCCGTTCAGCGCGTTATCCCAGGCCGCGCCACCAGTCTATTCTGTCGTCCATCTCTTCCTGCCTCAAATCGTCGATCCTGATCGTTCACACAAGATGGAAAGAATCGAACAGGTTGTTCACAATTGTGATGCACCGCATGCGTCAGCGCGGGTTGCAGGAGACACGGCCGCTCGCTATCTCAGCGCCATGAAAGTCAAAGACGCAGATATTCTGATCGTGCCGGGCTACACCAATTCCGGCCCTGAACACTGGCAGACACGCTGGCAGTCGAAACTGTCGACAGCGCGTCGGGTCGAACAGGCGGAGTGGTCGAAGCCGGTGCGCGAGGACTGGACGACGAGCGTGGCGAACGCTGTCAACGAGGCCGAGCGGCCGGTGGTGATCGTTGCCCATTCGCTCGGTGTGGCGGCCGCGGTGCAGGCAATTCCGCAGTTCAGCAAGCCGGTCGCCGGCGCGTTTTTTGTCGCGCCGCCCGACGTCGCCAACCCGGAGATAAGGCCGCGTCACCTGATGACCTTTGGTCCCTATGCGCGCGAACCGCTGCCCTTCCCGTCCATCGTCATCGCCAGCCGCAACGATCCGTTCTGCGCCTTCGAGGTTGCCGAGGACATTGCCGCTGCCTGGGGTTCGCTGTTCATCGATGCCGGCGAAGCCGGTCACCTCAATGAGGATGCCGGCTTCGGCCCGTGGCCGGAAGGGTCGATGACCTTCGCCAAGTTCCTGACCGACCTCAAGGCCTGACCGGGCAAGGCACCACGCCTCAGCCCTTGATCGAATCGTTCATGCTTTTGATGAGTGTCTTTGCGCCGAGCGAAATCAGCGCATGGTCCGAGCCCATCGCCAGCAGCCGGTAGCCCATCGCCACGACGCGGCCGGCAATCGCCGGCTCAACGACGTAGATTGCCGCATGCTTGCCCGCCTTGCGCGTCCGCTCGGCGATGGAGGTGACGGTTTCCATCATGCTTTCCAGCGTCGAATTGACGGTGGCGCCATTCGACCAGGCGATGGAGAAATCCGATGGGCCGAGGAAGATGCCGTCAATGCCCGGCGTGTCGAGGATGCCGTCCAGCGCATCGAGTGCGGCGCGCGTTTCGACCATAGCAAAGGCCATGGTGCGTTGATTGGTGTCGCGCAGCCATTCGGCGTGGTCGCCTTTGCCATGGCGCGGAAAAGCATAGGTCGGGCCCCAGGAGCGCTCGCCCATCGGCGGATATTTCATCGCCGCGGCAAAGAGTTTTGCATCGGCCACCGAATTCACCATCGGTGCAATCACCGCCTCGGCACCGAAATCGAGGGCGCGGCTGGCCATGTCGAAGCGGCCCACCGGAATGCGCACCAGCGCCGGCTTGTTGGCGGCCAGCACCGGCACCAGGCCGCGCAAGACCGAGTCTTCGTGGTGTCCGCCATGCTGCATATCGAGGGTGACGGCGTCAAAACCCTGCTTGGCGATGATTTCGACCGTCAAAGCGTCCGGAACGCCGGACCAGGCGGTGAACAGCGTTTCATCCGCCGCCAGGCGTGACTTCAGGGACATGGGTGCTTTCCTCGTTGGGTAGAGCCTTGTAACAGGCCTACGCACAGTTTCAGCCGGAAAAGGCTGAAAAGGCAAAGAAAAACCGCCCGGCTGGACCGGGCGGTCGATTGGTCCAGCGCTACTCGCTCTAGGTGTTCTTGATCTGCTCGATCGCCTGCGCCATCAGTTCGTCCATGGTGCGGCGGATCTGGTGATCCGACTGGTCGACGCCGGCGGCGTCGAAATCCTTGCGGATCTTGCGGAATACGTCGTGATCGCCAGCTTCCTCGATGTCGGAAACCACAACTTCCTTGGCATAGGCGTCGGCGTCAGTGCCGGACTTGCCCAGCTTTTCGGCTGCCCACAGGCCAAGCGCCTTGTTGCGGCGTGCCGAAGCCTTGAAGCGAAGTTCTTCGTCGAAGGCGAATTTGCGCTCAAAACCCTCTTCGCGGTCTTTCATGCTGCTCATGGCTTCCCTCCGATGAAATCGATTCGCGTTGGTGATGGATATGTGTGCTGCCGCAGCACAAACCAAAAGGGCGCGGGCCGGTCAATATGCTACATCGCTTGCTGCGCTGCGGCATTTCATTCCTGAAAGCGGTCGATGGAAAGGATTTGCCGATTGAGCAAACGCTGTGATTGGGATAGACCCGGCATTGAACCCCACCCGTCGCCGCACCAATTTAGGCAGACGGACAGGAACTGGTCGCTTGCCGCCTGCCCGCAAATCCAGAGAAAAATCAGATGAAAAATCGCCGCCGCATTTATGAAGGCAAGGCCAAGATCCTCTATGAGGGACCGGAACCGGGCACACTTATCCAGTTCTTCAAGGATGATGCGACCGCATTCAACAAGAAGAAACATGAGGTCATCGACGGCAAGGGTGTGCTCAACAACCGCATTTCCGAGTACATCTTCAACCATCTGAACCGCATGGGCATTCCGACCCACTTCATCCGCCGGCTCAACATGCGCGAGCAGTTGATCAAGGAAGTCGAGATCATTCCGCTCGAAGTGGTGGTGCGCAATGTCGCCGCCGGCTCGCTGTCCAAGCGCCTCGGCATCGAGGAAGGCACCGTTCTGCCGCGCTCGATCATCGAATTCTATTATAAGGCCGATGCGCTCGACGATCCGATGGTGTCGGAAGAGCACATCACCGCTTTCGGCTGGGCAAGCCCGCAGGAGATCGACGACGTCATGGCGCTGGCCATCCGCGTCAACGACTTCCTCTCCGGCCTGTTCATGGGTGTCGGCATCCAACTCGTGGATTTCAAGATCGAATGCGGCCGCCTGTTCGAGGGCGACATGATGCGCATCGTCGTTGCCGACGAGATCTCGCCGGATTCGTGCCGGCTGTGGGACGTGGCAACGCAGGACAAGCTCGACAAGGACCGTTTCCGCCGCGATATGGGCGGCCTCGTCGAAGCCTATCAGGAAGTTGCCCGCCGCCTTGGCATCATGAACGAGAACGAGCCGCCGCGCCCGACCGGCCCGGTGCTCGTCGCCTCGACCGACGGCCTCAAAGGCAAGCCGCACTAAGTCTTCATTTCTTGACGCAATTCCGGACGGAAAACCGCTTCACACTTTTCCTGGAATTGCTAAGTCTTCGAACAGGAACCTGTCCAGCATGATCAAGGCCCGCATCACCGTCACCCTCAAGAACGGCGTGCTCGACCCGCAGGGAAAAGCCATAGAGCACGCTCTGTCCGGACTGGGGTTCGGCGGCGTCGGCCAGGTGCGGCAGGGCAAGGTCTTCGACCTCGAGCTCTCAGAGACCGACAAGGCCAAGGCTGAAGCCGATCTGAAAGCCATGTGCGACAAGCTGCTGGCGAATACGGTGATCGAGAATTACGCGGTGGAGATCGCTTGATATGAAATCAGCTGTCGTTCTTCTCCCCGGCCTCAACCGCGACCGCGACATGATTGCGGCGCTGACCAAGATTTCCGGGCAGGCGCCGGCGACCGTCTGGCAGACCGACACCGAAATCCCCGATGTCGACCTGATCGCCATTCCCGGCGGCTTCTCCTTCGGCGATTATCTGCGCTGCGGCGCGATTGCCGCGCGGATGCCGGTAATGCGGGCAGTCGCTGAAAAGGCCGCCAAGGGCGTCATGGTCATTGGCGTCTGCAACGGGTTCCAGATTCTGGTCGAGGCCGGCCTGCTGCCCGGCGCGCTGATGCGCAATGCTTCGCTGAAATTCGTTTGCCGTGAGGTGAAGCTGCAGATCGCCAACGCCAACACCATGTTCACCCGCCGCTATCAGCCGGGCCAAATCATCCGCACGCCGGTTGCGCATCATGACGGCAATTATTTCGCCGATGCCGACACGCTTGCGCGCCTCGAGGGCGAAGGACAGGTTGTGTTCCGCTATGCCGAAGGCACCAATCCCAATGGCTCGATCAACGACATTGCCGGCATCATCAGCGAGAAGGGCAATGTGCTCGGCCTGATGCCGCATCCGGAAAACCTGATCGAGGCCGCGCATGGCGGCAGTGACGGCCGGGCGCTGTTCGAAGGCGCACTCGGCATCGCCGCCTGATATCTCTTCGAATTCCTTTCAAAACGCGGGGGCGGTTGACCATGAGACTGACGATTGTTCGCCTAGGTCCCCTGGCTGCTGCCGGCTTGGCGTTGGCGTCCTGCCAGTCCAGCCCGAAGAGCGCGCCGGTCCCCACGGGCAAGAGCGCTTCGCTGCTGGCCATGGAACAGGTAGCGATATCGGCCCACAAATGCTGGATCGCCAGCAAGGATCCCGCCTTCAAATCCTATCAGATGGCCAATGAGCTGAATTCGTTCAGCGGCACGCCCCGCTTCCTGCTGGTGCCGGCCAAGCATTATGGCGGCAAGCCGCTGCTGGTCGTCCAGGCGCAAGGCAATTCCAGCCGCGTCGACGTGTTCGGTCCGCTGATGGACGATCCGCTCGGCGCGCGCATCGGATCCGACATTGCGCGCTGGCAAACGGGCAACCCCTCCTGCAACGCGGCCGCCTGACGCCATGGGCCGCTTCCTGCAGTTTGCGGGATTGATCATCGGTCTGGCCGGGCTTGTCCTGCAAGCGTGCATCACCATCCCGGCATCGATGGAAGCCGGCCGCAGTTTTCTCGGCTCCATCGTCTTTCTGTTCAGCTTCTTCACCATCCTGACCAACATCGGTGCAGTGCTGGTCCATGTCTCGCTGCTGTCGCCTTCGGGCTACGCCTGGCTGCCGGCCTTTGCCGGGCCGCGGATGCGGGCGGGCGTGGCGGCTTCCATCGCCCTGGTCTTCATCGTCTACGCGACAGTTCTGGCGCAGCTCTGGCAGCCGCAGGGGCTGTTCCTGCTCTGTGACGTGCTGCTGCACTATGTGACGCCGGTGCTGTTCGTGCTGTGGTGGCTTGTTGCAGGCGCTGACGGCAGGACACGCTGGAGCGACATTTCGTGGTGGATGGCCTATCCGATCGCCTATCTCGCCTATGCGCTGGCGCGCGCACCGATCGCAGGCGAAGTGCCCTACCCGTTCCTCGACGTTGCGAAAAACGGCGCGGCCAACGTCGCCCTTGCGGCGCTGGCCGTCACCGGTGTTTTCCTGGTGCTGTGCATCCTCGCCGTGCTTGCCGACAAGGGCGTCTCACGCCTCAGGGCTCCGGGCACACGCCGCTGACCAGACTACAAGTTAGTCCCAGAATCGCCTGATGCCTTCGCGGTGAGCGTCGTCACGCGACACACCGATGTCCCTGAGCTGCTCGTCGGTCATTTCGAGCAAAGCCAGGCGGCCGCGACGGCGCTCGATCAGCACGTCGATCCATCGCGCCAGCGATCTGACCACGTGCACGATCCGGCCGACAAAGCCTCGCCGGCTGGCCGGCCCGACCAATTTAATGCCCGCGCAGCGGATTGTCTCGATTGTATCCATTGTCTTTCTGCCAACCTTGCAAATTGTACCCATCTTGGTACGGTTCTGATATGCATTGACACCCGATCTGGTGCAATATACAGAATTGTCACCATGACAAATTGGCTCCCTGACCTCACCATCGGTTCCGGCCCGCTTTACCAGCGCCTTGCCGACAGCATCGAGTCGGACATCGACAAGGGCGTCATCGATGCCGGGGCAAAATTGCCGCCGCAGCGCGATCTCGCCTATGATATCGGCACGACGGTCGGCACGATCGGCCGAGCCTATCAGCTGCTGCGCGAGCGCGGCCTGGTGAGCGGCGAAGTCGGTCGCGGGACCTATGTGCTGGCGCAGCAATCGGAAGCGGCGTCACCCGAATTCGCCGAGCCGGCCGTGCAAGGCACGCGCTATGTCGATGCACCGCCCGGCAAGCTGCGTTTCGACAGCACTGCCGCGCCCGACATCGGCCAGGGCGCCATTGTCGCTGACATGCTCTCGCGCACGGTGCAGGATCACCCGCACGAGATTTCGAGCTACACCAGGGATTTTCCGGAGCGCTGGTTCGAGGCCGGCGCCCGCTGGCTGTCGCGCAATTCGTTCCGTCCGGCGGCCGACACCATCGTTCCCACGCTTGGCACACATGCCGCGGTGATGGCGGCGATTGCGGCACTGACCACACCGGGCGACTATGTCGCCTTCGAGCACCTCACCTATTCGCAGATCGCCCGCAGCGCCGGGCTGATCGGGCGGCGCATAGCACTGGTGGCATCGGACGAAGAAGGCCTCGATCCCGAGGATTTCGAACGCGTCTGCGCGCAAAAGCACCCGAAGATGATCTTCCTGATGCCGACGGTGCAGAACCCGACGCTGGCGATCCTGTCGGTTTCGCGCCGCGAGGCGATCGCTCGTGTCGCGCGCGCGTACAATGTCATCGTCATCGAGGACGATCTCTATGGCAGCCTGACCGAAGATCCGACGCCGCTCATCGCCGAATATGCACCCGAGCGCACCATTGTCGCCGGCGGTCTGTCGAAATCGGTCGCGGCAGGTGTTCGCGGCGGCTGGCTCTCCTGCCCGCCCGCCTATCGCCATCGCATCCGAGTCGCCCACAAGATGATGACCGGCGGGATGCCGTTCCTGCTGGCGGAGGTGAATGCGCGGCTGGTGCTGTCAGGGCAGGCTGGCGATATCCGCAAACGCAGCATTGCCGAAATTGCCACCCGGATCGCCATCGTGCGCGAGACACTGGCCGGTTTCGCCTTCAAGTCACACGGCAGCGTGCCCTTCGTCTGGCTGACGCTGCCCGATCCCTGGCTGTCCGGCACGTTCAGGAGCGCATGCCTCGAAAATGGCGTGCTCCTCGACGACGAGGACGAGTTCAAGGCGGGGCGTTCCGAGCAGGTTTTTCACGGCGTGCGTTTCGGCGTCTCGCAGCCAAGGCGGCGCGAGGACATCACCGGCGGCGTCGCGGTGATCCGGCGGCTGCTGGAGGAAGGCCGCGCCGGCTACGACAGTTCGTCCTGAATCGTTGGCGCTAAACCGTGCCCCTGCGTACCGATCTTAGGTTCAGCCCTCTGCCTTGAAGTTTTTGGCTTCCTTCGCGCCCTTGTCCTTGCCGTGCTTCTCGGCCAGGTCCTTGGCCTGCTTGGGCGAAACGTCGGTGGTCTCGGCAATATGCATGGCCTCCTTGTCGGAGAGGCGATTGTCTTTCTTGCCTTGCTTGGTGGCCATGTCGAAATCTCCTGATTGCTTTGAGGCCTAACGGCCGGGATGCCATAGCGTTCCCCAGCGGCTCCCCGCTACCATCGTCGCCCTGTGGTTTTCCGGCGTTTTTCGTCATCCAATGGGGTGTATCACGCCAAAGCTTGCGATATGAGGGGACTCAAATTCCCCTCTTCCATGGACATCAATCGCCGCCCATGACCATTTCCAATTCCGTGCCGATCACCCCGGAACTCATCGCCGCGCATGGGCTGAAGCCCGACGAATACCAGCGCATCCTCGACCTGGTCGGGCGCGAACCGAGCTTTACCGAACTCGGCATCTTCTCGGCGATGTGGAATGAGCACTGCTCCTACAAATCCTCGAAGAAATGGCTGCGCACGCTACCGACCACCGGGCCTCAGGTCATCCAGGGTCCGGGCGAGAATGCCGGCGTGGTCGATATCGGCGATGGCGACTGCGTCGTCTTCAAGATGGAGAGCCACAACCATCCCTCCTACATCGAGCCCTACCAGGGTGCGGCGACCGGCGTCGGCGGCATATTGCGCGATGTCTTCACCATGGGCGCGCGGCCGATTGCGGCGATGAATGCGCTGCGCTTCGGCGCACCCGACCATCCCAAGACCAGGCACCTGGTCAGCGGTGTGGTTTCCGGCGTTGGCGGCTACGGCAATGCGTTCGGCGTGCCGACGGTCGGCGGCGAGGTCAATTTCGACGCCCGCTACAACGGCAACATCCTGGTCAATGCCTTTGCCGCGGGCCTCGCCAAGACCGATGCGATCTTCCTGTCGGAAGCCAAGGGCGTCGGCCTGCCGGTCGTCTATCTCGGCGCCAAGACCGGCCGCGACGGCGTCGGCGGCGCCACCATGGCCTCGGCCGAGTTCGACGACAAGATCGACGAGAAGCGCCCGACCGTGCAGGTCGGCGATCCCTTCACCGAAAAATGCCTGCTCGAAGCCTGCCTTGAGCTGATGGCGTCCGGCGCCGTCATCGCCATCCAGGACATGGGTGCGGCCGGCCTCACCTGTTCGGCGGTCGAGATGGGCGCCAAGGGCGACCTCGGCATCGAGCTTCACCTCGACCAGGTGCCGGTGCGCGAAGAGCGCATGAGCGCCTATGAGATGATGCTGTCGGAGAGCCAGGAGCGCATGCTGATGGTGCTGCGCCCCGAAAAGGAAAAGGAAGCCGAGGCGATCTTCCACAAATGGGGCCTCGACTTCGCCATTGTCGGCAAGACCACCGACGATCTGCGCTTCCGCGTCATTCACCAGGGTGACGAGGTCGCCAACCTGCCGATCAAGGACCTTGGCGACAAGGCGCCGGAATATGACCGCCCCTGGGTCGAGCCGAAGAAGCCTGCAGCGCTTGCCGCCGGCGATGCTCCGAAGGCCGATGTCGCCGATGCGCTGTTGAAACTGCTCGGCGGGCCGGACCTGTCGTCGCGCCGGTGGGTGTGGGAGCAGTACGACACGCTGATCCAGGGCAATTCGCTGCAGCTTCCGGGCGGCGACGCCGGCGTTGTGCGCGTCGAAGGCCATCCGACCAAGGCGCTCGCCTTCTCCTCCGACGTGACGCCGCGCTATTGCGAGGCCGACCCGTATGAAGGCGGCAAGCAGGCTGTGGCCGAATGCTGGCGCAACCTTACCGCCACCGGCGCGCTGCCGCTGGCGGCGACGGACAACCTCAATTTCGGCAATCCGGAAAGGCCTGAGATCATGGGCCAATTGGTCGGCGCGGTGAAAGGCATTGGCGATGCCTGCCGCGCGCTCGGCTTCCCGATCGTGTCGGGCAATGTCTCGCTCTACAATGAAACCAACGGCCAGGGCATCCTGCCGACGCCGACCATCGGCGGCGTCGGGCTGATTGCCGACTGGTCGAAGATGACCCGTATCGGCTTTGCCGCCGAGGGCCAGATGATCCTGCTGGTCGGCGCACCCGCAAGCTGGGGCAGCCATCTCGGCCAGTCCGCCTATTTCAGGGACATCCATGGCCGTACCGACGGGCCGCCGCCATCCGTCGACCTCGCGCATGAAAAGCGCGTCGGCGACCATGTGCGCGCGCTGATCGCGTCGGGCGTCGTGACCGCGGCGCATGACCTTTCCGATGGCGGCTTGGCGATAGCCCTGGCCGAAATGGCGATGGCGTCCGGCATCGGCGCCACCATTCCGGGGCTCGCCGGCACCGACCCGATCCCGGTCTGGTTCGGCGAAGACCAGGGCCGCTACCTGCTGACGCTGTCCGTCGATCCGCAGAGCAAGGAATGGGACGCCATCCGCGAGGAACAGAGCAAGCTCGGCATCTTTGCGCCATGGATCGGCTCGACCGGTGGAAACGAACTGAAGCTCGGCGATGCCAGGGCGATCCCGGTCAGCGAATTGACCGCCGCCCACGAAGGCTGGTTCCCGAACTTCATGGACAAGTCCATTTGACCAGCCTGGCAGCCCGGACGCTGATCGCAGTCGTCTTCTGGCCGTCGCTGTTCTTCTTCTGGTTCCTCGGGCCGTTCGTCTTTTTCCTGCTGTCGACGACCTCGAGCGAGGTCTGTCCGCTGCTGGAAAGGCGTGACCAGTTCATTGAGGCGGCCAATGGCACACTGCAGATGCTGGCCTTGCAAAGTCTGATCTATGCGATCCCCATCGTCTGCCTGGTGCTGTGGAGCCGCCTTTTGCCGAACCCGGCGCGCGCAAGGCATGTCGCCACCTGCATCAAGCTCTTTGCCATTGCGGTCATTACCGGCGCGCTGTGGGAATACGGGTCATCGCTGATCTGCGACGGCTATGGCCAACCATTCTTTTCGCCCTTGTGGCAGATGACCAGCTATCTCCCGATTATCAACCTGGCGCTCAACATCCCGCTCTATGTCCTGGTGTTCAGCCTTGGCCGGGGGTTCTCGACCCGCGACGACATTACCGAAGATGGTGTGGTTCACCCCCGGCAGGATGGCCCTTAGACACTGCGTCGCCGACAGAACGGCTTCAACCCGGACCAGAAAGGCTTTAGGCTGCCGTCCGAGTCACTCGTGCCTAGCCGCCCAGAACAGGATTTTCCCATGGCAATGGATGCCCACGACATCGAAAAACTGATCAAGGACGGCATTCCGGACGCCAAGGTGACGATCCGCGACCTCGCCGGTGACGGCGATCACTATGCAGCCGAAGTGGTGGCCGAAAGCTTCCGCGGAAAGAGCCGCGTCCAGCAGCACCAAATGGTCTATGATGCGCTGAAGGGCAATATGGGCGGCGTGCTGCACGCGCTGGCCGTGCAGACCAGCGTGCCGGACTGAAGCCAGACTGGCCTACTGTTTCTGCGGCTGCTTCGCCGACACTGACGTGATCGGCTTCGCCGACACTGAGATGATCGGGCCCGCCGGGTATTTTCCGCCGACGATCATTCTTTTCCATCCGACAGCGCGGAGACCGCGCCGTCGAGGAACAGCGCGTTGCGGCATTGTAGCGCGTCGCGAAACAGCCGCGCAAAGCTGCCGAAACTGACCTCAGACCGCGAGATCGCCAGCAAAACGGTGTTTTCATCGCGCACGCCGACGCCGTTGCGGATGTAGCGCGAGGTTCCGTTCGGCTCGAAGCGTGGGTGAATCTTGCCATCGATCACCAGCATCGGGCCGGACTGCGTGGCGAAGGCAACATCGCGTTTGGTGACCGCATAGGCGTTGCTTTCCATGACAGCCGCCTTGCCGTCCTTGCCCACCAGAAAAACGCCGTTCGGTTTCAGGAAGAAATTGCCTTCGCCGTCGGCAAGATTGAGCCGTGACTTTTCGCTGCCGTCCTCGACCAGGAGCCCGACCGGCGACAAATCCTCGTGATACATGCCGCCATTCATGGCGAGCAGCACCGGCCTCCCCTCGCCCGCAACCGCCTTGTCGAAGGCTTCGAGCGAACCAAAAGGCTTGCCATCGGCGCCGGCGTGGAAAACACCGATGCTGTCGGCGCGAAGATCGATCTCGCAAACGACATAGGTCACCGCCTCGAAGGCGACATTCCGGCAAGGCGCGGGCAGGTCCCGCCAATGACCAGCGGCGGCGGCTCCGGGCGTCTCGGCCACCAGACAACGGCAATCGCCGCCAGCAGGATGGCGATCGGAAGGGCGGCGCCATATCGTCTTTTCATCATGTTCCGAAGGTTGCAATCGGCTCGGATGCTTGGCCCAAGACAGGCGATCCTTTGCGCCATTTCCGCGACGGCGGCGCAAACATCTTGTTTCGGCCCATCTATGGGTTTATTTGATGGCTATGCTTCGAGCCTGACTCCCACAGGCGTGAAAGGATATCTCATGAGCGGCATCAACGACTACATCGACAGCGAAGTGAAGGGCAACGACGTCGTCCTTTTCATGAAGGGCACGCCCGGTTTTCCGCAGTGCGGCTTTTCCGGCCAGGTCGTCCAGATCCTCGATTACATCGGCGCCGACTACAAGGGCGTCGACGTGCTGACCTCGGCCGAACTGCGCCAGGGCATCAAGGAATATTCGAACTGGCCGACGATCCCGCAGCTTTACGTCAAGGGCGAATTCGTCGGCGGCTGCGACATCATCCGCGAAATGTTCCAGGCGGGCGAGCTGCAGACGTTGCTCGTCGACAAGGGCGTCAGCGTCAAAGCGACAGCCTGATTCTGAGTTGAGACGGGGCAGCCCCGCCCCGGCAAAATGTTACCTCCCCCTATCGGAGTGAGGACGAACTTATGCGCCGGCATGCCGGCGCATATTCGTTTTGAAGATCGGACCCGCCGTGGACCAGCCAGCAAAAGCGCCGCAACAGGCACGCAAATTGCCTATTCCGCGCTGGGAATTCATCGCGCTGTGCGCGGCACTGATGGCGTTGAACTCGCTGGCCATCGACATCATGCTGCCGGCACTGCAGCAAATCGGCGCCACGCTCGGCGTCGAAAATGAAAACCACCGCCAATATGTGATCACCGCCTATATGCTCGGCTTCGGCGGCGGACAGCTTTTCTTCGGGCCGATTTCGGACCGGTTCGGACGCCGCGCGCCATTGGTCGCCGGGCTGGCGATCTATGTCGTGGCGGCCGCGGCCGCGGCCATCGCCCCGTCCTTCGCCATCCTGTTGCTGTGCCGGCTTGTGCAAGGCATCGGTGCTGCCGCCACACGCGTCATCGCCGTCTCGATTGTGCGCGATACGTTCGACGGCCGGCGCATGGCCGAGGTGATGTCGCTGATCTTCATGGTGTTCATGGCCATCCCGGTGATCGCGCCCGGGATCGGCCAGGTCATCATGCTGTTCGCAACCTGGCACTGGATCTTCGTCACCATGGCGGTCGGGGCGCTGATCGTGTCGGCGTGGTCGCTGCTGCGCCTGCCGGAGACTCTGCATCCCGAACATCGCCGGCCGTTGACTGTCTCTTCGGTGATCGACGGCTTCCGCATCGTGCTCACAAACCGCCTCACGCTCTGCTATGCTTTCGCCAGCACCTTCATCTTCGCCGCCATGTTCGGCTTCATCATCTCCGCGCAGCAGATCTATATCGACATCTTCCACGTCGGCGAGCTATTCCCGGTCATCTTCGCCGGCGTTGCGGGCGTGCTGGCCTTCTCGAACTACCTCAACTCGCGGCTGGTCGGACGGGTCGGCATGCGCCGGCTGTCGCAAGGCGCGCTGCTTCTGTTCCTGTGCATCAGCCTTGCCTGGCTGGTCGTCTCGCTGGAAATGGACATGCCGCTCTGGCTGTTCATCACCTTCTTTGCCTCTGCGATGCTGCCTTTCGGCGGGCTCGGCGCGAATTTCAACGCGCTCGCAATGGAGCCGCTCGGGCAATTGGCGGGCACGGCGTCGTCCATCCTGGGCTTCATGCAGACATTTCTCGGCGGCATTCTCGGTACGCTGATCGGCCAGGCCTTCAACGGCACGGTGACGCCGCTGGCCGCAGGGTTCTGCAGCGTCTCGGTTGCGGCCCTGCTGATGATCCTGATCGCCGAGCGCGGCAAGATGTTCCAGCCGCACAACCCACCCGTTTCAGGGCACGTCACCGACCTGCATTGAGCGACGCGCCTTGAGATTGTTGGTCTCAAAACCGCATCCACCTTTATGCGACGCGTTTCAGGATGCGCCGCCAATCACTGCCGTGAAACGAGGGAACAGCGGGCGCCCTGCGATGGCGCCACCCATGCTGTCCGACAGCGGCATCGGCAGAGCCTTGTCGAGCGCTTCGAGCACGGACGTGACGAAGACCCGGTTGAGCGCAGCATCGTCTCCCATATGCGAAAAGGTGGCGCGCGGTTTGCCCATCAGCGTGCCGTTTTTGCGAATTGAGAAACTCAGCGTCAGGGTCATGCCAGCACTTCCAGGCGGCGGCTGCCAAGGCAAAGATCGCGGAAAACATCTCGTCTATGGTATCGACGGGATCGCGACTGCCGCACGCGCGTTCCTGCGATCTTGCCTCAGTAGCGCCAGCGGCGGCCAAGGCAAGTGCAAGCGCCGTTGCAACAATTGCGGACCGATGTTTCATTTCGCGACTTCGCGAGAGATTGGACACTATAACAGAGCCAATATACTTGACGAAAGCCCTACCAGCAGTTGGACCTATTGCGCCCAGAGTTCCCTGCGCAACTCCTGCCAGCTTTCCTTGTCCGGGGCGACAAGAATGCCGCCGTCGATATGCGAGGGCAGATAGGCGCTGCCGTCGATCCGCGCGGTGTAGCCGCCGGCCTCGGCGTGGATCAGCACACCGACCAGATGGTCCCATGGCATCAGTTTGTTGTAGACGACGAAATGGGCATGGCCGCTGGCCAGAAGACGGTATTCATGTGCCGCGCAGCGATAGCCGAACTGCGACAGGGTCTTGGTCTGGTTGCGCGCCAGGAGCGAGCGTTGCGGTTCCGCCAGATATTGCCAGGAGACGGAGCCGGTCATCTGTGAGATCGGCACGGCATCGGCGACGTGCACCGTCTCCAGCGCGCCATGCGCATGGCGGATATGGCTGCCGGCGCCCTTGGCGCCGATCAGCCAGTCCCGGCCTACGGGGTCATGGATGATACCGGCGACGGTTTCGCCCTTGACGACGACGCTCAGCATGACGCCGAAGAGCGGCACGCCGGAGGCGAAGTTGAAGGTGCCGTCGACCGGGTCGACGACGAAGGCGAGGTCGGCATCACCGAGCCCCTGAAGCAGCGCCGGATTGTCGGAACAGGCTTCCTCGCCGACGATCATCGCCGTGGGATAGCGCTCGCGCAGCCTGGCCGTGATCAGCCGCTCGGCGTTGATGTCGGCCTCGGTCACCAGGTCGGCAGCCGAGGTCTTCTGTCTGATGTCGCCCTCGCCCAGCCGGCGAAAGCGTGGCATGATTTCGGCCCTGGCTGCATCGGCGAGAAGCTCGGCCAGCCAGTCGATCGCTTGGTCGTCAAATATCATCGGAAATGTCTTGTCCTGTGCTGAGGCTGCCATTGAGGGCGGCAAAGTCGAACAGCTTTCTATCGAGCAGATGCGACGGCCTGGTGTTGGACAGCGCGCGAAGCATCGTGTCCTTGCGGCCCGGCATGCGCTTTTCCATATCGTCCAGCATCGCCTTCATGGCGTTGCGCTGCAGGCCTTCCTGGCTGCCGCAGAGATCGCAGGGAATGATCGGGAATTTCATAGCGGCGGCGAATTTTTCCAGATCGACCTCGGCGCAGTAGCTCAGCGGCCGCAGCACCATGACGTCGCCGTCGTCGTTGAGCAGCTTTGGCGGCATGGCGGCAAGGCGGCCGCCATGGAACAGATTCATGAAGAAGGTTTCGAGAATGTCCTCGCGGTGGTGGCCGAGCACCAGCGCCGAACAGCCCTCCTCGCGCGCGATGCGATAGAGATGGCCGCGCCGCAGCCGCGAGCACAGCGAACAATAGGTGCTGCCCTGAGGCAGCTTGTCGGTGACCACCGAATAGGTGTCCTGATACTCGATGCGATGGGCGATGCCATGCGCATTGAGGTAATCGGGCAAAATGTGCTTCGGAAAGTTCGGCTGGCCCTGGTCGAGATTGCAGGCGAGCAGCTCGACCGGCAAAAGGCCGCGCCATTTGAGATCGAGCAGCACGGCGAGCAGGCCGTAGGAATCTTTGCCGCCGGACAAGGCCACCAGCCAGCGGTCGCCGGGCCTCGCCATGGCGAAATCCTCGACCGCCTGACGGGTTAACCGCAACAGCCGCTTACGCAGTTTGTTGAACTCGACCGATGACGGCACGTCGGCAAACAGCGGATGGAAGCCGCCTTCAGCAATCGGTTCAACTTTTTCGATGTCTGCCAGCATATTCATGGCTTGTCGCTTTCCATAGCCGAGAGTGCCGGATTAGCGGACATGGCCGACAAAGAAAAGGCCGCCTCGACGGGCGGCCCTTTCCGGTATCGCAGAAAAGCGATCGATCAGCGCGAATAGAATTCGACGACCAGGTTCGGCTCCATCTGCACGGCGAACGGAACGTCGGCCAGGCCGGGGATGCGCGAGAAGGTCGCGACCATCTTGTTGTGATCGACTTCGATATAGTCCGGCACGTCGCGCTCGGCGAGGCCGACCGCTTCCAGCACGATGACCAGCTGCTTCGACTTTTCGCGCACTTCGACGACGTCGCCCGGCTTGCAACGGTACGAGCCGATGTTGACGCGCTTGCCGTTGACGTTGACGTGGCCGTGGTTGACGAACTGGCGAGCCGCGAAAATGGTCGGCACGAACTTGGAGCGGTAGACGACCGCGTCGAGACGCGACTCGAGCAGGCCGATCAGGTTCTCGGAGGTGTCGCCCTTGCGGCGATCAGCCTCTTCATAGACCTTGCGGAACTGCTTTTCGGAGACATCACCATAGTGACCCTTCAGCTTCTGCTTGGCGCGCAGCTGCAGGCCGAAATCGGAAAGCTTGCCCTTGCGGCGCTGGCCGTGCTGGCCGGGGCCGTATTCACGCTTGTTGACCGGGGACTTCGGGCGGCCCCAGATGTTTTCGCCGAGACGGCGGTCGATCTTGTACTTCGCGGATTCGCGCTTGCTCATCGCATTCCCTTTCAAAACAAACCACCCGGAGCCTCATGGTCCGGGTGAAGGAAACGCGCCCTCCTCTGGCCTCCGTTTTCGAGGCCTGACAGGGTTTTCCCACGCAACGCGGCGGAAAACCCACGGGACACGTCAGTCTAGACAAAACCCAGGAAACGATAAACCTGCTTTCCCGGGTCTGCCATGCAAAAGAAACAACCGGGCATTGCGGCCCGGTGTTGGTGCGCTCGATAAACGGAGATTTGAGCAGAGTCAAGCGCGTCGCTGGCGCTGGGCCCGGCAACCATATCACGTCTTTGGCGTTGAGTGCCGTGCCGGATGCCGCGGGAGGTTGTTGCGCCGACGGCATTTAGGAATGGACTGGAGCCAAAGGAGCCCGAAGTCGCATGAAGAAGTTTTTCCTCTCGTTGGTCGGTGCAGCCGTCATGGCCGGGACGATGTCGATCGCGGTGCCCGAGCCAGCGATGGCCAAGCACTGGCAGGGCCACAAGCATCGTCAGACCTGCCATGTCGTGGTGAAGAAGGTCATCTGGCGGCATGGCCACAAGAAGGTCATCCGCTACAAGGTGAAGCGCTGCTGGTGACGACAGGAGTTTCGGGCTTGGCCTGAATCGAGAAGCCCGTGGTTTCGGCCACGGGCTTTGTTTATCGACTCGGTTCAAGGTTTCAGTCTGCCGATTTCTTCTCCGGCAGGCCTTTGCGCTTGGTCTCTGCGAATTCCTCGAGCTGCTTTTCGCTCATCGAATTGTACATCGACTTCGACGCGCCTTGAAGTTCGCTCTTCCTGGTCTCGCCGCGCTTGGCCGACAGGGCTGCGCCCGCGGCCTTTTGCTGTGCTTTTGAGGTTGCAGGCATATCGGCTTCTCCTTTGCTGCCAGAGGAAGAAACGTTGCGCTCCGGCGACGGTTCCAGCGCTGGCGGTCAACTTCCGTTCCGCGCTCATGCCTGCCCATGGTCGGCCGGCACTGCCGGCAAACCACCTTCCCGTGCCCGCAACGCCGGTGTAGGACGGCGCCATGAAATCGTTGAACGATCCCTCGCAGGCACTCGCCACCGGCCTCGCGAAAATCCGCACCGAGTTCCATGTGCCGGAGGGATTTCCCCCTGATGTAATGGCCATGGCACAGACGGCGGCCAGGCGCGTGCCCGACCAGCATGCCGACCGCACGGCGATGCCCTTCGTGACGCTCGATCCCGCGGCTTCCACCGATCTTGACCAAGCGTTTTCGATCGAAGCGAGCGGTAGCGACCTTCTGTTGCACTATGCGATTGCCGACGTAGCCTGGTTCGTCGCGGACGGCGACGCGGTGGATCGCGAAGCCTGGGCGCGGGGCGAAACCCTGTATTTGCCGGACGGCAAGGCCGGGCTCTATCCCCGGGTCATTGCCGAGGGCGCCGCGAGCTTGCTGCCCGGCGGTCCGCGTCCGGCTGTCATCTTCACGGTCCGGATCGCCGTCGACGGAGCGGTAAGGCTGGATGGCGCGGAGCGGGCAATCATTCAAAGCCGCGCCAAGCTCGCCTATGACAGCGTGCAGGCCGCCGACGTCCCAGTCGGCTTCGCCGAAATCGCGCGGCGCATGGCGGCGGCCGAAGACCGTCGCGGCGCTTCGCGCGTCGACCCGCCCGAGCAGGAGGTGGAACAGCTTGCCGATGGCACGTTCCAGCTTGCGTTCAGACCGCTGCTGCAATCCGAGCAAGACAACGCAGCACTTTCGCTGGCCGCCAACATGGCGATTGCCGACGCCATGCTGGCACACCGGACCGGCTTGTTCCGGGTGATGGCGCCGCCCGATGCTTCCAAAGTACAAAGACTGCGCAGCGCGGCACGGGCCTTAGGCCTGTCCTGGCCTCCTTCGACCAGCCTGCCCGACTATCAGCGAACCCTCGATCCGACCAACAGGCAACAGGCAGCGCTGATGCTGGAAATCCGCCGCGCCGGCTCCGGTGCGTCCTACCAACCCTATGAGGAAGGCGTTGTCCCCTGGCACGAGGCGATGGCCGCGACCTATGCCCACGCCACCGCGCCCCTGAGGCGGCTGGCCGATCGCTACGTCGTGCGCTGCGTGCTGGCCATCGCCAACGGCCAGCCGGTGCCGCAAGCCGTTACCGAGGCGTTTTCCAGACTGCCGAAGGTGATGGGCGGCGCAGGCGCCCGCGCCTCGCAGATCAACCACGCGGCCATCGACCTTGCCGAGTCGGTGATGCTGAGGGGGCGCATGGGTGAAACATTCAAGGCCGTCGTCACCGACGTCGGTGATCAGCGTGTGCGCGTTCAGCTCTCGGACATGCCTGTCGTTGCGAATGTGAAGGCCTCGGGGTTCAGGCAGGGCGATGGCCTGACGCTAAGGCTTGTTTCGGCCGATCCGGAGCGGCGCGTCATTGTCTTCGAACCTGTCTAAAGCGCGTCGGCGACGCGCTTTAGTTTTTTTGTTTTTATGCATGTCGTTGTCCCAAAACCGCTGCGCACTTTTGGGCGACATGCATTAGCGTGCGCTCAATCCAAAACCCTGCATCAGCCGGCTGATTGCGAAGTCCGCCTTTCCCGAGGTAAAGACGGCGATGTCGGGCTCGCTTTGCGGCAATGGCCCGTCGACAGCCGGAAGCAGCGACAGAGCGCGCCGCGCAATCGCCTCGGCCGGGTCGATCCAGTCGACCGGCCAGGGCGCCGTCTTGCGCATGCGATTGGCCAGGAACGGATAGTGCGTGCAGGCGAGCACGACGATGTCCGTGCGCAAATCGTCATGCTGGACAAAACACGGTGCGATCTCGGCACGCACGGCCTCCTCGTCGACAAAGCCCTCGCGCATGTAGGCCTCGGCCAGTCCGGCGAGATTGTTGCTGCCGACCAGCCGGACATGGCATTTCTGCGCCCATTTGCCGATCAGGTCGCGCGTGTACTGGCGCTTCACCGTGCCCGGCGTCGCCAGCACCGAGACCAGCCCGGACCGGGTGCGCTCGGCAGCCGGCTTGATTGCCGGCACCGTGCCGACAAAGGGATGGCCCGGGAACTTTTCCCGCAACGCATCGATCACCAGCGTCGAAGCGGTATTGCAGGCGACGACCGAAATTTCCGGATCAAAACGGTCGAGCAGCTTGGCGAAGAGCTCGACTATATGGGCCTGCAGCGCCGGCTCTTCCCAGGCGCCGTAGGGAAAGGCCTTGTCATCGGCGACGTAGACGAAGCGCCGGTCAGGCATCAGCACGCGCGCTTCGCGCAGCACGGTCAATCCGCCAACGCCGGAATCGAACATCAGGATCGGACGGTGGCTCATTGATATCGGACCATGAAAGAGGCTGGATCAGAAGGCTTGGCGGTCATTGGCCAATGCCGTTCTTCTATCTGCAACCATCATGGTCTTGAAGTGGCGAATGTCAGCAAGTTCTATGCAAAGCCGGCGAAGACGACCTTGCCTCGGTTGCTCTAGAGCCCGCGCTTGCCGAAGCCGGCGGGCCGCGGACGGCCCAGAGGCTGGGCGGACGGCACCGAGCGCGTGGCCGGTGTGGCGTTGCGCATGGAAGACTGTGTCGTGCTGCTGGCCGTCCGGCCGGATGCCGCAGGCATGGGCGTATCGCCATCGAAATCGAAAACCGATGTCAGTTCGTCGATATTGATGCCCGCCACCGGCTTAGCCACCAGAATCGTGCACCAAAGGCCAAAGATCGACAGCGCAAGCAGGTTCAAACCGCTGGACGTGCTTTCCGGATTGTTGAAATCGATGACCAGCAGCGTGCCTGCCTGCAGAAAGGCGTAGATGGCGCAGAACACGATGTAGGACCACAGGATCCAGGCTTTGCCGTTGGCGTCGCGGCTGCGTCGCCAGGCGATGTTGGCACGCATGACCACAGCCAGGAGGGAAACGATCAGAACCGCGCCTGCCATGCCTTGCCGCGATGGACCGGGCGCCGAGTTGACCAGCCCCTCAAAGCCGATCGTGCCAACGATGCACAGCGCAGCAAGAACGGCCTCGAGCAGGGCTACGCCGAGCGAATAGAAGAAGAAGCGCATACGGCCGATTTTGGACGTGAACATTTGCCACCCCACCGTTTTGACAACAATGGACGAGAGGCAAATAAAATTCGGTTACTTCAGCCGTTCGAAGCTTAGCGATTTCTAATCTTCTTTGTCTGCCTGGCGTTTTCGCGCAGCGGCCGGCAAACGCCTTGGATCGTCTCCCGGCGAGCCGTCACCGCGCGGCATGGCCGGCGAAAACCGGTCGAGCGACGAGATGATGCCACGCAGCACTTTCAGTTCCGGCTCGGCGAAACCGGCGCGCGTCAAGACGGCGCGCAGATTGTCGACCATCTTGGGTTTCTTGGGCGCCGGGCGGAAATAACCGCGCGCTTCGAGCGCGCCTTCGAGATAGGCAAACAGCCCGTGCAACTCTTCCTTGCTTGCCGGCTTCATTTCAGGGCTGGAGAAATTGGTCGCCGTCTCATCCTCCAGGCCGGATTTCATCCATTCATAGGACATCAACAGCACGGCCTGGGCGATGTTGAGCGACGAAAAGCCGGGATCGACCGGGAAGGTGACGATCTCGTCGGCCAGCCCGACCTCGTCATTGTAGAGCCCAAAACGCTCGCGGCCGAACAAGATGCCGGTGCGCAGGCCGGCTATCTGACGTGCCCTCAGCGCCCTGCCCGCCTCGACCGGACCACGCACGGGTTTGAAGCCGTCGCGCTCCCGCGCCGTGGTGGCGAAGACGAAGTTGAGGTCGGCGACGGCGGACGCCAAATCGCCGAACACTGTTACGGCATCGATGACATGGTCGGCGCGGCTGGCGGCGGCGCGCGCCTTCTCGCTCGGCCAGCCGTCACGCGGGTTGACCAGTCTCAGTTCGGCAAGGCCGAAATTGGCCATGGCGCGCGCGACCATGCCGATATTCTCGCCGAGCTGCGGCTCGACCAGGATGATCGCCGGCCCGGCGGCGGATTCGTTTTCAGGATGATTGACGGCGGACATGATCTCAATGAACTGCGGTTTGCGGCATTTCAGCGTTCCCTGCCACATCCGCTTGGCAAAATGAAGCTTTTGCAAAACACCGGTCGGACGACCCATTCTGCACGGATCGTCGTTTGCGCGGCCAAATAGGCTTTGATATACGCTCCGCATACCCGGCCGAAGCCATGCGGGCGAGGCCGTTTTGTTCCCCAAAAGCGAGGCATTCTTTTCATGGCGAAGATCAAGGTGGCGAACCCGGTCGTCGAGCTCGACGGCGACGAGATGACCCGCATCATCTGGCAGTTCATCAAGGACAAGCTGATCCACCCTTATCTCGACCTGAAGCTCGAATATTACGACCTCGGCGTCGAGCACCGCGACGCCACCAACGACCAGGTGACCATCGATTCGGCCAATGCCATCAAGAAATGGGGCGTCGGTGTGAAATGCGCGACGATCACGCCCGACGAGCAGCGCGTCGAGGAATTCAAGCTGAAGAAGATGTGGAAGTCGCCCAACGGCACCATCCGTAACATTCTCGGCGGTACCATTTTCCGCGAACCGATCATCATGAAGAACGTGCCGCGTCTCGTGCCGGGATGGACCAAGCCGATCATCGTCGGCCGTCATGCCTTCGGCGACCAGTATCGCGCCACCGACTTCCGCTTCCCCGGCAAGGGCAAGCTGACCATCAAGTTCGTCGGCGAGGACGGCAAGGTGATCGAGCACGACGTGTACGACGCACCCGGCGCCGGTGTTGCCATGGCGATGTACAATCTCGACGACTCCATCCGCGAATTCGCCCGCGCCTCGCTGAATTACGGCCTGCTGCGCAATTATCCGGTTTATCTCTCGACCAAGAACACCATCCTCAAAGCCTATGATGGCCGCTTCAAGGACATTTTCCAGGAGGTCTACGAGGCTGAATTCGAGGCCGAGTTCAAGGCGAAGAAGCTGTGGTACGAGCACCGGCTGATCGACGACATGGTGGCCTCCGCCCTGAAATGGTCTGGCGGCTACGTCTGGGCCTGCAAGAATTATGACGGCGACGTCCAGTCCGACACGGTGGCGCAAGGTTTTGGCTCGCTTGGCCTGATGACCTCCGTGCTGATGACGCCGGACGGCAAGACGGTGGAAGCGGAGGCCGCGCACGGCACCGTGACGCGCCACTATCGCCAGCACCAGAAGGGCGAGGAAACCTCGACCAATTCGATCGCCTCGATCTTCGCCTGGACGCGCGGCCTCGCCCACCGCGCCAAGCTCGACGATAATGCCGAGTTGAAGCGATTTGCCGACACGCTGGAGAAGGTCTGCATCCAGACGGTTGAGAGCGGCTTCATGACCAAGGACCTGTCGCTCTTGATCGGTCCCGACCAACCATGGCTGTCGACCACCGGCTTCCTCGACAAGATCGACGAGAATTTGCAGAAGGCGATGGCGTAAGCCGGCAGCCATGGCCAAGCCGGTCGTCTACGGGGCGGACTACAGCGTCTATGTGCGCATCGTCCGCCTCGTGCTGGCGGAAAAAGGCATCGACTACGACCTTGTGCCGGTCGATGTCTTTGCCGCCGAGGGCACTCCCGCCTGGTACTTCGAGCATCACCCTTTCGGCCGCATTCCGGCCTTCGAGCACGGCGGGTTTCGCCTGTTCGAAACCAGCGCAATCGCCCGCTATGTCGACGAGGCGTTCGACGGCCCGGCACTGCAGCCAAAAGACGCCCGCACCCGCGCAACGATGAACCAGATCATCGGCATGCTCGACGCCTATGCCTACAGATCGATGGTCTGGGACGTCGCCGTCGAGCGGCTTGAGAAGGAAGCGCCAGACGAGGCACTGGTCGCCAACGGGCTGCGCCAGGCGGAAACGGTGCTGCGGGTGCTCACCGCACTCAAGCCTCCCGGGCCGTGGCTGCTCGGCGACCAGCTGACGCTGGTCGACCTGCATGCGGCATCCATCATCGCCTATTTCGTCAAGGTCGCCGACGGGCAAAAGCTGCTTGCGGCGTTCGCCGACATCCAGGCCTGGTGGGACGGCATCGCAAAACGTCCGAGCCTGGCGGCGGGCTGATATGGGTTCGGGCCATGGCTGACCCATCTCGCCAGGACGCGCTCACCATCGCCAGAATTGTCAGGGTCAACCACGCCGGTGAGTTCGGTGCGATCAGGATCTATTCGGCGCAGATTCTTGTCGCCAGGCGCTTCTGGCCGGATTGCGTGCCATCCTTGTCGGAGATGCTCGGGCACGAGCGCACGCATTGCGCCGCCTTCCGTGCCGCCATGCCGGCGCGGGGCGCGACCGTGCCGGGTGATGCAATTCTGGAGCTGGGGTGGCTGGCTGCTGTGACCGCCCTGATTGGTCCGCAAGGCATCTGGGCCTGCACGGCGGCTGTTGAAGCGGCGGTGCACCGCCATCTGGATGATCAGCTGTTTTTTCTCGCCAACCGCGACCACGACTTGCACGGCATCATCCTGGCGATCCGCGAGGAAGAGCTCGCCCATCTTCATCACGCCGAAGAGCAGCTGAAATCGCCCGGCCCGGCGCTGAACTTTTTACGGTCGCTGATTTCGATGGCCGCGGACGTGCTGATCTGGCTGTCCACCTGGGGCGATTCCAGCAGAATGACGCGCCCCCTGAAGGCGGCGAAAAGAACTAGCTAGACGGACCGTCTAAGAGCTGATTGCCGGCTTGCCACTATCAGCCACAGAATGGCAAGCACGGCGGCGAAGGCCGGAAAGCCGCACACAAAACCAGATCAGGCATAGGGTGGCTTTCAGGCCGCCTCCAGCGCCGCCCTCACCGCGGCGATCGCATCATTGGCCTTGGAGGCGTCCGGGCCGCCGGCTTGCGCCATGTCGGGCCGTCCGCCACCGCCCTGCCCGCCCAATGCGGCCGAGGCAACGCGCACAAGATCGACAGCGCTGAAGCGGCCGACGAGATCGTCCGTCACGGCGACCACGACGCTTGCCTTGTTGTCTTCGCCCGCACCGACGAAGACGACGACGCCTGAGCCGAGCGAAGTCTTGCCGGCATCGGCCAGCGGCTTCAAATCCTTCGGCGACACGCCGGAAACCGCTTTGCCGAGGAAGCCGATACCGGCGACGGTTTCGGTGGTGGCCGGAGCATCGGCCGCGGCACCACCGCCCAGCGCCAGTTTCTTGCGCGCTTCGCTCAGCTCCTTCTCGAGCTTCTTGCGCTCCTCGAGCAGCGTCTCGACACGCGCCGGCACGTCGGCCGGCGAGATCTTCAGCACAGCGGCCGTCGCCTTCAGGCGTCTGTCCTGCTCGTCGAGATATTTTCGTGCGGCTTCGCCGGTCAGCGCCTCGATGCGGCGCACGCCGGCGGCGACTGCGCTGTCGGAGACGACACGGACCAGGCCGATATCGCCGGTCGCCCGGACATGGGTGCCGCCACAAAGTTCGACGGAATAGGGTCTATTGGCCTTGGCGCCATGCACGCCGGTGCCCATCGAGACGACACGCACCTCGTCGCCGTATTTTTCGCCGAATAGCGCCATGGCGCCTTCGGCGATGGCGTCGTCGACCGACATCAGCCGCGTCGTCACCGGGCTGTTCTGGACGACGATTTCGTTGGCCATGCGCTCGACCTCTTCGAGATCTTCGGCCGAGATCGGCTTGTTGTGCGAGATGTCGAAGCGCAGGCGCTCGGGCGCGACCAGCGAACCTTTCTGCGCGACATGGGTGCCCAGCACCTCGCGCAGCGCCTCATGGATCAGATGCGTTGCCGAATGGTTGGCACGCAGCCGGGTGCGGCGCGCATGGTCAACTTTCAGCTCGACGGCTGCACCTGGCTTGACCGTGCCGTTCGTCACCTTGCCCAGATGCACGAACAGGCCGTCGGCCTTTTTCTGCGTGTCGGAAACCTCGATCGAGAAACCTTCGCCGGAGATGATGCCGGTGTCGCCCATCTGGCCGCCCGACTCGCCATAGAACGGCGTCTGGTTGACGACCACCGCCACCGCGTCGCCCTTGCCGGCGCTATCGACTGTCTTGCCGTCCTTGACCAGGGCCTGGATGAGGCCTTCCGCCTGTTCGGTCTCGTAGCCGAGGAATTCGGTGGCGCCGGCCTTCTCGCGTACAGAAAACCAGATGGTCTCGGTGGCCGCGTCGCCGGAGCCAGCCCAATGCTTGCGCGCTTCGGCCTTCTGCTGCTCCATCGCATGGGTGAAGCCGGCAAGGTCGACCGAGATGTTGCGCTGGCGCAGTGCGTCCTGCGTCAGATCGAGCGGGAAGCCGTACGTGTCATAGAGCTTGAACGCCGTCTCGCCATCCAGCATATCGCCGGCGTGCAGCGTATCCGTCGCCTCCGAGAGCAGGCCGAGGCCGCGCACCAGCGTCTTGCGGAACCTGGTCTCCTCGAGCTTCAGCGTCTCGGTAATCAGCTGTTCGCCGCGCAGCAGTTCGGGATAGGCCTGGCCCATCTCACGCACTAGCGCCGGCACCACCTTCCACATCAACGGCTCCTTGGCGCCGAGCAACTGCGCATGGCGCATGGCGCGGCGCATGATGCGGCGCAGCACATAGCCGCGGCCTTCGTTCGACGGCAGCACGCCGTCGGCAACCAGGAAAGAGGACGAGCGCAGATGATCGGCAATGACGCGGAAGGAGGCGACCGTCTCCTTGTCGGGTCCCTGCCCGAGCGCTGACGAGGCCGCATCGATCAGATGACGGAACAGGTCGGTCTCGAAGACGCTCTCCACCCCTTGCAGGATGGAGGCCATGCGCTCCAGGCCCATGCCGGTGTCGATCGACGGCCGCGGCAGGTCGATGCGCTCATCCTTGGTGACCTGCTCATATTGCATGAACACCAGGTTCCAGAATTCAAGGAAGCGGTCGCCGTCCTCCTCCGGGCTGCCGGGAGGGCCGCCCCAGATGTGCTCGCCACGGTCGATGAAGATTTCCGAGCACGGCCCGCACGGTCCGGTGTCGCCCATAGCCCAGAAATTGTCGGAGGTCGGGATGCGGATGATGCGGTCATCGGAGAAACCGGCGATCTTCTTCCAGAAGCCGGCCGCCTCGTCATCGGTGTGATAGACGGTGACCAGCAGCTTGTCCTTGTTCAGCCCGAACTCCTTGGTGATCAGGTTCCAGGCCAGTTCGATGGCGCGCTCCTTGAAATAGTCGCCGAAGGAGAAATTGCCGAGCATTTCGAAGAAGGTCAGATGGCGCGCGGTGTAGCCGACATTGTCGAGGTCGTTGTGCTTGCCGCCGGCGCGCACGCTTTTCTGCGCAGTGGTGGCGCGCGAATAGGACCGCTTCTCCAGGCCGGTGAAGACGTTCTTGAACTGCACCATGCCGGCATTGGTGAACATCAGCGTCGGGTCGTTGCGCGGCACCAGCGGGCTCGAGGCCACGACCTCGTGGCCCTCCTTGCGGAAATAGTCGAGGAATGTCGACCGGATCTCGTTCACGCCACTCATGAGTGCTGCCTTTTCGCGAAAACCGCCGGCACGGCCGGCGGACACTGGTCTCTGCTTTTTAGAAGATTGACTTGGCCTTTTAGCGGGCACGCCCCACCCTGTCCAGAAACACGGAATTGGGCCAATCCGGCAACTGCCAAGCCGGCTTCACGCTGCCCAAAAACGAAAACCGCCGGCGCGAAGGCCGGCGGTTTGAAACGCAATACTAAAGAACTCGGTTACTTAAGCATCGGATAATGGACTGGATTTATGGCCGAACTCTGGCCGTGCCCTACATGGCGCCGGATTCTTCCTCGAAGCCGTCGTCGCTTTCGCCGCGCTCGGGGCCACCATTTTCAAGAAATTTCTCGGCGATCAGCCCGGCATTCTGCCGCAGCGCAAGTTCGATCTCACGCGCCGTGTCGGGATTGTCGCGCAGGAACAGTTTGGCGTTTTCGCGACCTTGGCCGAGACGCTGCGAATTGTAGGAGAACCAGGCGCCGGACTTCTCGACCACGCCGGCCTTGACGCCGAGATCGACCAGTTCGCCGGTCTTGGAGACGCCCTCGCCATACATGATGTCGAACTCGACCACCTTGAAGGGCGGCGCCAGCTTGTTCTTGACCACCTTGACGCGGGTCTGGTTGCCGACGACCTCGTCGCGGTCCTTGACCGAGCCGATGCGGCGGATGTCGAGGCGCACCGAAGCGTAGAATTTCAGCGCGTTGCCGCCGGTCGTGGTTTCCGGCGAACCGAACATGACGCCGATCTTCATGCGGATCTGGTTGATGAAGATGACCATGGTGTTGGAGCGCGAGATCGAGGCAGTCAGCTTGCGCAGCGCCTGGCTCATCAGACGAGCCTGGAGACCGGGCAGCGAATCGCCCATCTCGCCCTCGATTTCAGCGCGCGGCGTCAGGGCGGCCACCGAATCGACGACCAGAACGTCGATGGCGCCGGAACGCACCAGCGTGTCGCAGATTTCCAGCGCCTGCTCGCCGGTGTCCGGCTGCGAGATCAAGAGGTTTTCCAGATCGACGCCGAGCTTGCGGGCATAGACCGGGTCGAGCGCGTGCTCGGCATCGACGAAGGCACAGATGCCGCCCTTCTTCTGGGCTTCCGCCACCGTGTGCAGCGCCAGCGTCGTCTTGCCCGAGCTTTCCGGCCCGTAGATCTCGACAATGCGGCCGCGCGGCAGGCCACCGACGCCAAGCGCGATGTCGAGGCCAAGCGATCCGGTCGGCACGGTTTCAATCTCGACGACCTGCTCGTTGGCGCCCAGCCGCATGATCGAGCCCTTGCCGAAGGCGCGCTCGATTTGCGACAGCGCCGCGTCCAGAGCCTTTGATTTGTCCACCGCTTTGTCCTCTACAAGCCGCAAAGAATTCTGAGCCATGATACATCACCCCTTGGTCGTCAATGAAGGCCGGACAATCCGTAATCCCTGCCCATTTTGTACTACTTTTGTTCTCGTTTGGCAAGAGGGGTCAAATAACTGAAAAACCATCTTTATCCGGATTTGTTCTTTTTTTGTCTCTTGGTTTGGTTTTCGGATGTATCCCGTGCGAACATGTAATTATTTTGCTAGGAAAAGACTCCTGCCGCCCTCTCCGATTCGGAGGGTGCGCCTATGTGTAGGTTTAGCGCTAGGGGCTATGCGCCTATGCTGGCTTGGCTGCCTGCTTTTCGCGGCGCTCTTTCTCGCTGGCGGACCGCTTTATGCGGCGGTAATCAACGATCCATCCCGAACTGAACTGCGGCATGAGTTGCATAGGAAGTCGCAATTCCTTGCCCCTCTTGGACTGCCTTAGCGATTTTTGCCCTGCTCGGCCCGTGCAAGAACAGGAATGTCGAGCCCATATCGACGTTTCCCGTTTTGATATCGAAAACGGTTTGATACCCCAGAAGACCGTCCACATTGAATCCGGGGCTTCGGATTCCGGGGCCAGATTCGTCAGTTTTTCCAAATGCGCCAAGAAAATACTCGCCCTCACTACCCGGCTGTATGATCTTGGCAATTGGGAATTCGGTCACGGCTCCTTCGACATGGCCGCCGGTCGGTTTTTCATCAAAGACCACGGCGCTACTTCTCTGGAAATGGGCAGTGACGTTGAAGGCCGGAGAGTTTCCGGCATTTCGCACCCTTATGAAGACCTGCGGGTCGATGCCGCCGTTATAAACAACCGTTCCGCCGGTGACGGCAAGATACGCACGGGTCTGGAGTTCGCCCATTTCGCGAGTGTCAGCGATGGCCTTGTCGGCCAAGTCAGCAGAACGAACGGCGGCATTGGTGGCGCGGATGGTGAAGCCGATAGTGACCAGAATGGCAATAATGCCGGCGATCCCTACGCCAACCTGCCACCATGCCGTTACTACCTGCCACTCACTGGCTGTAGCGCTTCTATCGGCAGCATTGGCGGCTTCCTTCTGGGCTTTCAAATCGTCGGCATCGTGCTTGTCGCTTGTGGCTTCGCGATCCCTGGTACGCTGGGTCTCTTCTGGACTTTCGACGATGCGTACAGGGATAGAAGGTTCGCCGGCATTGGCCTGAGTGCCGTTTGTCTTCCCGTCTTTGCCTTCTTGCTGGCTTGGGGCTTCAGCGGCCACCCCTTGGGTTTCCTGCGCGCTTACGTGGGTGGCTAGCACCATGAACAGCGCAAGGAATAGAAAACGCATCGCAATCCCCCCGGAACGCACAAGCATTCATCTTGCGGGAGAAGTGATGACTCCACAACCGGAAGGATTCCGGTCATTGTCCGGTGATGGGCTATTTGGGGAAATGCTTGCATCGAGCCTTCGCCGGTTCAGTCTTGTTCACGGACAAGCTCTCTATCGTCGCTGGCGTTCTAGTTCCCGCAATCCTTGTGGTCGCGGGTAAGGCAGTGACAGAAGCCATTCAGGGATATGTTGCTTGGTTCATCATCCTCGCAGTAGGGGGAGGCGTGATTTTGAGGCTTCTAACGGCCCCCTATTTTATTTGGAAAGAAGACCAAGCCAAGATCACCAGTTTGGGAGCGGCGCTGAACTCCCCTGCGCAGCGGCAACGAGACATCCTCGCCGAACTGATCGCCAAAGAAAAAATAAGGGCGGCTGAAGAGATAACACGAGTCCGCCGCATAATTGGCGACTTTGATAAAACGCAAGATGACAAGAGGAAGGCTTTCCATGGATCGGAACTTCTCTCTGATAAATTCATGAGCGACCAGAAATTTAATTCCGCTTGGAATGATTTTTACGATGCCTGCAATTTGGCATTTGCCGAGTGGCAGGCCGCTCAGGCGCATCCGGACCTAGGGCCTTTTGCACGAATGCAATTCAATCGCGCACGCGGAGTGGTGGACGCTTGTGCCAGTGCGCTAATTGACTATCTGCTGTATGATATCCCTCCACAGATTAGCTCTGAAGCCCGTCAGTCTCTTGAGGCTCCACGAGATACAGAGGCACAAAGGATCACTGCTACAGGATGACCCAACCCGACCATAACAAACGTTTCGACCGCCTTCTAAAGGCGATGGCAACCAAGCCAGCGCTCACTTCCCAACAGGGCGCGGGAACGATTGCAGCAAGAGATCAATCATCAAGTGGGGTTCCCGACGAAGGTTCTGCCGGTACTCGAACTCCCAAAGGTAGGTCTGCAACCACTTCTTCGAAACCGAAACGTAAGTCCCGCTCATCGAACGCCTGACATGCGACCAGAAAGCTTCGATGTTGTTGGTGTGGACTTGCCCGTTCACGTACTCGCCAGCACTATGGTTGACGGTGCCGCGCATGTAGCCGTTTTCCATCAGTTCGCCGTATGAAACAATTCGTCGGTCGCAACGCGCGAACCCTGCTTAACCCACTTCAATATGGCTGGCATGATATGGCGAGCCTTGCGGCTAGGAATGACCTGCGTCACCACATCGCCACCGCGCTCAATGGCACCAAAGATAATCGCCTTGTCATCCTCGCCGCGCTTATCGACGCCACCGAAATACATTTCGTCAGCCTCTACAATGCCGCCATCCTTGCCGCCAAGCGTGTTGTCGCCGTCGACATAGCCCATGTACTGGCGAATGAGATTGCACATGCGCCACGCGGTCTTGTAGGTCACGCCAATCGTGCGCTGGACTTCCTTCGCGGACACGCCGTTGCGGGATGACGTAAACAGGAACATGACGGTAAACCAGTCGCGCAATGAGGTGCGCGTAGCTTCGAATGGCGTGCCGGCGGTCGGGTAGACCTGCGCACCACAGAAGTCGCACTCATAGCAGCGGCGAGCCTTCACGCGGTGGAACTTAGCTACGCGATGGCATTTGGCGCATGAATGACGCTCGCCGTACCGTGTCACCATGAGGTGTTCAAGGCAGGCGTCTTCTGTCGTGAAGCGCTCTTGGAACTGGCGAAGGGTGGGAAGTTTGTTGCTCATACTGAATTATATAGCGTGAGCCTTTACATGTTTCAAGGGGATACATCCCTTGGTTTTCGGACGCGTTCCGCATTGGGCCAGACGCGCCGGCTGTTTCGATCGGCCGAATCGCCGGCTCGCCTGCGAAGCTCCGCCGCACAGCGTAGCGCTTGTGTGGCTCGAATAACAAAGGTCATATCGCCGGCATGGTGAAATCAGCAAAGATACTGGCGGTGGGCGGCGCCCATATCGATCGCCGCGGCCAGGTGTCGGGCACGTACGTGCCCGCGGCGTCCAACCCCGGCACGATGCGCGAGGATGTCGGCGGCGGCGTCTTCAACGCGCTGCGCAGCCTGGTGCGGCGCGGCGTCTCGGCCTCGCTTTTGTCGGTGCGCGGCGGCGATGCCTCGGCCGAGACGGTTGCGCGCGCCATCGCCGACTCCGGCATTGCCGACCTGTCGGCGGTTTTCCTCGACCGCACGACGCCGAGCTACACGGCGCTGATCGATCGCGACGGCGAGCTGATCACCGGCTTTGCCGATATGGCGCTCTACGATTTGGCGTTCCCCAAGCAGATCCGCCGCTCCAAGGTGCGCGAGGTGGTCGCCGAGGCCGATGCGGTGCTCTGCGACGCCAATCTGCCATCAACGGCGCTGGAGCGGCTGGTGGGGCTCGCCGCCGGCAAGCCGGTGTTCGCCATCGCCATTTCGCCGGCCAAGGTGGTGCGGCTGATACCGGTGCTGAAGGAACTCGCGCAGGTCTTCATGAACCGGCGCGAGGCCATGGTGCTGGCCGGCGTCGATGCCAATGCCACCGAGCGCGAGACCGTCGACGGACTGCGCTGCAGCGGCCTCACCAGTGGCGTGGTGACGGCGGGCGACGGCCCGGTGCTGGGATTCGACGAAGCCGGCGCCTTCTCTATCCTGCCGCCGGCGCCGAGAAAAGTCGCCGACGTCACCGGCGCCGGCGACGCGCTGGCCGGCGCCACCATCGCTGCCCTGCTGCGCGGCCTGGCATTGCGCCAGGCCCTCCGCGAAGGCGTTGCCGCGGCGACGCTCGCCATCGAAAGTTCGGATGCCGTGCCGGCCTTCACCGCCGCGACCTTCACCGAGGCACTGGCTCTTGTGCCCGACGCGCAGGAAATGGCATGAGGGCGGCCAATTGCCATTGCCGGAGCGCGACGTCCAAGCGGACGCGCGGATCTCCGGATCGGAGACCATCATGACACCGCAAAGCGCCCGCCCCTTCATCGACCTCCACGCGCCCGTGGCCGAGGCGCTCGCCGCTGGCCGCCCCGTCGTGGCGCTGGAAAGCACCATCATCACCCATGGCATGCCTTACCCCGACAATGGCGCCATGGCCGCCAATGTCGAAAAGATCATCCTGGACAATGGCGCGGTGCCGGCGACGATCGCCGTGGTCGCCGGCCGCATCAAGATCGGACTGTCCGACGGCGAGCGCGAGTCGCTGGCCATGACCGGCGATGCCATGAAGCTGTCGCGCGCCGATCTCGGCTTTGCAGTCGCGCAAGGCCGCACCGGCGGCACCACGGTCGCCGCCACCATGATCGCGGCCGACATGGTCGGGATAAAGGTGTTCGCCACCGGCGGCATTGGCGGCGTCCACAAGGGCGCGGAAAAAAGCTTCGACATCTCGGCCGATCTCGACGAGTTGGCGCGCACGCCGGTCATCGTCGTCTCGGCCGGCGCCAAGGCGATCCTCGACATCGAAAAGACGCTGGAAGTGCTGGAGACGCGCGGCGTGCCGGTGATTGGCCATGGCTGCGAGACGATGCCGGCCTTCTGGTCGCGGCATTCGCCGTTCCGCGCGCCGCTGACCCTGCACAGACCGGAAGAGATCGCGCATTTCTACAAGACCAGGGCGGCACTTGGCCTGGTCGGCGGCATGCTGATCGCCAACCCGGTGCCGCAGGACGATGAAATCCCGGCCGACGAGATGGCCGGCTATATCGAGGCCGCGCAGAAGGCGGCGGAAGTGCAGAATGTGACCGGAAAGGCGGTGACGCCGTTCCTGTTGGGCAAAATCCTCGAACTGACCGGCGGCCGGAGCTTGAAGACCAACATCGCGCTGGTCGAGAACAATGCGCGGTTGGCGGCGAGGATTGCGAAGGCGCTGTAGGATCGCCTACGTCGGCGGGACAGCACCCCCCCTGGCCTGCCGGCCATCTCCCCCGCAAGGAGGGAGATTAACAGCTTAGCCGCAGGCTCCCATTTTCAACGTTGGTGATTGGCGAAGGCCAATGTGACAACTGATCTCCCCCCTTGCGGGGGAGATGTCCGGCAGGACAGAGGGGGGTGGGAAGAAACGCGGCGGTCCCGGTTCACTTCCCCGCCCTTCGTCCCGCCTCATACGCCCGGCGCGCCCACACCCTCATCTCGTCAGGATCATCAAACGCGTCGTCGGGAATGCTCCAGTACGGCATCGCGACCAGCTTGCCGTGGCGGGTGCCGGTATAGGTCCATTGCTTGCAGCCGGCGGCTTCGAAGTCGGGCGCGCTTTGCGCGTCAGCCTTGAGCAGCAATTCGCCGCGCAGCACGATGGCGACGATGACGCCGTCGAAATAGATACCCTTGCCGCCGAACAGTTTTTGGATACTGACCGGGCCGAGGCCTTCGAACAGTTCTTCGATGCGTTCATTGTCCATGCCGCAATCATGTCACCGGGCTTGCCATGGCTGCAATCAAAAACCATGCTGGCAAGTTGAGAGCCATCCGTCGGAGTCTTGTCATGCCGCTGCTGCTCAAGGGATCCTGCCGCTGCGATGCCGTCCATTTCGAGGTGGAGAGCAACACGCCGGTGCCGTTCATGCTGTGCTACTGCTCGATCTGCCGCAAGCAGCAGGGCGGCGGCGGCTTCGCCATCAATCTCGGCGCCGATTACAAGACGCTGAAAATCAAGGGCAAGCGCAATCTCGGCGTCTACCAGGCCGAGATCGCGGACGACGAGCATCCAAAGTGTGAGATTTCGACGGGCGAGCGCAATTTCTGCAAGAAGTGCGGTTCGGCGCTCTGGCTCTACGATCCGACATGGCCGGACCTGGTCCACCCCTTCGCCTCGGCAATCGACAGCGAGTTGCCGAAGCCGCCGGAGAAGGTGCATCTGATGTTGAAATACAAGGCGAGTTGGGTCGAGCCGGTGATCGGCAAAAAGGACAAGGCGTTCGACGTCTATCCCGAGGAATCGATCGCCGACTGGCACAAGCGGACGAAGATGTGGGTGAAGTGAGGGCTCGGAGCGCGACTTGCGATGGTTAGCACTGCCCCTCACCCGGCCCTTCGGGCCGTTCGTCATTCGAAAAGCCAAGCAATTGGCTTTTCGCCCGCTGCGCGGACCATTCCTCACCTCCCCGTGAACGGGGATAAGGAAGATCAGGCCGAAGCGCGCGCCTCAGCCAGCGCCTTCAGGTCGGCGGGCTTCAGTTCGACGGATTCGCCGCAGCCGCAGGCCGAACTCTGGTTCGGGTTGTGGAAGGTGAAGCCGGTGCGCAGCGTGGTCTGCTCGAAATCCATCTCGGTGCCGAACAGGAAAAGGGCAGCCTCGGGCGCGACATAGACATGCGCGCCGTCGCGTTCGATATGGTCGTCCTTGGTGTTGGGCTCGGTCACCAGGTCGACCGTGTATTCCATGCCGGCGCAGCCGCCCTTCTTGATGCCGAGGCGAATGCCATGCGCATTGTCGCGCGTGGCGACGATCTCGCGCACCCGGTCGGCTGCCTTTTCGGTCATCGTGATGACGGCGAAGCGTCCCATTCTCTTTCCTCTTCCATCCCATGCAGGTTCAAGGCCTGCCGAATGATTCCTCACCTAAAATGGTGAAGTTTTACCACTGGTGCAAGTGCACCAACCTCAGTCAACCTAGTACCAGCCCACCGCCACCTGCGCCTCTTCCGACATGCGGTCGGGCGACCAGGGCGGGTCGAAGGTCATGTTGACCTCGACGCCGGAGACGCCTTCGACGGCGCCGACGGCGTTTTCCACCCAGCCGGGCATTTCGCCGGCCACCGGACAGCCGGGCGCGGTCAGCGTCATGTCGATCTTGACCGCGCGGTTGTCCTCGATGTCGATCTTGTAGATGAGGCCGAGCTCATAGATGTCGGCCGGTATTTCCGGGTCATAGACCGTCTTCAGCGCCGAGACGATGTCGTCGGTCAGCCGCGCCAGCTCGTCGGCGGGAATGGCCGAGGCGGAAACCAGCGGATTGATGGCTGCTTCCGGCGCGGTGGTGTGGCTCGCATCATCCATGGTCGTCATCCAAAGAACCTGTCACCCGAAGAACTTGCGCGCTTTTTCCAGCGCATCGGCCAAAGCGTCGACTTCGGCCCTGTTATTATACATGCCGAACGATGCCCTGCATGTGGAGGTTACGCCAAAGCGTTTCAACAGCGGCTGGGCGCAATGGGTGCCCGCGCGGACGGCAACACCCTGCCTGTCTATCACCATCGACACGTCATGGGCATGAATGCCCTGCAATTCGAAGGAAATTATGGCGCCCTTGTCCGGCGCGTCGCCGAAGATGCGCAGCGAGTTGATGGCGCGCAGCCGTTCATGCGCATAGGTCTTGAGATCGGCCTCATGGGCGGCAATGCGCTCGCGGCCAACCTTTTCCATGTATTCCAATGCTGCACCCAGGCCAATCGCCTGCACGATCGGCGGCGTGCCGGCCTCGAAGCGGTGCGGCGGCTCGTTGTAGGTGACGATGTCTTCAGTCACCTCCTCGATCATTTCGCCTCCGCCCATGAAGGGGCGCATGGCCGAGAGAATATCCTTCTTGCCGTAAAGCACGCCGATGCCGGACGGCCCGTAAACCTTGTGGCCGGTGAAGACGAAGAAATCGCAGTCGAGGTCCTGCACGTCGATCGGCATGTGCACGGCGCTCTGGCTGCCGTCGACAAGTACGGGAATTCCACGCGAATGCGCGATGCGCACGATTTCCTTGATCGGCGTTACCGTGCCCAGCGCGTTCGACATATGCGTGATGGCGACGAGCTTGGTCTTGTCGGTCAGGCGCTTTTCGAATTCCTCGATGTGGAAGATGCCGAGATCGTCGACCGGCACCCAGACCAGCTTGGCGCCCTGCCGTTCCCGGATGAAATGCCACGGCACGATGTTGGAGTGGTGCTCCATGATCGACAGCACGATCTCGTCGCCCGCGCCGATATTGGGCATGCCATAGCCGTAAGCGACGGTGTTGATGGCGGCTGTCGTGTTCGAGGTGAAGACGATGTTGTCGGTGCTTGGCGCGTTGAGGAAGCGACGCACCGCCTCGCGCGCCTTCTCATAGGCGTCGGTTGCGGCATTGGACAGGAAATGCAGGCCGCGATGGACGTTGGCGTATTCCTGGGAATAGGCGTGCTGGATCGTATCCAGCACCACCTGCGGCTTCTGCGCCGATGCGCCATTGTCGAGATAGACCAGCGGTTTGCCGTAGACTTCGCGCGACAGGATCGGGAAGTCGCGGCGGATCGCCTCGACGTCGTATGGGGTGGTTTCGATCTTCTGGTCCATTACAAGCTCTCTTGAGGCACCGCCTCGCTTCGTCACGCACCCCTCATCCGACCGAGCTTCGCTCGGCCATCGCCCGGGGCGAGTCACTTGCCTCGCCCGTCCTTCGGACCCCACAAGGGGAGAAGGGAAAGAGGCGCTTACCCGTGCGCCACAAACCAGTCGTCGAGCCTTGTTTCCAGGGCCTCGACGATGGTTTTGTCGTCCAGTTCCTCGATCACTTCGGCGACGAACGCCTTGACCAGCAGGCCGCGGGCGCTCTTCTCGTCGATGCCGCGAGCCATCAGGTAGAACAGATGGTTGTGGTCGATCTCGGTGACGGTCGCGCCATGGCCACAGATGACGTCGTCGGCGAAGATTTCCAGCTCCGGCTTGGTCGAGAACTCGCCATCATCCGACAAAAGCAGCGTGTTGCAGGCCATCTTGGCGTTGGTCTTCTGCGCGTATTGGTGGACGTTGATGCGGCCCTGGAAGACGCCGCGCGCCTTGCCGGTCACGACATTGCGGATTACTTCCGTCGACGTCGTATGCGGCACGGCATGGTCGAGCACCATGGTCACGTCGGTGTGGGTGTCGCCGGCGAGCAGGTTGATGCCGCGCAATTTGAAGTCGGCGCCTTCGCCCGTGGTCTTCACCACGATCTCCTGGCGCACAAGCTTGCCGCCGGCATTCATGAAAAACAGTGTCAGTTTCGAATTCTTGCCGAGATGCGCCTTGAACTGCGCCAGATGGGTGGCCGTCTCCGGCTGTTCCTGGATGATCAGCCAGGTCACCTCGGCGCCCTCGCCCAACACCAGCTGGCTGACGGAGCTGGCCAGAGCCGCGCCCTCGCCCGCCTGACGCTCGACGATCGCAGCCTTGGCGCCGGCGCCGACACGCACGGGAAAGCGCACATGGGTCTGGCCGCCGGCCTGCAGGTTCTGCAATTCGATCGGCTTTTCCAGTGCTGTGCCATCCGCAATGTCGACGAAATAGCCGTCAGCGACAAAGGCGGTGTTCAGCGCACCGATGGCGTCATCGCTGCCATAGGGGTCGAGGCCGGGTGCAATCGAGCCGTCGGTCAGCTTTTCCGACAGGCGCTGGATCGTCACGCCCTCGATCGCGGGGAATTTCGCGCCGGAGACGCCGTTCAGAACCGCCAGCACGGCGGAGCCTTCGACGATGGGCGCCAGCCCCTTGGCGGCGGCTGTCGGATCGAACGCCGGCACCGCGGTCAACAGCCGGCGCAGGTCAGTGTAATGCCAGGATTCGATGCGCCGCGTCGGCAGGCCGTGCTTGATCGCCTCGATGGCGTCGTCGCGCTTCAGCATCACCGCACCGTCGCCCGGCAGCAGCGACAGCCGCTCGCCGAAAGCGTCGATCAACGCCGTTTCAGCCTGGGTGCGCTGGGGTGTCGAATGCATGTTCATAAGCTTGGCCCTGTCTTTTGGTACAAAATGACCTGGCATCTCACGCGGCTTCGCCGATCACGCCGGCATAGCCATTGGCTTCGAGATCGAGCGCCAGCGACTTGTCGCCGGACTTGATCACCTGGCCCTTGTATAGGACGTGCACGCTATCGGGCACGATGTGCTCGAGCAGGCGCTGGTAGTGGGTGATGACGATGATGGCACGGGCGGGCGAACGCAGCGCGTTGACGCCGTCCGAGACGATCTTCAGCGCATCGATGTCGAGGCCGGAATCGGTCTCGTCGAGCACGCAGAGCTTTGGCTCCAGCAGCTTCATCTGCAGGATCTCGGCCCGCTTCTTCTCGCCGCCGGAAAAGCCGACATTGAGCGGCCGCTTGAGCATTGCCATGTCCATGTTGAGCGAGGCTGCCGCCTCTTTCACCCGCTTCAAAAATTCCGGAATTTTTAGCGGCTCCTCGCCGCGCGCCTTGCGCTGCTCGTTCATCGCCACCTTCAGGAATTCCATGGTCGCGACACCCGGTATCTCCATCGGATACTGGAAGGCGAGGAAGATGCCCGCGGTGGCGCGCTCGGCCGGGTCCATTTCGAGGATCGACTGGCCGTTATAGAGGATGTCGCCTTCGGTGACCTCATAGTCCTCGCGGCCGGCGAGGATGTAGGACAGCGTCGATTTGCCCGAGCCGTTCGGGCCCATGATGGCGGCGACCTCGCCGTTTTTCACCGTCAGGTTCAGGCCGCGGATGATCTCGGTGCCGTCATCGACGATGCGGGCATGCAGATTCTTGATCTCAAGCATTTTTTCTTTCCTGGATATATATTGTCCGGTCAGCCGACCGAGCCCTCGAGGCTGATGCCGATAAGCTTCTGCGCTTCGACCGCGAACTCCATCGGCAGCTGCTGGATAACATCCTTGACGAAGCCGTTGACGATCAGCGCGATCGCCTCCTCTTCCGGGATGCCGCGCTGCATGACGTAGAACTTCTGGTCCTCGGAAATCTTCGACGTCGTCGCCTCATGCTCGAACTGCGCCGTCGAGTTCTTGGCTTCCATGTAGGGCACGGTGTGGGCGCCGCACTGGTCGCCGATCAGGAGACTATCGCAATTGGTGAAGTTGCGGGCGTTGGTTGCCTTGCGGTGCGCCGAAACCTGGCCGCGATAGGTGTTCTGCGAGAAGCCGGCGGCGATGCCCTTGGAGATGATGCGGCTCGACGTGTTCTTGCCGAGATGGATCATCTTGGTGCCGCTGTCGACCTGCTGGTAGCCGTTCGACACGGCGATCGAATAGAACTCGCCGGAGGAATCGTCGCCGCGCAGGATACAGCTCGGATATTTCCAGGTGATCGCCGAACCGGTCTCGACCTGCGTCCACGAGATCTTCGAACGGTGGCCGCGGCAGTCGCCGCGCTTGGTGACGAAATTGTAGATGCCGCCCTTGCCCTCGGCATCGCCGGGGTACCAGTTCTGCACCGTCGAATATTTGATCTCGGCATCGTCGAGCGCCACCAGTTCGACGACGGCGGCATGCAGCTGGTTCTCGTCGCGCTGCGGCGCCGTGCAGCCTTCGAGATAGGAGACGTAAGCCCCCTCCTCGGCGATGATCAGCGTGCGCTCGAACTGGCCTGTGTTCTTCTCGTTCATGCGGAAATAGGTCGACAGCTCCATCGGGCAGCGCACGCCCTTGGGCACGAAGACGAACGAGCCATCGGTGAAGACAGCCGAATTCAGCGTGGCGTAGAAATTGTCGGAGGTCGGCACGACCGAGCCGAGATATTTCTGGACCAGCTCCGGATGCTCGCGGATGGCCTCCGAGATCGAGCAGAAGATGACGCCGGCCTGCGCCAGCTCCTTCTTGAACGTGGTGACGACGGAAACGGAATCGAACACCGCGTCGACCGCGACACGGCCCGATTTGTAGACGTTGTCGCTGGGCTCCTCGAGATCGGAGACGTCGGTCTTCTGCACGCCGGCGAGGATTTCTTGTTCCCGCAGCGGAATGCCGAGCTTCTCGTAGACCTTCAACAGCTCGGGATCGACGTCGCTCAGCGAGGTCGGGCCGGGCGTGCTCTTGGGCGCCGCGTAGTAATAGAGGTCCTGAAAATCGATCTTCGGATAATGGACGCGCGCCCAGGTCGGCTCTTCCAGCGTCAGCCAGCGCCGATAGGCTTCCAGACGCCATTCCAGCATCCAGGACGGTTCATCCTTCTTGGCCGAGATGAAGCGAATAATGTCTTCGCTCAGGCCCTTGGGGGCCTTGTCCATCGCGATCTCTGTCTGGAATCCGTATTTGTACTGGTCGACGTCGATCTTTCGGACCCGATCGATCGTGTCCTGCACAGCAGGCATAAGCGTTCTCCATCCACGCCGGGGTCAAGGCCCGACAGTTTTCAAACTATGGCATCGCCGAGGGCTGCCCATGAGGCGCCGAAGGCGGCGTAAGTTTCATATAGTGCGTCTCGGCCGGGAATTCACCCGGCCACTTGCAAACGCACGGCTCTACCAGGCCGCGAGGCCTGAATTCTTTGTCGCCGCCTCAGGCGGCTTGTTCCCTGCCCGCCCGGCGCTGGGCAATACCGGCCAGCGCAGCACGGAACAGTTCGATATCCCCGGCACTCGTTGCGTGGCCGATGGACACGCGCAAAGCGCCCAGGCTGTCGCCGTAACCCATGGCTTTCAACACATGGCTCGGCCCGACCTTGCCCGACGAACAGGCCGATCCCGCCGACAGCGCAACGCCAGCCAGATCGAAAGCGATCTGCGCCGTCTCGGCCTTGATGCCGGGAATAGCGAAGAATGTCGTATTGGCAAGCCTTGGCGCGCCGGTTCCGAAGATTTCTGCGTCCGGCACCAGTGTTTTGATGATGGTTTCGACCTCGCCGCGCCGGTGCGCGAGCGTATCGACATGGTTCAGTCCAGCCAAAGCCTGCCGCGCCGCGGCGCCAAAGCCGGCGATGGCCGCCAGGTTTTCGGTGCCGCCGCGATGGCCCTTTTCCTGGCCGCCGCCATTGATCAGCGGCTTCGGCATCATCAGATCGGCTGCCGCAACGACGGCGCCGACACCCTTGGGGCCGCCGATCTTGTGCGAAGACAGAATCAAATAGTCGGCGTAAGCCGCCGACATATCGATGGGACCACGGCCCGCAGCCTGCACCGCGTCGACCACCAGAATGCCGCCCGCCGCCTTGACGATTGCAGCGATTGCCTCGATCGGCTGGATGACGCCGGTCTCGTTGTTGGCGGCATGGATCGCGACCAACGGCAGGCCTTCGGCCTTGTCATGCGCGGCCAGAGCGGCTGTCAGCTGAGCGAGGTCGGCAATGCCATCGGCGTCGACGCCGATCCGCGAAACCTGTGTTGCCGGGAAGCGGCCGCCGTTCAACAGGCAAGGGTGGTCGGCCTCGCAGACATAGAGCTGGCTCATGCGCACCGTGCCACGGCCCATCCGCCAATCCGGTGTCAGCAGCGTCGATGCGGCTTCCGTCGCGCCGGAGGTGAAGACGACATGCTCGGCCTTGGCGCCGACAAGTGCTGCCACATCGCGCCGGGCAGTGTCGATCAGGCGCCGCGCCGCGCGCCCCTCGGCATGCACCGACGACGGATTGGCGACGAGATCGAGCGCGGCAATCATCGCCTCGCGCGCCTCGGCAATGAGCGGCGCGCTGGCATTGTAGTCGAGATAGGCGCGTGCTGCGGCCATTTTCACCCAATCGATCCCGTCAAGACCCTTTCCGCAAGGATAGCGCGTTATTTCCTTGAAATTGCAAGGCAAGACGTCCTATTTACGCGGCTTGCGGCGAGGATGGCCGGGCCGTCACGGCTGGCTATCCAGTTTTGAACAATTCTAAACTAGCTTCTAAGAAGACGCTTGCCCTGCGTCAAGGCCCGGAAGGGCTGGGGCTGGAGTAAGAATTGTTCCGGGCGCCGCGCATTCGTATGCCATTTGGAGTATTTCATGCCTGAGGTCATTTTCACCGGTCCGGCCGGCCGCCTGGAGGGCCGCTACCAGCCTTCCAAGGAAAAGAGCGCGCCGATTGCCATCGTGTTGCATCCGCACCCGCAATTCGGCGGCACGATGAACAACAAGATCATCTATGACCTCTTCTACATGTTCCAGAAGCGCGATTTCACCACGCTTCGCTTCAACTTCCGCGGCATCGGCCGCAGCCAGGGCGAATTCGACCACGGCACCGGCGAATTGTCGGATGCCGCCGCAGCGCTCGACTGGGTGCAGTCGCTGCATCCGGATTCCAAGAGCTGCTGGGTGGCCGGTTATTCCTTCGGCTCCTGGATCGGCATGCAGCTTCTGATGCGCCGGCCCGAGATCGAGGGCTTCATCTCGATCGCGCCGCAGCCAAACACCTATGATTTCTCGTTCCTGGCGCCCTGCCCGTCATCGGGTCTGATCATCCATGGCGATGCCGACAAAGTGGCGCCGCCCAAGGATGTGCAGGGCCTGGTCGACAAGCTGCACACGCAAAAGGGCATCACCATCACGCAGAAGACCTTGCCAGGCGCCAACCACTTCTTCGCCAAAGACGCCGATCTGCTGCTCGAGGAATGCGCCGACTATCTCGACCGGCGGCTGGCCGGCGAATTGTCCGATCCGCGGCCGAAGCGGCTGCGCTAAGAGCATTCCAGGAAAAGTGTAAACGGGTTTTCCGTCCGGAATTGCGTCAAAACAAAAACTCCCGGTCCGATGCCGTGCACAGTCGTGCCCATCATGGGCGCGACAATGCCATTTCGGCTGATCCAAACGGTGAAGCCAGCCTGACATGTGGCGCGGCTCGGCTGAACGGTGCACAATGCCGGTTCAGCCAGCGGAAGAGCATGACCGATCATGTACCAGCCTCCCCATTTCCAGGAAACGCGGCCGGACGTCCTGCACGGGCTGATCCGGACGCATCCGCTGGGGTTGCTGATCTCCAACGGCGCCGATGGCCCGGTCGCTAATGCCATTCCCTTCCTGCTTGATGCCGAGGTTGGGCCGAATGGCCGGCTGCGCGCCCATCTGGCCAGGGCCAACCCGCAATGGCGTCAGCTGGCCGACGATCCGACATCGCCGGTGCTGGTCGTCTTCCAGGGCGCCGACGCCTACGTGACGCCGTCCTGGTACGAGACCAAGCGCGAGACCGGCAAGGTCGTGCCGACCTGGAACTACGCCATTGTCCAGGTGCGAGGAACCGTCAGAGTGATCGAGGATTCCGCCTGGATCGCACAGCAGATCACCGAGTTGACGCTGTCACAGGAAGGCGCCCGCGAGGCACCCTGGGCGGTGACCGATGCGCCGCCGACCTTCATCCAGTCGCAGATCAAGGGCATCATCGGGCTTGAGATCGAGATCGCCGAAATCAGCGGCAAGTGGAAAGTCAGCCAGAACCGGCCCGTCGCCGACCGCGTCGGTGTCGCCGAAGGGCTGGAGAAGGAAGCCGCCGGCGCGCCTGACATGGCTCGGCTGGTGCGGAGTTGGGGTGGCATCGACAGCTAGCTGGGGTGGTCTTAGATGGTTCCAAAGGCGTCAGCAATTCAGTTGCTTGCCGGCGCTGCTCCAATGCCGAAATTCGTCTGTCTCGGCGCATCGTTTTGGTTTGGTTTGCGAGCCCGACGGAATAGGCGGAACGTAGTTTTTGCCACCGGCAACCCCGACGCCGTGTAGCGGAAGATACATCCCAGCCGGCCAAGCACCATCGCGCAGACGATGGCAACAGCACAGCCAAGGCCGAAGCCGGCGACAGTGTCGCTCGGATAGTGCGCGCCGATAAAGATCCGGGTCGATGCGACCGACAAGGTTGCAGCCAGCAGCACCCATCTGCGCTGGGGCAACAACAGCAGCGCAATGCCGAAAATGACACCCATGGTCGTGGCATGGCCGGACGGGAAGCTGGCAAAGCGCGCCTCCATGGAAAAAGGATGCAGCGACAGATCGCCGAGCTTGTCGAAATTCATTGGCCTGGCTCTGCCCACGCCATATTTCAGCGCGTTGACGACCATGGCCGAGAGCCCGATCGAACCCAGCACCATGAAGGCAAAGCAGGTCCAGTTGTAGAAGGTCATCCGCGCGCGCCGGGAAAGGCTGCGCCAATCCGTCAGATTCGCGGCAATCAGCACCAGTACCGACGGGACAAGATACCAGCCGCCGAGGCCGAAGAAGGTAAAAAACTCGGCGATGCGAAAGACATTGGTCGAGCCTGAAGCCCACTGCCTCGCCATGGTCCCTGCAAGATGGTCGAAACGGAGCGACACCGCGATCGTCAGCAAAAGCCAGGCCACGACCCAGACCGACCACAGGATTTTCGGGTAGCGCGCCGGGCGCGTCGCCAGGCGATGCCGTACAATCCCGAAAGTATCACGGAAATTAGCGACAGACTGCCGGAGCATGGCAGGCAAAGCGGCACGCGCCGGCTTTGGCGACTTCATCAACATGCGGAGCTCGGCGCCATCATTGAAGAGGTATCAGTTCGCCACACGGTACAGGCCGAGCGACAGTTTATCACCTGACGAATAGTTGATGCCGTCGATTTCAGCGACGCGGCTGGCCTTCTTGCCTTGCCCCGCCAGCAGGTCATCCAGCCGTTTTTCATCACCGACCGGCGCCAGGCCCAGCGCGCAGGCCGGATCGCCAAGCAGATGTTGCGCAACCCCGTCGACATCGGTCAGTACCGTCTTTGTGCCCACCAGAAATACCAGGCTCGGTTCGTGATATTGCGCGGAGGCGAGCACGCTCATCTCACAGGGACGATCGGCGCGAACCGCAGCCTCGATTTCCCGGCTCATCCAAATCGGTTTCAGTGACGGCACGATGACACCGAACAGCAGGGCGTAGGTTATACCGGCGCAAACCGCAGCCCCGCCGATGCGGACCAGCGGCACCAGCGCCTGGCGCGAAACAGCGAGGTAGCCGGCGCCCAATGCTGCCGCGGCGGCCGGAACGCTCCACCATAACAATGTCTTCATGAGATAGATCGGCGCACCGACGCAAAGCACGGCGAGACCGACTGTCACCAGAACGGTGCCGAATGCGGTCGCCCACCACAGCCATGTCTGCCAGCGCCTGAGCGGCGCATTTGCCTCTTGCGGCGTCAGCGTCAAAAGCCAGCCGATGAGCAGGGCCATGCCGGGATAGGCCGGCAGCACATAATGCGGCAGTTTCGTCGGGATCAATTCGAAGACGAGCCAGAACGGAACGTACCAGGCGAGGCAGAAACGCAGGCGCGGATCGTCGCGCAATCGGTTGAGCGCCTGCAGTCCGGCGCCGAGCGCCACAAGGCCGAACGGCCACATGAACAGGCAATAGGTCAGCACGTAGAAGCCCGGCGGAACGCCGTGCGACTCCTCGCCTTGCGCGACCTTGCCGAGCATATCCTTGCCGACGGCCTGCTGCAGGAAGGCGCCGTTGCTCTTCCAGGTGATGAGGGCGAGCCAAGGCAGCACGATCAACAGCACCAGAATCAGCCCACGCCCGGCTTTCAGCCTCGCCAGCCAGCGGCAGTCGCGCTCGAAAGCAACCAGCGTGAGCACCGTCAGCGCCGACAGCAGCGGTGCAATCGGCCCCTTGATGAGGATAGCTGCGCCCTGCGCAGCCCAGAAAATCCACGGCAGATGGCCGGCGACAGGCTCGTTGCGGCGCGATGCCAGATAAATCTTCGCCAGCGCGCCTTGCGCCAGAACGCAGCAGGCAAGCAGCATCGCGTCGGTCTTGGCGTCACGGCCTTCGAAGGCGGTGGCGAAAATCGCCGCCATGACGAGGCCGGCGGCAAGACCGGCATTGGCGCCGAACAGATTGGCCCCGGTCCAGGCGATTGCGACGACGGCGATGGCGATGCCCAGCGCCGAGACCAGCCGGTAGATCCAGATCGGCGCCTGTGCCCCCTCGCCGCTCAGCGTCACCGCGGCCGATTGCAGCCAGTAGATGCCGATCGGCTTCTGGTAGCGCGACGCGTCCTGGAAGCGGATGTCGACATAGTCGCCGGTCTCCGTCATCTGCTTGGTCGCCTGGACGAAGCGCGGCTCGTCGCGGTCGAGCGGCGGCATAGAGGCCAGTCCCGACGACGTCATCATCAGGCTGAACAGGAAGAGAAAGATGTAGTTCCTGCTCATTTCGACACCGGACAGACTGAATTTGGCGGGACTGGTGGCTCAGTCGACCTTGGTCATCGCCGCCTTGCGCTCATTGGCGATGAGCCATAAATTTCTGACGTAGATCACCATGCCCATGGCCTGGCCGGCGATGAACACCGGATCCTCACGCTGGATGGCGTAGACGAGCAGCAGCCCGCCGCCGAACAGCGAGAAGAACCAGAAAGCGATCGGCACGACGCTGCGCTTGGCCTTTTCCGAAGCGATCCACTGCACCAAGAAGCGCATGGTGAAGAAGAACTGGGCAACGAAGCCGAGCAGAACCCAGGCGTCGAACTGCTTGACGAAAACCTGGTGCAGCCAGGTCGCCAATTCCTGAAACACGTTAGCCATGCGTGATTTCCTCTACCTTTGGCATTCTGCGGCGCCGGCGCCGAAGCCACCAGACGCCGGCGAGATCGAGCGCGCCCTGCAGGCCGCGATCGAAGATGCCGTAATTCGACTTGCCGTGGCGGCGGGAGCGGTCGACGACGTCGCAACGGACGACGCGGTAGCCTTCCTGGATGACAAGCGCCGGAACGAAACGATGCGTACCGTCGAAAAACGGCAGTTTGCGCAAGATATCGGTGTGGATCGCCTTCAAGCCGCAGCCAGTGTCGCGGGTGTCGTCATGCAGGATCGCGCCGCGCAGCCAGTTGGCGAAACGCGATGCCAATTGCTTGATCTTGCTGTCGCGGCGCTTCAACCGCTGCCCCTGCGCGGCGCCGAAATCGGGCCCTGCCCGACGCAGCGCATCGACCAGCACGGGGATATATTGCGGGTCGTTCTGGCCGTCGCCGTCGATGGTGGCGATTACCGAGCCGCGCGCCGCCCAGGCGCCCGAGCGCACCGAAAGCGACTGGCCGGCGGATTTTTCGTGCCGAAGCTGCCGAAGCGGAAACGGACGTGTGGCGGCTTCAGCGGCAAGCACCGAAGCGGTGTCGTCAGTCGAACCGTCATTGACAACGATGATTTCGAAGTCGCGCCCGGTCATCGCCGCCTCGATCTCGTCGATCAGCAGCGGCAGGTTCGCCGCCTCGTTGCGGCAGGGAATGACGATGGATATCAATGCGTCCGGCATATCGCGTCGGGCTCTGTCACAAGATATGGCATTCGGTGGATGCCGTGCGGTGCCGTTCCAGCGGATCGAACCCGTTGGCGCGGCGCCTCATTACGCCAGCCGACAGGATGAAGCAAGCATGCGCGGCAGTGCAGAATAGGCTGTCCATGCCGGCGCAAAATCGGAAACCACTTTTGCTTGACGCGCTTGGATGCTAAACGCCCGCGTTCAGGCCATGCCGGGCCGTTCGGACCCGGCGCTTTCAGGAAGAAACAATGCCCGCCTTCAAGTCCGATTTCCTGCGCGTCATGAGCGAGCGCGGCTTCATCCACCAGATTTCGGATGAGACCGGGCTGGATCAACTTTTCGCGAAGGAAACCGTAACCGCCTATGTCGGCTACGACGCCACGGCGACCAGCCTGCACATCGGCAATCTGATATCGGCGACCATGCTCTACTGGATGCAGGAGACCGGCCACCGGCCGATCGCACTGATGGGCGGCGGCACCTCGATGATCGGCGACCCGTCCTTCCGTGACGACCAGCGCAGCCTTTTGACGCCCGAGGCGATCGCCACCAACATCGAAGGCATCAAGCGAATTTTTGGCCGCATCCTGCGCTTCGGCGACACCGGCAATGACGCCATCATGGTCAACAATGCCGACTGGCTGATGAAGCTCAACTACGTCGAGTTCCTGCGCGATGTCGGCCGCCACTTTTCGGTCAACCGGATGCTGACCTTCGACAGTGTCAGGCTGCGGCTCGAGCGCGAACAGTCGCTGTCCTTCCTCGAATTCAACTACATGATCCTGCAGGGCTATGATTTCGTCGAGCTCAGCCGCCGCCACGACTGCCGGCTGCAGATGGGCGGTTCGGACCAGTGGGGCAACATCATCAACGGCGTCGATCTCGGCCACCGCATGGGCACGCCGCAGCTTTATGCGCTGACCACGCCGCTGCTGACGACATCGTCGGGCGCCAAGATGGGCAAATCGGCCAAGGGCGCGGTGTGGCTGAACGGCGATCTCTTCTCGCCCTATGATTTCTGGCAGTACTGGCGCAACACCGAGGATGCCGACGTCGAGCGCTTCCTGAAGATCTTCACCCGGCTGCCGCTGTCGGAGATCGCGCGGCTGGCAGCCCTTGGCGGCTCGGAGATCAACGAGGCCAAGAAGGTGCTGGCCACCGAAACCACGGCCATCGTGCACGGCCGCGAGGCGGCGCTCGCCGCCGAGGAAACCGCGCGCAAGACGTTCGAGGAAGGCGTGACGGCCGAAACCCTGCCGAGCGTCGAGGTGGATGGCGCGGCGCTGGAAGCTGGCATCGGCATCCTGTCGCTGCTGGTCACCGCGGGCCTTGCCGGGTCCAACGGCGAGGCAAGGCGTCACATACAGGGTGGCGCCGTGCGCCTCAACGACCAGCCGGTTTCGGACGACCGGCGGATGGTGACGCCTCAGGATTTGAGTCCGGAAAACGTCGCAAAGCTTTCAGTGGGCAAGAAAAAACACGTTCTGGTGCGGCCGGTCTGAGCCGTCTTCTGGGATCCTCAACGATATTCGAAGATCGAGCGGAAAATGCCCGGCGCGATCACCGATAGCGGGTTGATGTCCAGCACCGGCTTGTTGGCGTTGCCCTTAAGCCGGTAGGTGACGCCGATCAGCCCGCGGTCGCGGCCATTGCCGAGCAGCGCGCCGACCAGCGGCAACTCGCCAAAGATGCGATTGAGGCCATAGGCCGGCATGAAGGTGCCGGTCATGTCCATATTGTTGTTCTGGTCGTAGAGCGTGCCCTGGAAGGTGGTGCCGATGCGCGGGCCGCGCAGCACGCCATTGGCCAGCTTCAAATAGCCGCTGCCCTTGTCGATCTCGGTAAAGCCGCGCTCGAATTTTACCCGCGAAGTGTCGATCTTGCCCTTGACCGCTTCGTTCAGGCTGCGGCTGTCACCGGTTGGCGTGGTCGAGACGATCGAGGCGAGCTTGGGTTCATTGACGATGAAGAAGTTGCTCGAATCGACCTGTCCCCGCATCGGCCCGTCGGCCGCGCCGCTGAGCGCCAGCGTGATCGACCCGCCTTCCATATGCTCGTAGATGTTGAGGAAGCGCAATATGGCGCCTGCGTCGGCCGACTTCATGGTGAGCGCGCGAGCACCATTGCCTGCCGTATTGCTGATGGTGATGGCGGCGCCGGAACTTGCCGCGGCGCTGACCTTGAGCCTGTTCACCCTGGAGCCGGCGGCACTGTAGTCGAGCTTCAAATTGGACAGGACCTCGTCATGGAACCCGGTTAGCGAATTGACATCGGCGCTGACCGAAACCGCGTCCGTGCCGGTGGTTTTGGTGGCGGTGTCGACATCGGAGGTGAACTGCTTGATCAGCGAGCGGGCATCGAGCGCGTTGCCGCTGACGTCGACGGCAAAGCCCTTGCCTGACCGCTTCACCGTCACGGCGACATCGTCGCCCCGGTTCAAGGCGACTTTGCTGAAGCGGGCCGACGACAGCGCGCCCTTGACCACGACGACATTGCCTTCGACCGAAAAGCTCTTTCCGTCGAGGTCGAAGTCGGACAGCGTCGTGGTATCGCCGGACTTGGTCATGGTAAAAGTGGCATTGGCGGCAATGCCCGGCCCCTTGCTCCAGCCTGCCCAGGGAATGTCCAGCCTGGCGCTCGTCAGGTCAACGTCGACGTTCTGGCTGCCGCCTTCGCCGCTCTTGTCGATTGCCACCTTGATGGTGCCGGAAATCAGCGGCGACAGGCCAGGCATGGCGATGGCGCGCGTCTTGTCGTCGAGCACAAGCGCCACCTTGCGGCTGCGCGGCGGCCCGCCATCCCTGAGCGGCTCAACCAGATCGAGCTCGGCTGGAATGCCGTTCAGCCGCGCCTTGGCAGAGATCACCGCCTTGCCGGGCCCGACTTCGATCGAGCCGTCAGCATCGGTCACCATCTGGCCTTCGAACGACTTGGCGAGCGACAGGTCCTTGTAGTCGAGCGATACCAGCCAATCGAGCTTCGACGTGTCGACGCCGGATTGCAACGGAATGTCGGCCTTGACGTGGCCGGTCACCGTGCCCGACAGGTCGTCCGGCAAGATGCCGACATGGCGCATGGCGTTGATCGGTTCGTAGGAGGCAAGTTCGGCGATGGCCGGCGCCTCGCCGGCGACGTCGATGTCGAGCGCGCCGATCACCGGCGGGTGGTTTGCCGCCTTTACCGACAGTGTGCCATTGCTTGCCGCCACGGTGCGGCCGCTCGGCATGTAGACGCTGCCGGAGGACAGCGCGACGTCGACATCGTTGCCGTGGAAGGAAACGACGCCGACGGCATCGCGTATCGGCGGAATGCGGCCGGCGGTGTCGAAACGCGAGCCCTCGACCTGGAAGCGGCCGAACACCTCGTTGGCCGAAAGCGGCACGCCGTTGCCGAGACGCCCCGGCACGACCTGGAACTGCAGGCTGGCATCGACGACGCGGCCGCCAAACAGGTTCTGCAGCACCCACAGCCGCGCGTTCTTGGCCGAGAACCAGGGCCACAATTGCTTGACGTGCGAGACCGCCATGTCGTGGACGTTGAGCGACACCGAGATACCCGGCGGTCCGTTGTCGATGAAGGAAACCGCAGCGGTTCCCAGCACTTCGCTCCCCGATCCCGACCTGATGCCGATCTGGTCGGCGACAAGCTTGCGGCTCTTGACCTGATAGACGCCGGCGATGCGAGCGAAGAAATTCAGCGCCGGCTCGGGCGATTCCGAAGGCGCCAGCGTCGAGCCGTCGCTGGTCAGGTCGTAACGATAGGAAGGCTCCTCGCCGGCCGCGCCGGTCGACGGCTTTGGCCCGATCGAGCCGGCGAAATTGAACGCCGAGCGCCCGGTCTTTAGAACCAGCCTGCCGACATCGATCTTGTTGGAGCCGGAGACGAGGGCGGCGTCGACATCGACATCGGCCGGCAACAGCCCGCGTGTGCCGAGGTCGAGCACCGAGCCGGTTAGCGACAGCGAGCCCGTCAGCCGCGAATCGGTCTCGCCCGAGCCTTCGGATCCGGTGAGCTTCAAAGCAATCGCGCCGGTTCGCCCGCCGGCCGCCGGCGTTGTCTCCGCGACATCCGCCATGTCGATGGCGGCGTTCAAGGCGGTGACGCGCATCGAGCTCGTATCGCGGGTGGCGGTGGCCGTGACGGTGAGCGCGCGGCCATCGACATCCGCCTCGGACGAGAACTCCACGCTGCCGGGGCCCGACTGCAGCACCGTCGCGTTGGCGATCATGACCAGCTTGACCGATCCGGCCTCGGGCAGCTCGAATGCGACATTTTTGAGATCGATGCGGCGCATCGAATCCTCGCGCACGGCATCGAGTGCACGATTGACGTCACTGAAGACGGCGGCGGCCAGTTTTTCCGGATCGATGAGACCGTCTTGATTGCGCAGGCGCGCTGTCCAGTCACCACCCGACGGCATTGCCGCGGTGACGATATGGGCGTCGGAAATCCTGGCGCTGGTCAGCCGAACCTCGCCCGAAAGCAGCGGGATCAGCCGGATGCCGAAGCGGACGCGCCCGGCATCGGCCATCGGCTTGCCGTCGGCCGTCTCGACGCTGACATCCTTGACCTGCAGCGCAATGAAGCTCGATCCGTCAAGTGTCAGGCTGGCAGGACCGACGGCGACTTTGACGTCGAAACCGGCCAGTTTCTCGATCGCCGTTTCGGCTTCCAACCGCAGCCGTTCGTTGCCGATGCCGGTGGCGCCGATGACGTAGACGGCGGCCGCTGCCAGCAGCACAAGGGCTCCAATGCCGGCAAACAGCCGGGCAAGGATGCGAAAGCCGCGGCCGATCCGTGCCTTGCCGAGCGGCGGCACGCGGCAAGCGGACGGGAAAGCCCCCAGGTCGGTGATCTCGTCACGCCTGAACCGGATTTTCTCGTGCTGCGGTTCTTCCTGATCCACGCAATTTTCCGTTGTGCGAATTCGATCGTGGACGAATCCCCGCCCGACACTATAACGACGCAGGCTAGAGCATGATGCCGAAAAGTGTGAGGCGGTTTTCGGACGACATCATGCTCTATCTCTTTGATTTAGGGCCGCGTAACCTCAAACAAGGGCATCGATATGGCTGATCTCGACGTTGGCGACGTTGCGCCGCAATTCGATCTTCCGCGCGACGGCGGCGGCTCACTCAGCCTTGCCTCGATGCGGGGGAAGCCCGTTGTACTTTATTTCTATCCGCAGGACGACACCACAAGTTGTACCAATGAGGCGATCAGCTTTTCGCAGCTGAAGCCGGAGTTCGAAAAGGCCGGCGCCGTGGTGATCGGCCTGTCGCCGGACAGCGTGAAGAAGCACGACAAGTTCAAAACCAAATACGATCTCACCGTCGACTTGGTTGCCGACGAGGAGCGCAAGGTGATCGAGGCCTACAATCTGTGGGTCGAGAAGACGATGTATGGCCGCAACTATATGGGCGTCGAGCGGGCGACGTTCCTGATCGGCAAGGACGGGCGGATCGCCGGGATCTGGCGCAAGGTCCGGGTGAAAGGCCATGCCGAAGCAGTGCTGGAGGCGGTCCGCGCGCTCTGAGGCGCCACCGATCTGGCCAACGCCGCGCAGTGCATTAGGGGCATAAGACATATATGCGGTTGGCTGACACCGTTGGTCACTAGCGCCCCCGCGACGGCAAAACTTTGTTAACCCTAATAATGTGTAATCGGGCTTCGTTGGTGTCGTAACGAAAGCTTGGTCCCGTGAACCTAACCGGTCAGTCAGCGGTCTTCGGCAGGCGCAAGGAGCCGCATACGGTCATCATTGCGCGGGGCAATGAAATACGGCATTTCACCATCCGGCCGTGGCTCGTCGCCTTTCTCGGCTCGGCACTGGCGGCGATCGCCATCGGCTATCTCTTGGCGACCTCCTATCTCGTACTGCGCGACGATCTGATCGGCGCCACCACGGCCCGGCAGGCGCGCATGCAGCAGGCCTATGAAGATCGCATTTCCGCATTGCGCGCGCAGGTCGACCGCATCACCAGCCGACAGCTTCTCGACCAAAAACTGATGGAAACCAAGGTCAGCGAATTGATCGAGCGGCAGAGCCAGCTCAGCCAGCGCCATGGCCGCCTCGGCTCGATTCTCGAGCGGGCCGAAAACGAAGTCGGGACGCTGCCAACCGCTGATGCCGCAGCGACAACAAAACCCGACGAACATGCCGAACTGACTGGCGGCGAGCCACTCGCCTTTTCGGTCGCCAGCCTTGGTTCGGGCGACACCAGGCCATTCTCGCTGTGGTCGACACGTTCCGATCCGCTGCCCAGCGAAACGGCTGCGGACCGCGCCGACAAATTGTTCGTATCGATCTATGATTCACTGAAGGCTATCGAGAGCCAGCAACTCACCCGCATCGAAACCCTGGCCGACAACGCCTACAAGAACGCCGATGCCATCACCCAGGCGCTGGAAGCGGCCGGTCTGCCGGTCGACAGTGATTTCGGCAAAAACGAAAGCGATGTCGGCGGACCGCTGATCCCGCTTGACAGCTCGATGATGTTCGACAGCAAGGTCAAGGAACTGGACGAGGCGCTGGATACGCTCGACCAGTTGAAGAAAGAGGCGCGGCGGCTGCCGCTCGCCAACCCGGCGCCGGGCCACTCCGTCACCAGCCCGTTCGGCGTGCGCACCGACCCCATCCTCGGCACCGCTGCCCTGCACTCGGGCATGGATTTCCGCGCGCCGGTCGGCATGGCGGCCAAGGTCACCGCGGCCGGAATCGTCACCAAGGCCGGCTGGAACGGCGGATATGGCCGCATGGTCGAGGTCGATCACGGCAACGGCTTTGCCACGCGCTACGGCCATCTGAGCGAGATCGACGTTGCCGTCGGCCAAAAACTCGCGGCCGGCGACATCATCGGCAAGACCGGCAGCAGCGGCCGCTCGACCGGCCCGCACCTGCACTACGAGGTCCGCCACAATGGCGAGGCCATCGACCCGCTGCGCTTCCTGACCGTCGGCAAGAAGGTCGAGCAGTATCTGTAGGGTCAAGCCAGGCGGCTGGTTGCTGCCCAACTTCTCCGCGCCCTGCCCGCTGGTTCCGGATCCAAGGTCGCACCAAGCGCGGACCCGTGCCGACAAAACTGTCCCTGGGCTGAGACCATGCACGGCCACTGCGAAGCCCATCGAGGCATGGGCGTCATGGCCACGGGCATGCATCACCCTTATCGCCACATTGCGATTGACGGCCTCCCGGAGCAATATCGACGGCCAGGCCGTAGCGGGCGACGTCGCGGATCTGATATCCCCTGCCCGGCCAGCATCGGCCTGAGATAAGCTCGCGTGCCAATCTCGCGGTTCGATAATTCGGGATGGCGGTGCAGATGACCGCGGATCTCGACCATCCGATCGAGAATTCCGGCATCGATGGCGGGGTCGCGGCACCGCCCGGTGCTGCGGGCCGGTCAGGATTTGACATGGATGTCTCGCGGGAATTTGGTTAGCGTCTCATGGCCGGTCTCGGTCACCAGAATGGTCTCGCTGATCTCGATGCCCCAGCCATCCATCCACATGCCAAGAATGGAGTGCACGACATTGCCGGGTTGCAGCGCGGTCTTGTCGCCGGGCCGCAGGCTGATCGTGTGCTCGCCCCAATCCGGGGGATAGGCGACGCCAATGGAGTAGCCGATGCGCGATTCCTTCTTCAGCCCGTAGCGCTGGATAACCTTGCGCCATGCGGCCTCGACCGCTTCGGCTGTGGTCCCCGGCCTGACCGCGTCGAGCACCGCATCCATGCCTTCGATCACCGCCTTTGCGGTGTCGGCGACACGGGCCGGCGTCTTGCCGAGCTGCATCGTTCGGGCGAGGCCGGCGGCATAGCGGCGGCAGACACCGGCAAGTTCGAGCGCAATCGTCTCGTCCTCTCCAAACCGCCGGTCGCTCCACATGATGTGCGGAGCCGATGCATTCTCGCCGCCGAGGATGGTCGGCGGCAGTGCCGTGATGTCGCCGGCGAAGTCCGCGCTGCCGGCGATCTGCGTCGCCTGGATCGCGGCAATCGCATCGCACTCGCGCACACCTGGCGCAATGACTTCGAAGGCCCGCGCAACAGCTGCTTCAGCCAAGGTCGACGCCTTGCGCAGGTAGGCAATTTCTGGAGCGGATTTCACGGCGCGGATCCAGTTCACCAGGAGATCGGCGTCGTGCCATTTCGCATTGGGCAGGCCGGCGACCAGCCGGGCATGCGCCTTCGGCGAGAAATAATAGGCTTCGAGCTCGATGCCGATATGTCTCGCGCCCCAGCCCTTGGCGACGATCCAGGCCGCTATCCAGTCCATCGGATGGCGATCGGCGCGCTGCACGTGGTCCTCGGGGAAGCCGACCACATTCTCCGGCTTCATCCAGGCCGTCAGCAAGCCGCCTGCCGCATCCATGGCGCGGCCGATCCAGACCGGCTCGGCCTCGTTTTCGATCGGGACCAGCACGACCTGCGGCGTGTAGAACGACCAGCCGTCATAGCCGGTGATGTAATGCTGGTTGGCGACATCGTTGACTACCAGCAGTTCCAGCCCACGCGCCGCCATCTCGGCGCGGATCTTCTTGAGCCGCCGCTGGTACTCATCGCGCGCAAAAGGCAATTCGATCATCGGTTTTCCTGCTGGATTGTTGGCCGGCGAGCCCCACGCCCGCCTGACGTCATTCACCATTGCGGTGGTTTCAGCCCGGCTGCAATCAGCCAGCGCGACGAATGGGACAGGTCCTGCACCGCGCCCGGGAACCGTCGCGAATTATTTTTGAATTCCATTTGACTGAATAAATTGCCTGTGCAAGTCTTGGCCTTCCTAAGGGGCGCGGGACATGGCACTGCGGGGGACCAATCAGGAGTTCGGGCGGCCTTACAACCGGCGCATCGTCCTGGAGTCCATCCGCCTTCACGGTCCCATCGCTCGCGGCGACATTGCCAACCGGGTCGGCCTCACCGTCCAGACCGTATCGACCATCGTTCGCGAACTCGAAGAGCATGGCTATGTGCTGTCGCTGCGCGAAGAGCCGCGCGGACGCGGACTGCCGCCGGCGACGCTCAGGATCAACCCCGAGGGCGGCTATGCTGTCGGCGTCCACCTCACCCCGCTGGGGATCGACGCGGCGCTCATCAATCTCAGCGGCGATGTCATCGAGAGCATGCATCGCGAGGCGCCGCATGCGACGCCCGACCATGCCTTCGAGCTGATCGGCGCGATGGTGCCCGAGCTGACCGCGCTGCGGCCCGGCGGACGCGTGCTCGGCATCGGCATGGCGCTGCCTGGACCGTTCGGCGTGGAGTCGATGAGCTTCGTCGGCCCGACGACCATGGCCGGCTGGAAGGATGTCGCGCTGCCGGAACGGCTGGCGGCGTCGACCGGGCTGCCGGCCTTCTTCGAAACCGACATGGCGGCGGCGGCCATGGGCGAACGGCTTTACGGTCTCGGCTCCGGTTATTCCGAATACTACTACCTCTATTTCGGCGTCGGCCTCGGCGGCGTCATCGTGCATGACGGCGCGGTGATGCGCGGCGCCTGGGGCAATGCCGGCGAAATCGGACACATCCCTGCCGTTCCGGGCGGCGAGCCTTGCCCATGCGGCAACAGCGGCTGCCTCGAACGGTATCTCTCGCTCGAAGCACGTCGCCGCCGCAACATCAGCGACGCCGCCTGGGTGGCCGAGATCGCGCCGATCTTCCGCAACGCCATCGTCACCATCGAGAATGTGTTCGACCCGGAAACCGTCATCCTCGGCGGGCTTGCGCCCACCGACCTGCTCGAAAAGCTGGTCGGCGCGGCGGGACAGCTTCCCAATTCGGTCTCGGCGCGGCGCGACCGCAAGACACCGCGCGTGACGGTGGCGACCGGCGGCAAGCATTCGGTGCTGCGCGGCGCTGCCGCATTGGCCGTTTCGGGCGTGCTGTCGCCGCGCTTCGGCCAGATGTTCATTGCCGAGCGCGAGCGCCGGTCCGACCTCATGCACAGCAAGGGAGTGGCGGCATGACCGAACCGCTGCTGGTACTCGAAAACGTCACCAAGAATTACGGCGCCATCCATGCGCTGAGGGGCATCAGCTTCTCGATCGGCAAGGGCGAAGTCGTGGCGCTGCTCGGTGACAACGGCGCCGGCAAGTCGACGCTGGTCAAGATCATTGCCGGCGGCCTCGAGCCGAGCTCCGGCCGCATGCTGTTCGAGGGCAAGGAGTTTCTGGCGAAGACGCCGGCCGAGGCCAAGGCTGCCGGCATCGAGACCGTCTACCAGGACCTGTCGCTCTGCACCAATGTCGACGTCGTCGCCAATTTCTTCATGGGCCGCGAAATCACCCGCAAGGTTCTCGGTGTCCCCATCCTCGACGAGCGCGCCATGGAGGCCGTCGTCGGCAAGGCGCTGGCCAGTGCCGGCACCCGCATTCCGTCGCTGCGCACCAATGTCGAGCATCTCTCGGGCGGCCAGCGCCAAGCCATCGAGCTCAACCGCTTCGTGCACTGGGGCGGCAAGCTGGTGCTGCTGGACGAGCCGTTCGCGGCACTCGGCGTCGAGCAGACCAGGCGCGGCCTCGAGATGATCCGCCAAGTGGCCAACCAGGGCATCGGCGTCGTGATCATCACCCACATCATGCAACAGGCCTTCCAGGTTGCCGACCGGATCGTGGTGATCCGGCAAGGCGTCGTGGCCGGCGATGTCGCACGCAACAAAACAAGTCCCGATGCGGTGATCAACATGATCACCGGTGAGACGCTTGCCGGTGCCGGACCGGCAGGTTGAGGGACAAAAGAGGGGTCCGGTATAAAAGAGGAGCGAACGACATGAAGCGAATACTTGTTCTTGTCTTCGGTATCCTGGCACTGGCTCTTGCCTCGCTCACGCCGGCAATGTCCCAGACCAAGGGCACCGTCTATTATATGGTCCCGACCCTGCTCGATGAATTCCAGACCGGCTCGGTGAGCGCGCTGGAGCTGTTCCTCAAGCAGGTCGGCTATGAGGTGAAAACACTCAACGCCGACAACAAGACCGACGCGCAGCAATCGCAGATGAACGACGTCATTGCGCTGAAGCCGGCGGCGATCATCCTGGCCGCCGTCGATTTCAACGCGCTGAAGCCGTCCATCGAAGCGGCGCGTGCAGCCGGCATCCCGGTGGTCGAGTTCGACCGCCAGATCACCTCGACCCCATCCGATTTCACCTCGGTGGCGGGCACGGTCGAGATCGGCTACGTCGCGGCCGAGCAGGCGCAAAAGCTTCTGACCGCCAAGAACGGTTCGGTGAAGGGCAAGATCCTGCAGGTGCTCGGCGATCCCGGCGATCCCTACACGCTCGACATCCAGAAGGGTTTCGAGGAGAAGTTGAAGGCGTTTCCTGACGTCAAGATCATCTCGCTGCCGGCCATGCAGTGGGAAGCCAGCAATGCCGGCACCATCGTTGCCGACCAGATGCTCGCCAACCCCGACATCGACCTGATCTTCAGCCATGCCGCGCATCTGTCGGTCGCTGCCGTCGCCTCGCTCGAGGCCGCCGGCAAGAAACCGGGCGACGTCATGCTGATGAGCTCGAACGGCGCTCCGGTCGGTCTCGACCTGATCCGCAAGGGCTGGCTCAATGTCGAAGTCGAGCAACCGCTCTATGCGCAGGCCGCGGCCGTGGCGATGTTCATGGACAAGATCGCCGGCAAGCAGGAAATCAAGCCTGGCGAGTATGACGTGCTCGGCTTGAAGTCGACCGTGACCAAGGAGAGCTGGGGCCCCAACATCAAGATCCCGGGCGCCGCCATCACCAAGGAAAACGTCGACAATCCGGCCTTCTGGGGCAACCAGAAGCCGCCGACGGACACGATCAAGTCTGTCGAATAGTCGCCTAGCGAAGCGCTCCGGGCCATCGCGGCCCGGAGCCTGCCCATTCACGACGCCGCGACCCAGGACGCCGTGGCGAACCTAAACCCGCGCCTGAACCCGACGAAATCGAGTTGATTTCTCAGCCTGATTTTCTCGGGGGGCGCCAACCGGATCAGCCCATGAACCCGCGCACCCGCAAAGCCCTGGAGTTCGTCCTCGACAACCTCGTCTGGTTCATGCTGATCTTTGTGCTGGTTGTCTTTTCCATCTTCGTCCCGAACTACTTCCAGCTCGGCATCTTCGCCAACATCATCGAGGCCTCGAGCGTTCTCGGCGTGATGTCGATCGGCCTGTCGCTGGTCATCATTGCCGGCCATATGGACCTGTCGGTGGAATCGGTGGCCGCACTCAGCGCCATGGCGGTCGGCATCCTGTTCTGCTCGTCGGGCATCGGCATGGGCATACAGCTCAATCCGCAGTGGCTGATGGTTCCGGTTTCGCTGCTGGTTGCGCTCGCCGTCGGCGGCCTCATCGGCGCCTTCAACGGCTATCTCGTGGTCAAGGTGAAGATGAGCGCCTTCATCATCACGCTGGCGTCCTACATCTGGGTGCGCGGCCTGGTGCTGGTGATTTCCGGCGGCCGCTCGGCACAGGATCTGGCGCCGGCCATCCGCTGGTTCGGCATCCAGCGGCTGGCGGGCCTGCCGCTGACCGCCTGGATCGCCGTCGCCTGTTTCGTCCTGTTCTCGCTGATCATGGCCAAGACGCCGTTCGGCCGCCACCTCGTGATGATCGGCGGCAACGAGACCGCGACCTTCCGCGCCGGCATCCGCGTCAACCGCAATTTGATCATCGCCTTCGTGCTGGCCGGCGCCATTGCCGGCCTCGCCGGCTGGCTGCTCGCCATCCGCACCTCGGGCGCCACCGCCAATCTCGGCACCGGGCTGTTGTTCAACGCCTTTGCCGCCGTCGTCATCGGCGGCGTCAGCCTGAAAGGCGGTGTCGGCACCTTGCCCGGCGTCTATGCCGGCGTGCTGCTGCTCTCCTGCATCAACACGGCGATCAATCTGATGGGCCTGCCGGCCAACTTCACCCAGGTCATCCACGGCCTTTTGGTGCTCGCCGCCGTGCTGCTCGACGCCTTCAAGCAAACCATTCGCCAAAGACTGGCATAGGAGACGGCTGGCATGACAGGACGGCTCGAAAGCAAGGTCGCGCTGATCGTCGGCAGCGCGCGCGGCATCGGCAAGGGCATCGCGCAGCGCTTTGCCGAAGAAGGCGCAAGACTGGTCCTGGCCGACAGCGAGGCCGACGCCGGTCAAGCGGCCGCGGACGAGCTCGGCGCTGCCTTCGTCCGCACCGACATCTCGCAAATGGCCGATGCTGAGGCCGCGGTAGCCCTGGCATTGAGCCGCCACACTCGTCTCGACATCATCGTGCAGAATGCCGGTATCTATCCCTGGCAGCTCATCGAGAACACCAGCCCGGACGACTGGGACCGGGTGATGGCGGTCAATCTGCGCGGCACCTTCAATGCCACGCTGGCGGCGCTGGCGCCGATGAAGGCGCAAGGTTACGGGCGTATGCTCTACACCTCGTCGATCACCGGTCCGCACGTCACCAGCCCCGGACATGGCCACTACGCCGCCAGCAAGGCCGGCATCAACGGCTTCATCCGATCGGCGGCGCTGGAATTTTCCGGCTACGGCATCACCGTCAACGGCGTAGAGCCCGGCAACATCCTGACCGAAGCGATCGAGCTGCATCGCGGCGCCGCCTACATCAAGAACATGGAGGATTCGATCCCGCTCGGACGCCTCGGCAGCCCGCGCGACGTCGCCAATGCCTTCCTGTTCCTGGCCTCGGACGATGCCAGTTACATCACCGGCACGACCATCGTCGTCGACGGCGGCCAGTTGCTGCCCGAAGGCAAGGATTTCCGGCTGCTGCCGCCGTGATCAGCCGGATTTCTTATACAGCAGCAATTCAGGCCGGTACTCGAAATGCATGGAGTCGTAGTGATACCAGCGCCCGCCCCAGATGAAGCCGTTTTTCTCGAACAACTCCACGACTTCCAGCGGGATCCGGTTCTTGAACGGAATGGGGGCCTTGGGGTTGGTTTTGTTCCTGTTGTTGTACCAGTAGTCGGAGAAGCCGACATTGACGTCGAAGGCCGCCCCGAAGGAGTGGACGCTCAACCGGTTCGTGCCGGCGATCGGCCGCCAGACAAAGCCGCCGCCGGGCTTGAGCCCATAACGGCTCAGCTCCGCGGGCATCGCCTCGAGCGCAGCGGAGACCTTGCCCAGCCGGTCGTTGATGCCAAACACCTTGGTCACCTGCACGGTTTTCTTGCCGAGCTTCGGCAACCATTTGACGTTGGCGATGTGCTTGCCCACCTCGGCGGCACTTGCCCCGTAGAGCTTCTCGAAGAAAGGTTCATTGCGGATACGGCCGGGATCGAAATCCTCCGCCGGGACCAGCGCGCCCTCGGCTGCTCCGGGATAGACGTAGCGAAACATGTCTTCGATGTCGGGGCTCTCAAGCAGCGCGTCGGCGTCGCGCGCCTTGCCGTCGTTCCACACCATGGTGATGCCGTCGGTCCAGGTCAGGACATTGCCCGAAATGGTGAAAAGGCCGGGATAGGCCTTGAGCAAGGCTGCCTTGGCGGCGGGCTGGTCGACGCCGTCGCCCACATTCCCCGCATAGGCGAAGCGCCCAATACCAGAGATTGCCAATGCCAATAGCAGCTGTAACATCAGCCGCCGTGGATGGTCGATCATTGTGCTGCCTCCGCGAGGGCTTTCATTCATCGTGCATTTAACAAGGCAGCTGTACCATGCTGGTCGAATCGAACGGGAGACAAAATCATGTCAAAAACCTTCACTGCTTTGATCCGGATGACGTTTACATTCATTTGCCTGGTCGGCCTGGCCTCGTCAGTTTCTATCCTTTTCCCCGCCACCGCGTCGGCCCAGCGCATGCAGAAATGCGCCGATGAAGGCGGCACGTGCCGCCTGCCCTACCCCTCGGAAGTGGTCTACGGCGCGCGCGGCCAGACCACCTCCCGCTTCTTCGATCGTCGTTCCGTGCCTTGCTCGAATCGCGTCTTCGGCGACCCGGCGCCCGGCCGCGACAAGGCCTGCTATATTGCGAGGCGCGATAGCGGTAATGATTATGGTGACAACGACGACGACAATTACGGCAATGATGACAATTACGGCGATAATGATTACGGCCAGGGCCGCGGCAGATGGGTGGCCTGCGCCTCGGAGGGGCGGTTCTGCGAGTTCCGTGGCCGCAAAGTGGTGAGATACGGGGCGCGTGGCCAGTACGTCCAGGGCGTATTCAGGAACGGCGTCACATGCAGCGTCGACGCCTTTGGCGAGGATCCCATCCGCCGCGTGAAGAAGAACTGCTACGTCAAGCGATAGACTAGCGCGCCAGGAAAGAACGGCGGGTGCGGCTCATTGCGGCCGCGCCCGGCATTCGGGATATGCGGGCCGGATATGGTGGGCGATGACGGGCTCGAACCGCCGACATCTTCGCTGAGAACGCTATCGTCAACTCGACCGCTGTGAACCCTTATCGCGGCACGGTGACACGGCACCTACGCCGATATCGAAGCCGTATGCGAACAACGTCGACAAGTACACGCTTGCCCGCATCGGCGAGCCGAAACAGGAAGAAGTGGCGGAGCCGATCGTCGCGGGCGTGGGTCGAACTTGCTCTGCAGCTGCCGTCCAGACGGAAGACATTTGTGTATATTCCGCTTTGGCGACGCGCCGTAATGGCCTCTTGTACTTAGTCCACCGTGCGACGCGAAGGGCCGGTGCATTTGTCCTCTGGCGAGACATGAAACGGACTGCACCCGCAGTAATGGCCAGTCTATCGCCAGACTAGCTGCGAGGTCACCGCTCATGCTATTTTGGGGCCTTCTCGTTCATGTGGGAAGAGGCAGGCCTTGCTTGGCGACGTATTCATCAACTACCGACGGCAGACCGATTCCGGCGTGGCGGGCCGCGTCTACGATAATCTGAACCGCGCGCTTCCTGATGCATCCATCTTCATGGACGTCGACAAGCTCAACCCCGGCGATGACTTTGAGGTGGCGCTTGCCCGCAGTTTGGCCAGCTGCAAAATCATGCTGGCGATCGTGGGGCCGCAGTGGGCCGCGCTTACCGATGAGCAGGGCCAGGTTCGGCTGGAGTCCCCCGACGACTTCGTGCGCAAGGAGATCCGTACGGCACTCCAGGCTGGGGTGCGCGTCATCCCCGTGCTCGTCAACGGCGCCAGCATGCCAAAGAAAAGCGCCTTGCCACCCGATCTGCAGGACCTGGCCAAGCGTCAAGCCATGGAGGTCCGCCACGAGCGCTTCAACGACGATATGGCGGCGATTGCGTCGGCGATTGCGAAGCCAGCGGCGCGGCGGCCGAGGCTCTGGCTGCTGTACGGGCTGGCCGCGATGATCGCGCTCGGCATCGGCGGGACAACGGTGGCGTTGTGGCCGAGGCCCTCCCCTTTGCCGTCGCCTATCGAGCCCGCAGCGATCGAGGCCAAAGGATGCAAGGAAGGATTCGTCTGGCGATCGGCGATCTTCGGCGACAGCGTGTGCGTGAGTCCTGCCGACTACGGCGAGGTGCAGGCCCAGAATGCAAATGCCCGCAACAACCGTTCGCCGACCGGCGGACCTTACGGCGACAGCACCTGCCGCGACGGCTACGTCTGGCGTGAAGCGTTCGAGAGCGACTTGGTCTGCGTCACCCCTTTCGAACGCGACAAGGCGAGGAAGCAGAATGCCGACAACGCGTACAACCGGATATGAGACCGTAACTCCGGGCAAGCACCGATTTATCAAGAGCTTGAGTGGTGGGCGATGACGGGCTCGAACCGCCGACATCTTCGGTGTAAACGAAGCGCTCTACCAACTGAGCTAATCGCCCGCTCCGGCCGGACCTTTAAGCGGTCGCAACCGGCTTCGCAAGGCCAAATGAACAGCTGCGAGCTTAGCCGCACAGTGGTTTTCGCGGGCAAAGTGCCGCCCGTCAAAAAACCTTCTCCTGTTTGCGTTTATGCTGTCCAGCTGCGCTTGACACCCGGTGGCGAACCCCTTATCCACCGCCCCAACGACGAACACGGCTGACACGTGCTCGTCCAATGCGCGGGTGTAGCTCAGTTGGTTAGAGTGCCGGCCTGTCACGCCGGAGGTCGCGGGTTCGAGCCCCGTCACTCGCGCCATTAATTTCAAGGGGTTAGCTACCGCCCCTTGAAAAGTTTCAACTCTCATTCTGCGGAGAGTTTAAACTTTCTGTATTCGTTCCGTTCCAGGCCAAGCAGCTTTCTGCCCTTGCGGCGGCTGGCATCGGCTGAGCGGACGGCGGCCAGATTGACCGGCATATAGGTCTTCTGCAGCCCCTTGTTCCCGTCGATCGAATTGCCCATCTTGGCCGAGATTGCCTCGACCGACGCGCCTCCGGCATTCGCCTCGACCGCGCCGGAACGCCGCATGTCCATCAGCCGCCGCTTCTCCGATGTCCCGAACACCAGCGTGCGCAGATCGGCAAAGTCGTCGACCAGAGAATCCTTCGTGTAAGGCACGCCGGCGCGCGGCCGGCCGCCCTTCGGGCCCGGCGCGAAACCGCGCGAGCGAAAGATCGGCGCATCGTCAAGCAGGGTGACGCCTAGTGATTCGACATAGGCCAGCACCAGGCGCTGCGTGCGTGACGACAGCGTGCCGACAGCCGCCTCGCCACTCTTGCTGCGTGCAATCAGAAAACCCCATTCCTGTGCTGTCTGCATTGCCTGCGCCGGTGTGAGCGTGCGCACGTCGACGGGTGAGAAGCTCGTGTCCCACGCAACGGCGATGATGCAGGCCAGTCCGCGGTAGCCGGCGCGCCAGGCGCCCTTGACCATGCGCACCGCCTCGCCTGCCGTCCAGGTCTGGTGGCGCGGTGGTGGCGTCTGGCGGCGGATCGCCTGCGATGGGTCGGAGCCGGGCGGGCATAGCTTCATGCCGGCCATGACATTATAGAGCGAACGCCACGTCTTTACGGCACGGTAGGCGATGTCGACACCTTTGACCCGCAGCAGACGGCCATACCAGTCGTCGAGCAGCTCGAGGGTGATGTCGGCTGGCGGCAGGTCGGCGAAGTACGGCTCGATGAAGGTCCAGCCGCGCTCCCGATCCTCGCGGGTGCGCGGTGGCTTGCGCTTCCATGCATCCATGCGGCGATAGCGTGCAAAGGCGTCTCCGATGGAATCCTTTGGCCATACACGCAGGCGCGACGGCTCCCTGCCCTTGCGGAGTTCCTGCCAGCGGTCTTCCCACTCCCGGGCTATCGTCCAAGCCTCAGGCCCGTCGATTCCACAGGAAATGCATCTGAAGCCAGCTTCGACCATCTTCGGCGTCGGCAGCCAGTAGCCGTATTTGCCCTTACGGATGACGTAGTGCTTCAATTTGATCTTACCCAAGGATCGCCAGCCTCGCTCTTGCAATGTCAATGCTAGACTGCGCGCCGGATCCTGATCCTGCAAGACCCGAGCGTTAATCGAGCCAGGCGTCGATCGCAACCATGTCGTAGTTGCCGGTGATTGGGCAGGCCTTGGGAAAGCCTTGATCCTGCAACGCGGGCAGAAATTCCATGAATTCCCGCAGCGTCAGGTGGAGATAACGCGCCGCCTTGATCGCCGGCACCAGCCGTGGTTGTACCGGGAAGCGGATAGATGACGGTTGTAATGTGTGGGTTTGGCTCATGGCACCAAAACTCTATCCACCGTCCATCGGGCAGCGGATGGGCGCCTTGTCGTTGGGCGGGTGTGAATCTCGCCCGTGTAAGCACCTCCGCCGCATAGCATGAGATTTTCCTACTCCATGATCTCGTTATTCCTGCATCGAGGGGGAATGAGGCTTAGAATAGCGGCCTTTCTCCCCCATGCCTATTCATCGAATCCTTAATCGCAGAATCGGCAGCCACAGAGCGAGAATACTTGTAATCGGCGGCTTCGAAGCCGCTACGCCCGGCCAACCCAGCATCGCCATGACAGCGTCTGGCTTGTGCGTAGTCAGAATCGCACCCTGTGCTCTGGCGAAATCACCAGCCTTGAAACGGCACCCTCGTTTGGGGCGGCGGCCCGGCGTCTCGCCTGCGGCGTCGCCATGCTGACGCTCCTTCGGCGCCGGTTAGCTGATTTCACGGTCACGAACTTGCTTCGGCAACGAAATGGACACCGCGCCGAAGCGGGAGTTCGAAGCTCTAAGCGCCATACAGCGGGCTCGTGATGCCGACGATTGCGACATCACCGAATTTGCCGTTCCTCTCCGACCCGCCCGCCCGATCGACACCCAAGCACACTGCCTTGTGACGTCACCTCAGGGCATACCTTGATCTTTTCAGCGATTACCCGTCGGCCAAGGCATCTGTTTTGAAATTCGCTTGATGGCGTCCCTGCCCTTGCCGTTCGACTCCGTCCAGTCCTTGTCTGTCAATTTGTTGCGACGAGAGCTAGTCCCTGTCGTGCTGGTCGGTCTCGTCTCATCTCGTGGCTCTGCAAAAACCGTAGCAGCATGTTCGCAACCTGTTCACCCATGTTGATTTCACGAGTTTCCGACTGTCGGCATATAAGAGGGAGAGGTCCGATGGATTTCATGTTGATGGTGAACATTGCCGGCGGCATCCTTCTGGCCATCGCGATCCTCTCGGTGTGTCTCGTCGGATGGCTGTTTTACCGTTCGGGATCCGGACAATTGAGAGGCGAAAGCTGTGACAATGAAAAGCCCGCCACCGTGCCAGACCAGAAAACTCATATTTTAGCCCCTGCGAAACAAAGCTCGCTATTCCGCGTTGAGGCTCGTCGAACAACGGAGCTTCACGAATGGATCCGGCAACTGCAGCTGTGATGATTTTGCTTTCTTGCAGTCCCGCCCAGGGAGTCTGCAAGCCACTCGATACATCACCGGCCATGTTCGGATCCCTTGACACATGCCAGTTGGCGTTAGCCGTGAGGCTCGAGGGCGCTCCCAACGGGGAGATCGTCGGGCGATGCAGTTCGATCGACCCCTCCGCTACAGGTTCCGTTCCAGCCGGGTATAGCACGATTGTCGTCACGCGGGGCACAGGGGCGGGTGCGGTGAGCAGTCGCTACATCGTGCCACACAAAAACTGAAGCCAGCCACCGTGAGGCAGCGGGCTATTCATTCTCGACCGGACAATTATAGGCCTTGCCCTCCCTCTATGAAGCCATACTCGGCATCGTTGGCTTCGCGCTCGTCGTCCGCTTCGCCATCGTCGTCGCCTTCCCTGTCATCGGTCCCGGTGACTTCGATGCCACCCGCCAGACAGGGTTCGAGATCCGGGTCGGGCTCTACGAAGTCGAGCAGCTACATCAGGCGTTCTTCATCATCGATCGAGCGACGGACCGCCATGTCCGAAAGGCAGAGGTTCGTGGCTGGATAGCGAAGAATCGCACACGGCTTTCCCTCATTCGCATGGTTCGCAGAAATTAGCATGATCGCCTACTCTCATCTCGTCCGGCGTCGTCTCCCTCAAAGCAGCGCCAGTAAGGCTCGGCGCCCTTCTTGGTTTCTCCCCGTATGTCAAAAGGAGGTCGCCGGGCCTTACCAGGCCCCGCTGCTCATCGCTTGCGGGGTGTCCTGATGGCTGAGCTTGGCCCCGTGGCCTAACGGCCAGAACCAAACGTTCCGAAAAGCTTTCCCAGGCTGGCGGCAGCCGAAGCGCTGCACAGAGGGATCGTCAGACCGCTCCTGGCGCACCACACACAGCGGCACCACCAAGCTGTAAGTCAGGTCCATCGGCCCTGCTGATGAGTGCCCTCAGATGGATTGCGTTTGCCACGAAAAAGGAATCGTACCGGCCCGTTCTCAGCACGTCAGCCGGAACGGGCCATGGGCAGAAGCAGCCGACTAGCTAAAATCGCAAGACGACCGAAGGACCCCGTCGGCGATAGCACCGGACCCGACGGCGCCCGTGTCGCCAGTAACTACGGCAGACTCTTCTCCAGCCCCGCCGGCGGCGGCGGCGCCGGTGGTAGTAATCTGGGTCGTAGTCTGGGTCGTAATCTTGGTCGTAGTAGCGCCGATGGTTGACCGGCTCCACTTCCGCGTGAGTACCTTCGTTGTCGAAGGCGTCTGGCGCGTCGAGTTCTTCGAGAATGCCGCTTTTGGCCGCTGGAACACCGGCCAATGCGTTGATAGGCCGGACCGCGCTTGCAAAGGCTGCTGCCCCTGCTACGCCAAACATCGCTGTCAAAAAGGATCGCCGATGCATAGTAAACCTCCCAACTTACATGAGCTGAACGAAGCGCCCCGCCTGCTGAAGGAGCAGGCCCAGCGCACGGTAAAATAGAGGATTCGCCAGCCGCTCAAGCAACTCGCGAATCCTATCAGCGCAGGAAGGGACTTGGCTGCGCCGATCCAAGACATGTCAGCTAAGGACGACCGCCATTACCAGAAAGGTAACGGCTGTTGCAAAAATCGGTGCGAGCAACCATCGCGCCTGGCCAACACTTTGATCCATTTGTTCTCTCCCGTTGTGGAGAACCAACAACCTGAAGCCCTAATCCGTTCCGCCTAGTCCAAAGGTAAGACCATTGCGTTGTACGGTCGGACTTTAGACCAATCGGATTAGACAAAGGTGCGTAGGCGGGAACGTTTACCCCGGTTCAAAGTTGGTTGCCGGGCAGTGCGGGACGATGATCGTCGTGTGCCGGTCCTTGCAGGAGAGAAGATATGAAGATGCACTTTGTGAACACCGCCGCAGCCATGTTGCTCTTGGCGGGGATCGGCTCCGCCGCCGCTGACGACATTATCATCCAGCCGGAACAGGACACGGTCATCCGTGAGTATGTCAAGAAGCAGCCCTTGGCTTCGGTGAACCTTCCCGGCGTGGAATTGAACGTCGGGACAGCTCTGCCGGAAACTGTGGAGATCCACGAGGTCCCGAACGTCAAATACCGTTACGTGGTGGTCGACAACCGCACGGTCCTGGTCGATCCGGGCACCCGCAAGATCGTGAAAGTTTACGACTGAGATTTCGAACGAACCCACGCTCGCCACCCTTGGGTGGCGAGTGTGTGCATTCAAACGCTACTCAGCCGGACAAATTCAAATTGCCACTCAGCTGGACAATGAACATGACGAACCCTGAACTCGAGAGGACGCAAGCCCTGGTTGCCCGCTTGGCTGATCTCCAAGCAAGAATGCAGGCAGCACGTCTTGTTGGAGCCGAGGTAACAACCGTCCGAAAGGTTGCAGCCATAATCGATGACGGCTTGCGACAGGCCGGCCTCACACCGTTAGAAATCGCAGAAGGTCAAGAGGAACAGTTTAGCGATACTAAATGTTCGACTGGCTATGGACAGCCGAACCCTACTCTCAGCAGATCAAGTCAGAGCAGCACGAGCCCTATTGAACTGGCCGCGTGTGCGACTTGCCGCCAAGGCCAATCTTAGCGAGATGGTGATCAGCGCTTTTGAGAACGGAAACAGGAAACCGCGTCCCCACAACATCGCCGCCATCCGCAAAGCGTTTGAGGATGCCGGAATCGTTTTCACCGTCCAAGGCACTCCATCGCTAACCCGCTCAGAAGGTGATAGCGGCCTAGCCGCCGATAATAGACGGTGGCGCGGCCGGGAGAAAAAAGGATAAAGGGGGAAAAGCCCGTGTACCCTCTGCACCCGATCTCTAAAGCGGCCGCTAACCACCCATTATGTCGCTCTACGGGATTGCTTTGGCGGACTGGCCACGTCACTTCCGCCATACCCAATGCAAAGCGATCCCGGCAGAGCCTGGTTACTGCTTCTGCACACGCGGCAGAAAAAGGTGGACGCTTGTTCCTTCACCAGCTTCGCTCTCTATCCGAATGTGCCCGCCGGATTGTTGGACGAAGCCATAAACCTGGCTAAGTCCAAGTCCAGTCCCGCGTCCATCGGGTTTGGTGGTGAAGAACGGCTCGAAGACCTGCGCCAGAATCTCCTTGTTCATGCCGCAACCGGCATCGCGCACGGTCATACGAACGCACGAACCCGCCAGTGAATGCACGTCGTCGATGTCGTCAGGGACATCGCTAGTCTCGATTGTGAGCGTTCCCACGCCGGCCATGGCGTCCTTGGCGTTCATCCAGATTGAGCATGGCGACATCGAGCTGGTTGGGGTCGGCCAGAACAGGGCCAAGCGCCGCGTCCAAGTTGCGTTCAATTTTGATTGCACTCCCGAGCGTTCGTTCCAGCAGCATCGAAAGCTGTTCGATCCGTCCGTTCAGATCAATGCCTTCGGGCGTAAGCGACTGGCGCCGAGAAAACGCAAGCAATTGCTGCGTAAGTGCCCCGCCGTTCTGTGTTCGTTTGAGCAGTTCGTCGATCAGGATGGCTGATTTCGGATCGCCGGGATTTTCGGCGAGTTGCTTTTGCAGGAGCCGCAGGCCCGAGTCGAACGCTGCTATCAGATTTTTGATATCGTGAACTATGCCGGCTGCGAGGCGGCCAATTGCTCCGAGCTTCTGGGATTGACGTCGACGTTCCTCCTGCGCACGCTGCGAGGAAACGTTCCGAAGGCTGGCAAGGAGAGCAGGTGTCCCGTCCCAGTTAACCTCCACGACCCAGACGGCCATACGGATAGTCAACGCCCGTGTGGGCCGGTAAGCATTCGAATGCACTCTGCGCGCAAGTGAACCCCTTGCGCTAACGCTTCGACGCGCCATCAAAGCATTGACCGCGCGGTAAAAGGAGCGTGCACCAAGTGAGGCCGGTTTCGTTTGGGGCCTGCGTTTGGCCTGGGGCAAGGCGGCCCCGCCTGCCGCATCAAAAAGAAGCAAGCCAGACAGGCTTGGTATCAACCTGCTGATCATTTCCGCCGCGCCACCATGGCAAAACATGTTTGGGGGGCGATCGCACCGCTGATGGTCAGCGAAGGCCAACAAGTGGTCCGGCTACCCTTGGAGCCAATCCGCATTTCTGGCGATTTTCCCCTGGAGCAATCAGTGCATTGACATGAACTCGGCCGTTTTATTGGTCCTTGCTGAGTGCAGGTAATCGTGCCGGAACTCAGCAAGAAAGGCTAGTCCTTCCCAATCATGGATGGTCAATTGGCCATTCACAAGTGATGTAAGGCGCTTCTCCCGAAGAGACTTGAGCGTGCGGTTGATGTGGACTGCCGACAGCCCTGTCGCCTCGCCAAGGTCAGCTTGAGTCACAGCAAAAGCGCAGGTTTGATCGGACGCGAGTCCGGCGTCTTCCATACGTAGCATGATTTCACAGAGAAGGTGGGCCACTCGGCCAAGCGCTTGGCGCTTCCCGACATTAACCACCCATTCGCGGAAAATCGATGCATCAACCAGTGTCGTTCGCCAAAGATTTGCCGCCAGCCTGGGGTGGCGTTCGCAGAGCAGCCGTATAGCCGAGTGATCTATGAAGCCAACACTGCAAGCGCTCACCGTTCGAACGTCGCTATCCAACAGATCGAGGTGCAGGCTCAACAGATCGGGCATGTCGCCAGGCACATGATAAGCAGTGACCTGACGCTTCCCGTCTCCTGTTACCTTCGAGGTGCTGGCTAAGCCAGCCAGGACCATTATGCACCGGGACGGCTGGTCGCCTTCCCGAACCAAGTTCTGGTTTGCGCCAATCGCAACGATCCTTATTCTTACCGCGTCGAGAGCTTGACGCTCACCTGACGTCAGGGTGAAGGCACGATGGAACTTGGCGGTTAATGGGCTTTGATAAAGCATGTCGGCTCTCCGTTTGGGCGGGAGCGCTATGGTCTCTCAGTCACCCGCGGCCAGCAGAACGCGAATGATGCCCGACCTTATATCATAAACACCGGACCGACTTAACCTGTGATAAGTCTGGCACTGCTTCGGATGGTCCTTTCCTCCATCGGCAAACACAGGCTCAACAGGATTGGTGCTTACGAGGGAAGCGGCCCATCATCGGGCCTCGAGTTGCGCAGCTGCGGCAGCAGCTATAATAGATCGTTCTCAAATTCGAGGACTCACACCATGACCGACGCCCCCGACCACGCCCCTGAACTGGTAGAACTCACGGCGGATGTGGTATCGGCGTACGTCAGCAACAATCCCGTGCCGGTCGCGGGTTTGGCGGACCTGATAGCCTCAGTGCACGCGTCGCTGTCTGGGATTGGCCATCGCGTGGCTGCCGCGACCGAAGAACCAGTGCCTGCGGTAAATCCGAAGAAGTCAGTATTTCCCGATTACATCATCTGTCTTGAAGATGGTAAGCGGTTCAAAACCCTTCGGCGACATCTGCGCGTGGATTTCGGTCTCACTTCTGACGCGTATCGAACAAAGTGGAACTTGCCATCCACTTATCCGATGGTCGCTCCCAACTATGCGGCCTCACGGTCTGCCATGGCGAAGTCGATCGGTCTGGGTAGGAAGGCACCGCAGCCCACGGCAACTGTAACGGGCAAGGCAAGGCCGGCGGCTAAGGCTAAAGCGTAGCTTCCGCGATCACACCATTACCACTGCGGCACCAATCGACGATGTATGCATCGCGGCGGACCTGTCCGCTCTTGGCCGGTGCCCACCCAGGTTCCCCAACCCATGGCGCCGGCCATTTGTGGCCCACACCTCAGTTTCGTATTGCTGCCCAAACTCTTCTTGTTGAAGACCGCTTACGACGTTACAATCCCGTTTGGCCTGATTGCTGGGAGGCAACGCCCTGGCTGATATAATTCCTTCGCAAAGCACGCCCTTGTGTCGAAGTTGGCGAAGCCTGTGGCGAGTGGTTTGTTCGCGTGGTCGAGGAAGACCAGGAACTCACCCGATCATTCAAGCTCGAATCCTATGCTTTGGCCTTTGCAGAAGGCCAAAGGTCGCGTCTGCATCTCAACACGTTTTCCCGGCTGTAGAGTAGCGCGATGCAGATGTCCGCAGGGTTACTGGCGAATTTGGGCGATAGCATCGAAGCCATTGCCGCCCACATTGCGACCATGGAAACGCGACAACTGCACCAATTGCTCAAGTCGTTGCCATCGAGATCGGAAATCGCCAGCGCGGAAATGGTGATGGGCATCCTGGTCTATCGCGAGATTGAACTGCGCCGCCGGCGGGGGACGGGCGGCAACGTGTTGCCCTTTCCGGGTCTCGTGACTCCACCTATTCAGCAGTAGATAGCGGCGCCGGACCTGTAAAGGCCGCCGCAATTAAGCAACGGGCCTGAGGGCGGGGTAGCGTCTTGATGCCAAGAAACCCCGCCGCGCGCGCAACAGCGGGTTTTCGTAGGCACGGCTACATCCGAGGAATCGACCGCTTAAGGCAGAATTGCTTGGTTGTCGTCGCGGTTCCATACCATTAGATCAACTGTGCCAGATGAAGACGTAAAAAAACCCGTTGCCAATTACGGCAACGGGCTTGAGCTACCGGGTAGGGTCAGGAAGGCAATATGTAGACCCAACAACACGATGCGCCACGCCTCATGATCGAGGTCTTAACCGAACCGCGACAATTCTAACCATCTTGTCGACGTGTGAATAACTTTGCTGGCTCCAGATCATCGGCAGGGAAGACGTGATTTGACCTTGGCGGAACAGCCGCTCACGATGAGACGGCTTGGGAAGCCGCGAGATGCAAGTATGCAAAGACATGATTGTGGTGCCGCCGATCGGCGCACAGTTCGAGACGCCTGAATTCCTCGCCGAGATCAGGGCCCTGCTTGATGAGGCCTATCCCGACTACGATTTCACGATCACCACCATAAGCAAGTTTCGGGATGACAGCTTCGTGTTGATCCCCCTGCTCGGCAGCGTCGGTGGTGAAGGCTCCGTTTTAGCGGCTTACCCGGATATGACGGCAATGCAGGAGATGGGCAATCTCCTGTTCAAGCACATCATCGGCCATCACCATCGCGACATTAGGTGCCGCACGTGGCCCCAATCCGTTCTCGGACCTCCGTCTCACATCTGCCCTGGCGGCTAATCCTTTAGCGCATCCGCGCCGCTATCGTCGTCGCGATGACGTTGACGAAGGCGCTTCAGCAGATCGCGTGAGGCTTGGATCGCCCTGCGCGATTGATCCATGTTCTGGCGAAACGTGGCGCGTTCCTCCATGGACTTCTGCCACTTCAGCAAGGTGGCCGTAGTCGCAGTGGCCGCTTGAGCGATATCTATGGGCGTTGCAACCATCGCATCCTCCCAAAAAGGCAATGGTAAACGCAATCTTTATAGGCCCAACGAAACCCTTTCTTCAATCAAAAACGAACATACGGCACATGGCAAAATGGCTATTCGTCGGGCCGCTCGACGGCGGCTTCGTCGACCTCGGCTTCCATCTCGTCGTTGACGGTCTTGGTCTATCCAAAACCAGCCATCGGCACACCGTCAAAACCCTGCAGCCACCCGTCGGCATGTTCCTGCCAGTAATGGCACCTCACGCTCCTTGCCATCCTTGCGCGCTTGGGCGCCGTACATCCAGGCGTAGGTGGCGCGCTCCTGATCTTTCTTAGGCACGGCGATTTGTGTCATCCTCAGCGAACGCCGGCTTGCCCGCTTCACGCTCGACGCCGAGCAGATCGAACTCGTCGTTCGCAAAGCACTTGGCCTTCAGCCAGTTGGTCGACGGTATTTGCTGTCCTTGCGCTTCGACACCTTGCCTTCAAGTCCGGCCTTGTCGAGCAAGTGAAAGATGGTCTTGGCTTCCCCCCGGCAGAGGCTCGCTGAACTGAATACGCCCGCCGGGCGCGATATAGCGCGGCCTCGGTCAGTCAGCCAAGCGGCATCGCGGTGCACGATAGCACCGAGAATGGCCGCGTACACGCTGCCGACTTAGCGGCGCGAGATCAGCAGGCAGAGCCGGCGCAGGTCACGATCATAGGTGTCTTCGTTGCTAAGCACTTCGACGCAGCGCTTCTTCATCCGAGTGACCTGGGCGTTCGACATATCGCCGACAACGCTAGCCAGATTCGAGTTGCTCGAAGCGGTCGGGTTGCTGGGGTTGGCGGCTGGATTGGTTCCAACGCCGACATTTACGTCGGTACCAACCCCGGTGACGACACCGACATTGGCGCTGCCGGTTCCGATGGAAGCAGTCGCTCCGCCAGTGTCGCCGACGGAGGCTGCGGCATTTGCCCCAGAACCGCCTAGGGACACGCTAGCCGTAGCGCCGCTGTTGCCGCCCACATTAGCGCTGGCGCCTCCGCTGCCGACGGATACCCCGCCGACGCCTCCGACACTAATTCCAGCTGCTGTCGCTGGCATGCAAAGAATTGCGAGAACAGATCCGGCAGTCAGACTGCCCATAAGAATTTCAAAAATTCTTGCCATAGTACGCCTCCTTGTTGCCCTTCAAAGGATGGGACATTTTTGGGCATTTACGGACCCGATAGTGACGCACTAGAGTTTAAAAACAAGCTAACGGCCCGCGAAAGATGCGTCTTGGGTCATTAGTTGGTAATTAGCAAGAGTCAGATATAATAAAATTTTACTTTGACTCGGACGTAATTCCTCTACTTGTCATTCAATATCCTTGCCTAAGCACCCTATCGTCAATAATATTGTGCGGTGCAACAAGATTCAGAGATGGACCATGCGACGACCAGTAAGCGGCTAATACCGCCGATCTGACATACAATGCTATATTAGCTCCTCTTGACGAACCCGACCGGCGGGCGGAATCAGAATCCCGTCCGCGCAACCCTACAAAATCGCACTGGTCTGCCTGAAGCATCGCGACGATGGCCGACGATTTCTTTCGGAGATTTGAATGTCGCACAACGTGCTGCCCACCAAGCCGACCGCCGCGCTGAGCTCCACGCAGTCACCGGTCTTGGCTACGGCCGGATCTATGATCAAAGCCCTGAGCCGGAGCCATCCGGGGTCTACGCCTGCCGCCCCGTATTTATTGTCACAACAAGGGGAACAACGGCAGCTCGGCCGTGTTGGGCCAGTTAAGCAATATTGCAGGAGCACAACATGCATTTCGTCAAAGCGCTTTTGGCTGCGATCGCCATCGGTCTCATCAGCCCGGGGGCAATGGCTCAGACCGCGACGACGTCCCCGCAGGAATTTGTCAAAGCAGCTGCGAGTTCAGACATGTTCGAGATCCAGTCGAGTGAGTTGGCGCTGCGGAAATCGAAGACATCACGAGTGAAGGAATTCGCTCGCATGCTGATCAAGGACCACACGACTTCTTCCAAGCGGCTCATTGCGGCGGCAAAGAAGGACGACGTCGCAGTGGCGCCGGAGATGACAAGCAAGCATGCTGCCCAATTGGAAGCGTTGAGCAACGACAGCAGCGGGGCGTTCGATAACGCCTATATCGACGCCCAGGTGGCAGCGCACCAGGAAGCCCTGACGCTGATGACCTCCTATGCAGAAAACGGTCAGGCAAAACATCTGGCGGCTCATGCGAAAAAGACCGCGCCGGTGATCCGGAAGCATTTCAAACATGCCCAGCAACTGAGCAAGAGCGGTTCTCAGGGCTGAGTGGATCTGGCCACGACGTTGGTTCTTCGCGGCGCTGTGGAGTCTGTGGCCAACACTGCCTCCGCCCTCAGGGACGCTGCAACCTTTAAGCGGTGGTCGATGCAGGAACTCTAAAGGTGCGTCGCTCAGGTAGTCCGGCGTGCAAGCACCAGCGTCGTCGAAGTTGCCAAACGAACAGGAGACCTGACATGCCAAAGCAAAACGAGACCTCGCATTCGAGACGAAGTGACTTCGCCAATGATGAACCCATTCGCCCGGAGGATGCCGCCGTGTTGGACAGCCCCGTGGGCCACGAAGACAGGCACGGCGCTGAGCCAGGTTTCGTGGGAGCCGACGATGTCGACCAGTCGATCGGCGCAAGGCCCCGCAGCGAAATTACCGGTCGTCATGATGAAGGGGCAGGCGCCAATGAGACGATGGACGGCTTAAGCGAAACCGAGGAACTGACCCGCAGCTACGCCGAGGACATACCAACCGGTGACAATGATGAGGACGAAGAAGACATCCCTGTCTTCGAAAGAGGCCGAAGCAACACCGACCTCTGAGCGGCGCCAAGTTTGAACCCACGGTGAGGAACATGACAATGAGCACATTCGGACTTCGGATTGTGTCTTTGGGGCTCCGGGCTTTTTTGGGGCTGGGGGCCTCGCTGATTTTGGGCGCCCAGGCATCTCCGCAGACAAGTCAGCCGGCTCAACAATCCGGCGACTCATCGCAAACAGGCAAGCACGATCGTCTGCCGGCGCAAGGATCGTCGCCGACCGCCAAGGATGATGTCGGCGTTGACGTCTCGCTCGGCCGGCCGGAGGTGAAGCAACAGGTTGCAAGACATCTAGGAGTGGCTGAGACCGAGTTACCACTAGCGGTGCATGTGCCGATCGCGCTCGCTTCGCAAGTCTGCGGGCAAGAGGTATTTACCGCCCGCGCCAATGTAAACCGAAGCTGCACCGCGACGAAGTTCATTCCGGAAATCGCCGAGGCGGCACGCAACCATCCACAAACCTCCGCGGTACCGGAGCAGTAGCATCGAAATGTCCGAACCCGGCGCGACGGTCGCGCCATGCTTACCCTAGGATAGCGCTCCAACCCGGCGTAAATCAGCCCCACCGCCGTCTGTTGGCGGCATGCATGATGGCGTTCGCCGCCATCTCTTAACCAATGTGAATGCTGTCGCTCCGCAGCCACGCTACGAGATCCTGTCCGAAACGGAGGCAGGCAGATGCCACTGGAGTGCCCGATCGATCAATATGTGAGCAGCCGCAAGCGGCGGGGTCTTTTGTCGACACGGCATGCTCTCGAGGCGTTGAAAGAGGCCCTTCCGGCGCTGTCGATCGGCGAAAGCCATCTTGTCAATATGATCGCCGAGCGAGCGCTCGCCTTTCGCCTCGCCATCCACTTCGATCATTCCGGCGAGAATGCCGGGTAAGACATCCACGAGAGCGTCTGCTGATGCCACAGGACGAGGAACTCGGTGTCGCGTAGTTCCATCTTCATTGCCTGGCGGTCGGGCAAATCATTCCGAGGCTGCTCCCGTCCGTGTTCTGGGCGGGTGGTGAAGGTCGCCGACGCGATGCCACGGCGTGCGCCGACCTCACCCCGGCATTCGACAACCCTCCAGCTTTCGCCAGTTGGAGCTTTCGTCTACTTGCAGCAGCCCTAGCGAGGCTCGATCAGCCTCCGCGTTCGGCGGTTTCGGAAGTTTTGCTCCAGCGGGCGGTTCGGGCCGACGAATTGAGGTTGAAGGAGAAGATGATGACGGACAACAAAAGCGAGCGTGATTTTGGCGACAGGAACCGGGTCTCGTCCAACGAACGCAACGAAGTCGAGCATTTTGCCCAGCAGAACGGCATCACGCCTGAGCAGGTGATGGAGCTCATCAAAGCCGCCGGGAATGACCGCGCCTCGTTGACCGCGGCTGCGAAGGAATTGAAATCAGTTTCCCGGGGCGGCTCGCTTACGGCATGAATCCGTCGCTACCGAAGAGGATCATGAACCTTCGAGAGTTTGAGTGTAGCATCATCCTGACGCACACGCGGAGCAGATCGAGCGTGAAAGTGACAATTCTACCCCTGCCCAACATGCGGAAAGCGCTGGAGGTTCGGGGCTGCGCAGATCGGCTATCGTCACCCCGAACCATAATCCACTCGAACGCGAGTCCTGGACGCACTGCGGACCGAGCCTACTTCCTGCCGTCGTTCAACAATAATCCCGCGCCGCAGTCAGCCAGCGAGATCGCCGTCGCCTGCCGGACGCGTGTCGGCTTCCAAACTGACAAACGCACCGCCTTTGTAGCGACGCTTTCCAGCCACGATCAGCTGCGCAGCTTTGCCGCGCTTGCTGCGCACCAATAAATTCCATCTCCTTCCCTCACACTGATCTTGCTCAGCGGTCGTTTTGCCGCTGCGGTAGGCGCTGTCCATCCGCTTCGATCGCGGTGGCGCCCAGTATCAACGCTGCCAGATCAAACCGCACAATCAGCACCTCAAAGCTGATCAGCAGAAGCAGCAGTGAATCAGGACCTCGTCGATCAGAGGCGGAAAGCCCAACTAAGAAAACCGCCGGCGGTGCCGATCTCGAAGAAATTCTAGCCCGCACGGTGAACAGGCTGGGGGCCGCATCGCGATATAGGGTTCAGCACAGCTCCAGCGGTACCGAGACGATCGACCCCTGCCCGCTCGGCGCCCCTCGGCCACGTCAATGACCAGCACGCGCAGCATGGTCAGCTGGCTTAGCCTTCATGGCGCATGATCGGCCACGGTCCGTCTCTTTCGGCTATGAAAACGTCACTCTGCTTTGCTAAACGCGGTGCCGGACCGGTTACCAAGCGTCAGATCTGGAGCATCACCTTGCCGGCCTCGATTCTCACCGGATAGATCGCGAGATTGACGCAGACCCGGCGCGCCCTTGGCCTGGCCGGCCGCAGTTGAAGCGGCCAATATGCTTCAAGGCATTCGATGACGTCGTCGATCACCAGCCCTTCGGCCGCATGCGCCTTCTCATGCGTACAATATCCGTCGGTGGCGAAGAACTCGTCATTGGGCGAGCGGCAAACCGCGAAGCTGCGGCCGCGAGGATCGAAGCAGACGACATCCTCTTTCGAGATGTCGTCCACCGCGCACGCTTCATCCAGTCAGCCATCTCCGGCTCCGGCAAAATTCGCTATCGCTATTCAGCGGCCGCCGACATATCCACCTGGTGAAATTCGCCGCGATAGGGTCTGGCTGTCGGCGGCAATTTCCGCTCGAGATAAAAATCCTCATATTTCAGCTGTCGAAGCAGCACCGGCCAGACCTCGCGATAGGCATGCCACATCGACGGGTTCGGCACCGGCAGGTCGTGCTTGATCAGCTCGTGCAGTCTTGGCAGCGCATGATAGGGCACCATCGGGAACATATGGTGTTCGACATGGTAATTCATGTTCCAGTAGATGAAGCGGCTGACCGGGTTCATGTAGACGGTGCGCGTGTTCAGCCGGTGGTCGACGACATTGTCGGCCAGGCCGATATGCTGCAGCAACCCTGTCAGCACCATGTGCCAGCTGCCATAGAGGCGCGGCAGGCCGATCAGCACCAGCGGCAGCAGTGACCACGTGAACAACGCCAGCCCGACTGTCGCCGCATAGATGGCGACATGCCAGCGCGCAGCGATCACCGCCTTGTGCTGCTCCATCTCGGGGATATAGCTCTTCTCTTCATCGGACAGCTTGCCGAACGCCTGGCGCACCAGCGTCGGCAGCGAATAGCGGAAATCGAGAATACCGGTGAAGGCGAGCGCCGCCCGCAGCAGATCTGGGGGGCGCATGACGGCGATTTCGGCATCGCGGCCGACGATGATGGTATCGGTGTGATGGCGGGCATGGCTCCAGCGCCATTGCACTGGGTTGCGCATCAGCATGAAGCTTGAGATCTGGTAGACGACATCGTTCATCCAGCGCGTCCGGAACGCGGTGCCGTGGCCGCATTCGTGCCAGCGCGAGTCGCTCGACGAGCCGTAAAGCACGCCATAGACGAACAGGAACGGCACCACCCACCACGTGCCCCAGAACCATACGATGCCGGCGGCCGACACCAGGATCGCCGCGACCCAGATGATCGTGTCGCGGATCGCCGGCCCGTCGGAGCGTTGCATCAACTCCTTGATCGCCTTGCGCGGGACATCGGTGTGATACCATTCGGCCGAAGCCAATCCGGTCTCGATGGCGCGCTTGGTGCTTTCACCGACCAGGCTGTAGTCACGCTTCCTGCTTGCCGTCATCGTCATCTCCGCTTTCCCGCCTGCGCTCCGCAAGGGCCGCCTGGGGCCGGCCGGGCCGCGCCTGCTTCCGTATTCCGGCGCACTTCTCGCCCGCCGCGGCAACCGATCGTGCGTTTCAAGCCGGTCCCGCCTGCAGTCTCGCAAAAGCGCCCGACAGCGCAGGGTAGTCCTGTTGCGGCTGCCGGGCGATCGACGCTATCCTCGCTTCCGCTTGGGCGATCTGGCCGGCACCGTCGAGCACCCGGAACACGGCGTGATAGGAGCGGCTTTCGCCATGGTCCAGCCAGATCATCTCGCCCCGTTCGCGCGCGGCGAGATTGCCGAGAACATGATGCGTCGAGGGTTCGATTCCCAACGCATATAGGCCTGCCTGGAAGTTCTGCCACTGATAGGTGCAGGGCAGCTGATCCTTGCGGGTAACGACCTCGAAGCCGAGGCCCAGGTGGTCATTGACGACGGCCACCGGCACCTCGCCCGCCGCATCGGCGCCAAGCTCGTGCTCCCAGACCTGCTCGCTGAATCCCAGCTGCGGCGCCGGCACGGTTCGGTAGCCGACTTTCTGCGCCTCGTAGCGTTCGCCGGCGTGCGCCGCCCAGACGACATCCCGGATCGGCGCCAGGTAACGCGAACCCTCGTCGAGCAGGGGATGGCTGACGTTGACGTGATAGAAATACATGTGCGGCGTGCGGCTGAAACCATGATTGACGACGCGGTCCGACAGCCGGATCTCGGTGCCGCCGACATCGGCCTCGATGCGGCGCAGCAAATGGAGATCCTCGCCGAACACGGTTGCCTGCTGGACAATGCCTTCCGCCCACAGCACGCAGCGGTCGCCGTCCCAGGCCTCGCCGTAGCCGGTCAGCCGCGCCGGCACGGTGCCGATGCGGCCATGCAGCGAGTGCAATACCCGCTTGCGCCCCGGATAATTGTAGCTTTCGGCCGGCACGTCTTGCCGGCCCAGTATATGGTCGAGGCCGCAGGTGACGAGCAGCCCCGAGAACGACCGGCCAAAGGCGAAACCGTCCTCCCCTTCATGCTCGTGCAGTCCGGGGTGGCGAAAGCCGCTCGGCGAATGCCAGCCGATCGCCTGGCCCCGGAAGTCGCAATCGGCGATATCGAGCGCCCGGTCGACCAGCGCCGTGAAGCGCAGGCCGGAGCCGGTGCGGAACTCGAGCATCCGGATGCCGCGCTCCACGCCGTCGCCGAGCGTCATCAGCCGCACGCCGGCAAACTGCGACAGCATGCCGGACCGCTCGGCCACCTGCCTTCGCGACAGCGTCTTGCCGTAAAGCTCTACCATGCGACGTCCTTCACTTTGCCCTCGCCTCCTTGAGCAAGGCCGACATGTCGGCGCCGGTGATGAGGCTTTCCACCGTCAACAGGTCGGTGTCGGCGACCGTCTGTTCCGCGACGATTTCGCCGCGGCGCATGACGATGATGCGGTCGGCGACCTGGAACACGTGGTGGATGTTGTGGGTGATGAGCAGCACCGAGTGGCCGGCGTCGCGCACCTCCTTGACGAAGCGCAGCACGCCGTGGGTTTCCTCGACGCCAAGATTGTTGGTCGGCTCGTCGAGTATGATCACCTTGGCGGCGAACTGCATGGCGCGCGAGATCGCGATCGATTGCCGCTCACCGCCCGAGAGGGTGCTCACCAGCGCATCTGCATCGAGCTTTTTCGAAATGCCGACCCGCTTCAGCAGCGCCGAGGCGGCGTTGCGAAGCTTGGCGAGATCGAGCGGCGCGAACACGCCGAGCCAACCGAAATTGACCGGCTCCCGGCCCAGGAAAAGATTGCGCGCGATGCTGAGGTCCGGCGCGAGCGATGTGTCCTGATGGATGGTCTCGATGCCGAGGTCCATCGCGTCGCGCGTCGAGCGGATCGATGCCTTCTCGCCGCGCACGAAGATGTCGCCGTGGTCGGCCGTGAAGACGCCGGAGATCGCTTTGATCAGCGTCGATTTCCCGGCGCCATTGTCGCCGAGCAGGGCAACCACCTCGCCTTCGTTGAGGGTGAACGAGGCGTTCTTCAGCGCACGCACGTTGCCGAAGGACTTTTGCAGGTCTTGCAGACGCAGCACTTCCATCGTCAGCTCCTTGCGGCGTTCTTCTGCAGCAAAGCGTGCAGGATGAGCATGGCGAGGATGATGACGCCGACGAAGATGTTGTATGCCAAGCCCGGCACGCCGATCAGCACGATGCCGTTGCGGATGGCGCGCAGCATCAGCGCGCCGACGATGGTGCCGAGGATGGTGCCGCGCCCGCCAGTGAGCGCCGTGCCGCCGACCACCACCATGGCGATCACTTCGAGTTCGTAGCCGGTGCCGGCCACCGGCGAGGCGGCCGAAATCCGGAACGCGCTGATCATGCCGGCCAGCCCGGCCACCACCGAGGTCAGGATGAACAGCCAGATCTTGACCGCGTCGGCCGGCACGCCGCGCGCCACCGCTGCGTTGCGGTTGCTGCCGATGGCGCTGATCCAGTTGCCGAGCTTCGCGTAGCGCAGGATGTAAATCGCCAGCAGCGACAGGCCGATGAACCACCAGAGCGAGGTGTAGAACCGGAACGAGCCTACATTGAAGCTGCCGGCAAGCAGCGTGACGAAGAAGCCGGGCTGGTCCCACGACTTCAGGGGGAATCCCTGCGTGATGTAGAGCGCCGCGCCGCGCACGACGAGCAGCATCGACAGCGTGACCAGGAACGAGGAAATGCCGATCTTGGTGACGATCAGCCCGTTGATGGCGCCGATCGCGATGCACAGCACAAGCCCGGCCAGGAGGGCGACGCCGATGTCGATACCGCCATTCTGCACCAGCAGCATCACCACGACGGGCGCAAGGCCGAACACGGCGCCGACCGACAGATCGAACTCGCCCGCCGTCAGCAGCAGCGTCATGCCGAGAGCGATGATGCCGAGCTCGGGCAGGAACGCCATCATGTTGGATATGTTGAGCGGCGACAGGAAGTTGCCGTCGGCGATGGCGAACACCACGAGCAGCACGATGAGGATGATGAGCGAGGAGAATTGCGGCGAACGCAGCAGCGCAGACCTGCCCTTCGCTCGCTGCGTGTCGTCGTCTGCTGTGATGGCCATATCTGCCAGCACCAGGGGTTTCGGCCGGCGCCCGCCATTGGGGGGCGGGCGCCGATTGTCGTCACTTGTTGTAGAGTTTCAGGATCGGCTCGACGCTCGAGGCGTCGTAGAGGCTGAATGTGTGAATGTCGTAGCCGATCGGCTCGCCAGAGGCCGCAAGCCCGAGCAGCGCCACCGGCATGAAGCCCTGCGCCGACGGGTACTGCCAGGCCGCAGCATTGACGAAGCCGGACTTGACCGCCTCGGCCGTCTCCTTTGAGTTGCCCCAGCCGACGACCGGGACCTTGCCGGCCGACACACCGGCCCCGTCGAAGACGCGTTTGATGCTTGCTGCCACGGAATCGCCGAGTGCAATGATTGCCGGCGGATTGTTGGCGACCATGTAGTCGGTCATCTTGGCGATGATGCCGGCCGGGTCGGTGCCGCAATCGACCACGTCGTACTTGATGCCGAGCGGATCGAAGACGCTGGCGATGCCCTCGGTCTCCAGCTGCTGGTAGCTGGCGCCTGGCACTTCGACCGGCAGGAACACCTTGTCGCCCTGCTTCACCATCTTGTGGTCGACGAGATACTTGGCCCAGATGACGCCCGCTTCCCTGAGGTCGGCCCCGACATAGGCCTGCCGCCCGGTCGCCGGATCGTCGGTGTTGAAGAACACGATCGGTATGCCGGCGGCCTTGGCGGCCTTCACCTCCTCCGTCCACAGGCCGGGCTGAGCCGAGGTGGTGGCGATGCCGTCCGGCTTGGCGGCGAGCGCCGAGTTGAAAGCCTCCTTCTGCGCCGCCATGTCGCCGCCGCTGAACGAGATCTTGCAGGTCACCTTGAGCTGGTCGCAGGCCTTGGTCGCGCCGGCATTCCAGTCGATCCAGAACGCGTCCGAAGGGCCACCATGCGACAGCAGATAGAAGGTCTTCTGGCCGTCCTGCGCGAATGCCGGCAGGCTCAAGGAGACCCCGGCCACCAGCGTTGCCGCGGCAGCCACTTTCAATGCGAATTTCAACATTCATTCCTCCCTTGGTTGGAGTTGCGCCGCCATGCGCCGGCGGCGCAACCGGCGCTCACAGGCCGTTGGCGCGGAACTTCCCGTCGAGGAATTTCTTCGCGCGCGGCACGTCGTCTTCCGAGAGATGCTCGATGATGACCGGGATGTTTGGGTGCTTTTCCGCCAGCCGCTGCAGATAGAGATCGTAATTCAGCGATCCCAGCCCGGGCGCCGGCAGCTCGATCTCGCCGACGCCGCGGAAGGTGTGGCTCTCCATCGCATCCTCATCGCCGATGTCGGCATGCTTTTCCGACTTGTCGCTGCCCGAACGCTTGACGTCCTTGGCATGCGCGATCTTGATCTTGTCGGTCAGCGTATCGAACACCTGGTTCAGGATCTGGTCCATCCTGTCGATGTTGTGGGTTTCGAAATAGTTGGTCGGATCCATCAGCAGGCCGAGGCCGGGATGGTCGACGTGGGCGAACATCTTCACCGTCTCCTCGACCGAGCCAACGACGTTGTTGACGTAGGTCTCGAGGAGGAAGACCGCGCCATGGTCATAGGCGGTCTGGGCAAGCTCGGCGATCACCTTGCGGCATTCCTCGAATCCTTCCTCGGTCTTGTTCTTCGGGTGATGCACCCAGTCGGATTCGGTGTTGTAGGTACCGGTCTCGGAGATCACGTAGGGCGAGCCGAAGCTGCGGGCGTTGCGGATGATCTCCTTGAGATAGCCGACGCGCTTGTCGCGCTCGGATTTGTCGGGATGGATGATGTTGGTGTAGCCCGACACGCAGCAGATCGGCAGGTTGTTGTCGCGGAAGACGTCGCGCACCTGCTTGGCCTTTTCCTGAGTGATCTGCCCGGCCGACAGATCCATATCCCTAAAATGCAGGTCGAGCTGCACCGTGTTGAAACCGAGCCCGCGGATCTTCTTTGCCGTCTCTTCGAGGCCGTACGGGAAATAGCCCGTGAAAATACCTGCCTGCATCATGATGTGAATTCCTCCCTGTAAGCGATTCAGTTGGCTGATTTTATCGAGATTTCGGAAAGCTTGACGGTGCGGCCTTGCGCCATCGAGCGATAGCCGGCCTCGACCAGTGCCATTGTCTTGACGTTGTCGGCGACGGAGAGCGCCGGCGGCGCGCCTGTCTTCACCGCATGCTGCAATTGCTCCATCACGCCGATGAAGGCATGCGGGAACCACATCGTGTCCCAGCTCGGGCTGACCCATTCGCCGCCGGTCGTCTCGGTCGAGGCATAGGTCAGCGTCGAGGCCACGCCTTTCGGCCAGCCGATCGTGCCTTTGGCGACACCCTTGGTGCCGTCGACGCGCCAGTTGATGTGCTGGTCGTCCAGATAGCCCTCCTGGCGCGGTCCGGACCAGACATCCTCCAGCGACACGGCGAGCACGCCGGAGGGAAAGCGCAGCGTCGAGACGGTGATGCCGTCGCTATGCTCGAATGTCGTGCGCGGGTCCTTGCGTGTCAGCGTGGTGATTTCCGAGGGATCGCCGAACAGAAAGCGCAGCACGTCGAGATGATGCACGCTCATATTGGCGAGCGTCAGCCGGTCGTAGTCCTGAAGGAAAGTCTGCCAGTGCGGGATGGCATGCATGTCGATCTGCGCGAAGACGATGTCGCCCAGCGCGCCGCTGTCGATGATCTGCTTCAGAACGCGCATCGACTGGTCGTAGCGCATGTTCTGGTTGACCGAGAGGATCTTGCCGGACTTTGATGCTTCGTCGCGCAGCTTCACGGCTTCATCGACCGACAGCGCCAGTGGCTTCTGCGCCAGGATCGCCTTGATGTGAGGCTGCTTCAGCGCATGGCGGATCAGCGCCGGCTGCTGGTCGGGCGGAAAGGCAAGGTCGACGATCTCGACCTCAGAATCCTCGATCAGCTGTTCCGGCGTGTCGTGCACGGTCGGGATGTCCCAACGCGTGGCGACCTTCTGCGCATTGGAACGGGTCCGCGAGGCGATCGCCATCACGTTGAACCCCGCTTCGCGATAGGCTGCCAGATGGCACTCGGCCATGATCATGCCGGCGCCGATGCAGCCGATACGGTATTCTTTCGTGCGGACCTTCACGTCCGGCTCGAAGCCTTCGCTCGCCATGTCTTCCTCCCGCAATTCTGTTTTCGCAGCCGCGATCATCTCGCCAACGCGCCTCCGTCCTGCCCGAAATAATGCACCCGGGCCGGCTCGCAGGAAATCGCTACCACCGCATCCGGCCTGATGTCGGGCTGGCCGCGCAGCAGCGCCTTCAGCCGCGCCTCTCCGGCGGCGAGCGTTACCACCGTGTAGCCGCCAAGCGGCTCGACCTCGAACACGCGTGCCGGGCGGCCAACGCCCCCGTCGACCCAGGGCCGGACCTGGATGTCCTCCGGCCTCAGCCCGATTTCGATCGCGTCGGCCGGAGCAGCGCGATCGGCGATGCTGACCGTGCCTTCTGCGGCCTCGATGCCACCGTCGCCGCGAACGGATTTGAGGATGTTCATCATCGGCGAACCAAGCAGTCGCGCCACATAGGTGTTCGCCGGGCGGTCGTAGATCTCGGACGGGGCGCCGATCTGTCGGATCCTGCCATTCTCCAGAATCGCGATGCGGTCGGCGATCGACATCGCCTCTTCCTGGTCATGGGTGACGTAGATCAGCGTCTTGCCGAGTTCGCGCTGGATGCGCTTGAGCTCGACGCGCGTTTCCTCGCGCAGCCGCGCATCGAGCGCAGAGATCGGGTCGTCCATCAGATAGGCGTTCGGGTCGCGCACCAGGGCGCGGGCTATCGCCACGCGTTGCCGCTCGCCACCGGAAAGCTGCGCCGGCGGATTGTGCAGAATATGGCCGATGTGGAGCTTGGCGGCCACATCGGCGACACGCGTTTCGATCTGGGCCTCGGCGACCTTGCGCTCGACCAGCGGGAAACGCACATTTTCGCGCGCGCTCATATGGGGGAACAGCGCCAGGTTCTGGAACACCATGGCGACATTGCGCTCGGCCGGCGAGACGGTGTTGACCGGTTTGCCGCCGATCAGGATCTCTCCGGCGTCAGGCGTCTCCAGCCCGAGCACCAGGCGCAGGATTGTCGATTTGCCCGACAGCGGCGGCCCGAAGAAGCAGAAGAATTCGTTGTCATTGACGGTGAACGAGGCGTCGTCGACGGCGAGCGTCGTGCCGTAACGCTTGCTGACATTGCGAAAGACGATATCGGCCATGTCAACCTGCCTTCATCGCAATGCCGCTGCGGGCATCGAAGACACGCACGGACGATGCCACGGGGGCGACGACGGCAAGCTCGCCGATCGACAGTCCGACAGCATTGTCGAACACCGCCTTCACGGCGGTCTCGCCATCGCCGAGATGGACGATGGTCCTCGCGCCGATCCGCTCGACGAAGCTCACCGGCATGGCGAGGCCCTGCCCGCTCTGCACCAGCGACACCTGTTCGGGCCGGAAGCCGTAAAGCACCTCAGAGCGCGATCCGCGCAAGGTGGCGGCCAGCGCATCCGGCAGCGTCGGCGTGACCCCCAGTGGCCCGAGATCGACCACCAGGCCCCGGTCGCTCTCCGCCGGCCTTCCCTGCAGCAGGTTCATGCCCGGAGCGCCGATGAAGCGGGCGACGAAGACATTGGCTGGATTGTTGTAGACTTCCAGCGGCGTTCCCACCTGCTGCAGCACGCCGTGATCCATGACGGCAATGCGGTCGGCCATGGTCATGGCCTCGAGCTGGTCATGGGTGACGTAGACCATCGTCTGCCTGAACTGGCGCTGCAGCTGCTTGAGCTCGGTCCGCATTACCGCCCGGAAGGCGGCGTCGACATTGGACAGCGGCTCGTCGAGCAGGAAGATGGCCGGCTCCATGATCGCCGAGCGTCCGATTGCCACCCGCTGCAGGATGTTGACCGAGAGCCGGTCGGCCTTGCGGTCGAGCAGCGGCGTCAACTGCAGCAGCTCGGCGGTGGCGCCGACGCGGCGGTCGATCTCGGCTTTCGCCGCACCACGCATCCGCGGCCCGTAGCCAAGGTTCTGGCGCACCGTCATGTGGGTGAAGATGGCATAGTTCTGGAAAACGAAGCCGACGCCGCGCCGGCCCATCGGCACGCCGGCCATGTCGCGCTCGCCGAACAGGATCTTGCCGCTGGTCGGCTCCTCCATGCCGGCGATCATGTTCATCGTCGTCGACTTGCCGCAGCCCGAAGGCCCGAGGAGCGCCATGAACTCGCCATCGGCGATGTCGAGGTCCATGGTCTTCAGCGCCGTGAACTCGCCAAAGGTCTTGACCAGGTTGCGCAGCTGGATCGCGCTCATGCCGGCACCAGCCTTGCGCGCGCCATGCGCTTCATGGCAAATACGGCAACGATCGAAAGCACGACCAGGATGGCCAGCGCGATCGCCGCCACATAGCCCCAGATCAGGTCCTGCGTCGTGACCTTGTAGATGTAGACGGAGATCGTCTCCGTGGCGACGCCGGGGCCGCCGCCGGTCATGATGTAGAGCGTGTCGAAGATCTTGAAGTTCTCGATGACACGGATCGCCAGCGCGATGATGATGATCGTCTTCATCTTCGGCAGCACGATGGTGACGAAGCGCTGCCACGGATTGGCGCCGAGCAGGCTCGCCGCCTTGATCTGGTCCTGCGGCACGCCGACCAGGCCCGCAAGCAGGATCAGGAACATCAGCGGCGTCCATTGCCAGATGTCGGCGATCATCACCGCGATCAGCGCCAGCGTCGGGTCCGACAGCCAGGCGATGGTGACGCGTGACCCGCTGAGTGCCGACAGGATGTCGTTCAGCGGTCCGCCCGACTGGAACAGCATGAAGAATATGTAGCCGGCCACCGCCGGAACCACCATCATCGGCATCAGCAGGATCGAATAGAAGATCCGCTTGCCCGGAAAATCGTCCGCGAACAGCGTCGCCAATGCCAGGCCAAGCAGGAATTCGACAGGCACGCACAAGACCATGACGATGGCCGTGCGCCTCAGCGCGCTCCAGAAGCGCGCATCGGCGGCAAGGTCGGTGTAGTTGGCGAAGCTGTTCCACATCTCCCATGCGTTCCACCAGCCCAGGCCGGATAGCGGCGACCAGTCGGTGACGCTGATGTAGAGCTGCATCAGCAGCGGGAAGACGGAGATGAAGAGCACCAGGATCTGCGCCGGCAGCGTCAGCCGGAATCCGAGCCGCGCTCCCTCGTCCCGCAGCGCGGGCTTGCCAAGCGCGGCCTTTGCGTCCTTCGAGACAGTCACGGTCACCGCGCTCATTGCTTGAGCGCGCCGAACGTCAGGCCGCGCACCAGATGGCGCTGGATGGCAATGCCCATGATGACCGGCGGCACCGCGGCGATAAGACCGAGCGCGGCCTTGGCGCCATAGAGTTGACCGGTCATCGAGGAGGACAGCGAGGCCATGTAGACGGGGATCGTCACCCATTCGCGCGTCGTCAGGAGCAGCGCGATCAGATAGTCCGACCAGTTGAGGATGAAGACGAAGAGGGCGGCGCTGGCCAGCGGTGCGCGCATCATCGGCAGCGTGATGCGGGTGAAGACGCGCAGCCGCGAACAACCTTCGACAAGCGCCGCTTCCTCGATCTCGCGCGGCATGTCGTCGAAGAAGGTCTTCATGAGCCAGAAAGCGAATGGCAGGGTGACGATGCCGTAGATCAGCGCCAGGCCAAACCAGCTGTCGGTGAAGTTCAGGAAGGCCCACATGATCATGACCGGGATCATCACCGCCATTGGCGGAAACAGCCTGAGCTGGATCAGCGCCAGCGGCAGGTTCTGGCCCGAGCCGAAACGCGACAGCCCGTAGGCCGCAGCCGTGCCCGCCGACATTGCGATCGCCGTGCCGAACACCGCCGACAGCAGCGACGACAGGATCGGCTTCAGCGCGGTGCGGTCGAGCGCCACGATCAGATTGTTGTTGGATTCACCGAAGACGAACTGGAAATTGCCGAGCGTCGGGTTCTTCGGCCACCATGTCAGGTCGGCGCCGGTCGCCGACCATTCGGCGATCGGCTTGAAGGCCATCGACACCATCCACAGGATCGGCACCAGCGTCACCGCCATCGCCGCGAAGATCGCGGCGTAGCGGAATATCTCGAAGGGGACGGAACGCTTCATCTGGCTGCTTTGCTGGTGGCGTTGACTGCGGCGGGGAGGAACAGATGCTCTTCCCCTCCAGCGCTGATCCAGGGAGACGGATCAGCTGATCGGGTCGAGAACAGTCGGCCAGGCCTCCTTGTTCGTCCTGATGGCTTCGAGCAATTTGTCCTCGCCGATGCGGCGGGCGATCTTCTTCCACTCCGCTTCCGTGTCGGCCATCGCCTGTTCCGCTGTCTTGGCTTTGGTCAGCGACGCCATCAGGTTTTCGTCCAATGCGTTGTGGAAGGCGGTGGCGCCGGGATAGTTGATCGTCGGCACCGTGCGGGCGACGGTCTCGCGCACCACGTCGATGTGGTAGGCGTGGTAGGTCTGGCGCACCAGCGGATCGGAGAAATCCGAGAGCCGGAACGGATCGAGATAGCCGCCCGGATTGGCGCTCATCCAGGCATAGATGCGGGCGGAGCCCAGCCACTGCAGCAAGAGGTAGGCGACCTCCTGGTTTTTCGACTGAGACGAGACCATGCCGGTCAGCGAGAACCACAGCACGGAACGGCTGATCAGCTTGCCGTCGACTTCGCGGCCGGGCGGCAGCATCGAGCCGATCTTGCCGGTGACGGCGGAATCCTTGTTGCCGGCATTGTCGAGGAATTTCGGCAGGTTCGAGAAGGCGCAGGTCATCGCCGCGCCGCCCTTGGCGAAATTTCCATACTGCTCCGGCCAGCCCCAGGAGATCGCGTCCGGCGAGTGATGAACGAGCGAGCCGACATATTCGTTGGTGGCGGCAATGCCGTGCTCGGAATTGATCAGCGGCTTGCCGTCGTCGCCGAACAGGAACTGGTTGGGCGATGCCATCGAGACATAGCGCTGATACCAGTTGGTGTAGCCCCAACCCTGGTTGCGCAGGTCGGTGGAGCCGAACAGGCCCTTGTCGGGCCGCTGGAAGAAGCCCGCGATGTCACTGTGCTGCTTCCAGGTCTTCGGCGGCGCCAGATCGTAGCCGAATTTGTCCTTGAACGCCTTCTGCTCGGCGGCGTCGCCGAACAGGTCGGTGCGGTAGACCCAGGTCTGGAAGTCGCCGTCCAGCGACACGCCATAGTTGGACCCGCGATATTTGTTGAGCAGCGACACGCCTTTGGCGCCGTCGACATAGCCGGTCTTGGGATCGTCCCATTCGGGCTTGTACTGGGCGACGAAGTCGTCGAGCTTGGCGATGCCGCCGGTCTCGGCAAGGTCGCCGAGGCGGTTCCATTCCGTCGAGTAGATGTCATAGGCCCCACCCTTGGTGGAGATGTCCTGCATCGTCTTCGTGAATTCCTGGCCGTTCGGCAGGCCGACGATCTCGATCTGGATGCCGGTTTCCTTTTCCCACAGCTCCTTGATCGACGGCGCACCCGCCGGGAAAGGCTGTGTGAGTTGGCCAATCGAGCCATCCGACAGGCCAAGCACGATCTTGGCCGGTGCCTTGCCTGCTCCCTTCAAGGCCTTGGCCGCCTCAACGGCACGGCCTTCCGGCGTGTCGGCGCCATATTGATAGCGCTCGGCGCCCTCGAAACCGGTGGGGCCGCCTACCATGCCTGGCGCCAGCGCGTCGGCCGCAACGGCACGGCCGGGACGGATGAATTGCGGTGCGATACCGGCCGCAGCCACGAACGCCGCCGCCTTTCCTCCGGACGCCAACAAGCCGCGTCGCGATATGCGGATCAAATCAGACATTGGAATTCCTCCCTCAGGGCCGATGTTTCCTCCACGAGCCCTTGAGGGATATTGACGGCAGCATCGGAAGGCTGTCAACATCATAAATACTCAAAATACATCGTAACACCGCAACCGCGGAGAAAATACGTCATGCAAAGGTCGACACACGGGCTCAATGCCTCGATTTGATGGGAAATCTGCCTTTCTGGCACGGGACTATCACGCCGGGCGACGCGATTTAGCCCAACCTCCTTGCGCATCGGCTAAGGCTGGATACATCATTTTCCATCAGAATCGCTGATGGCTGGCAGCTGTGGCGTCGGACGGGCTAGCGGCATTCTGCGATCTTATGCATGAGGAGATGACGGTGCGTTCCACCTTGACTGACATAGCCCGGGAAGCCGGCGTTTCCGCCGCCACCGTCGACCGCGTGCTGAACAACAGGCCCGGTGTGCGGGCGCGCACGCGTGAGATCGTGCTCGAAATGGCGCAGCGCCTCGGCTACATCGCGGAGGGCCCGAACGGAGCGCCGCCCAGGCCCTCACCCGGAGAGGTCATCCGTCTCGACTTCGCTCTGCCGGCCGGCACCAATTCCTTCATCAAGATGCTGCATCGACACATCGAAGCGCAGGCCTTGGCGCGCCCCGATCTCGACGTCCACATCGCCACCATAGAGGGCTTCAACCCCGACCGGCTCGCCCGCCTGCTGCAAGAATTGCGTGGACAGACACAAGGCGTCGGCGTGATCGCGCTCGATCATCCAACGGTGCGCGAGGCGATCCGCTCGCTGTCAGCCAATGACGTCAAGGTGGTGACCATCGCCTCCGACATCCTGCATGTTCCGAGAGTGGCCTATATCGGCATCGACAACCGCGCCGCGGGGCGGCTGGCCGGCTATCTGCTCAACCGCTTCATGGGATCGGAACGCCCAAGCAAGGTGGCGCTGTTCGCCGGCTCGCTGTCCTATCGCGGCCATGAGGAACGCGAGATGGGATTCCGGCACATCTTGACCGAGGAGTCGCCCAATCTCGAGATCGTCGAGATGCGCGAAATGCTGGATGACCGAGAGAAGGCTTATTCGGAAGCATCAGCGCTTCTGGACCGGCACCCCGATCTTGCCGCGATCTACAATGTCGGCGCCGGCAACACCGGCATCGCTCGGGCGCTGAAGGAGCGTGGACGCGCCAAAGACATTCTCTTTCTCGGCCACGAGGTGACAGACGGCACCAAGGAACTTTTGTTGGATGGGACGCTCGATGCGGTCATAGATCAAAATCCGCGCGTCGAGGCGCGGGAAGCGCTCAACATTTTAAGCCACTCTGTCAGGCACCTGAACTATGAACCGCATCAACCACGACTTCAGGTGATCTTCAAAGAGAATATACCTGAAATCTGATCAATGGATCCGTGATCTTATCGCAAAGCACGGCGTTGGCGTCGCCACCGGTCCCAAATACGAACGAGAGCCCGAATGATCTCGTCAAAGCCGCCGATCTGGCACTATTCCGTGCGAAGTCGGAGGGGCCGAGATCGGGTCGTGGTTGATGGTGCATGAGAAGGCCGTCGCCCGTTGCAACTCGGTCAGCCTAAAAGACCAAGTCCACTCATAGCACCGAAGTCGCGAACGATTGGGGCGAAGAGGGTTCTGGATGTCGGCACGAAGCCGACGAATGGCATACGCCCGTCCGTCCGCGACGATCACCTGAGGCATCGCCCCGGCCCCAGGCGCACGAGCAGATATGTCGCAGGCAACCTCGTGTGTTATACACGCACGCTGACTTTTTGGGTCGGACACGAGATCGATGGACCAGGAAACGCTTCTTGCCGCAGTCCTCTTAGCTGATTTCGTGGGCAGCACGCCGCTCTATGAGCGGATCGGAGACGATGCCGCTCTACAGCAGGTCTCGGATTGCCTGGACACGATGCGCGAGATTGTCGCCAAGCACCGTGGTGATTTCATTTACTCGAAAGGCGATGACATACTCAGCCTCTTCGAGAGCCCGGAAATGGCGCTGAGGGCCGTCTGCCAAATTACCCATCAACTGACCAAAGGGCCGTTGAGCGCCCGTATCGGATTGCATTTCGGGGCGGTCATTCGCGCGCGGGGCGCGATATTCGGTGATGTTGTCAATGTCACCGCAAGGTTGTCCACCACGGCGAACCCCGGAGAGGTGCTGATCAGCCAGAGCTTCTGCGAAGCCCTTTCCCCGAGAAGCCGCAAGGGCCTGCGGCTCCTCGACAAAATGGCCTTGAAGGGGAAGCAAGAGTTCTTCGATGTCTATACCCTGTGGAGCGACGATGGGGCCCCCGGTACGCAGATCACCAGCCATGGCGCCACTACAGATAGACGCTCGGTCCTGCCGCGGCAGATTCATCTGGTCATCCGCTACAGAGATCAGCTGCGATCCTGTCGAAACGGCGAATCCGTGACAATCGGCAGATCGGCGGAATGCGATATCATCGTCGAGCGGCCCTGGGTATCGAGGCGCCACGCCGCCTTCACCATATTGAATGGCAGAGCTCGGCTTCTCGAACGAAGCTCTTCGGGCACATTTGTGTCCATGGGACTCGGCCATGAAGTATTCGTACGCCGTGAAGATATTATCCTCTTCGGCTCCGGCGTCATCTCGCCTGGAGTGAAGTCGGCACTCGACGAAGCCCAGCTTCTTCACTACGAAATTGTCTCGGATTGACCCGGCCCGGATACTAGCTCGACCGGTTTCGAGCTGGTTCGCTGGCGCCTCAATGTCGCGCCGTACTCTTTGACAGCCATTGGAATCGACCGTTCACAAATGTGCCAAGGCCAATCCAGGAACGTCTGCTCTCGAAGTTGAACTGCGAAGAGCTGACTTCCGTTTCCCTCGCTGAGTTCGACGGAGCCGCGGCCGATGCATCTCCCTCGCAGGATGCGGAGTTCTACCTGCTCCGAGGCCACATTCTGCAGGTGGATGGTTTCGGCAGCAAGCTGGCCCGCTCGATCGATGACGCGCTAGGTCTTGCCGCGAAAAGGCCGTGGGAATTGTGCTGGACTGTCGGCCAGACAATGAGCTGCCGACGGGAGCGGCCGGCTGAAGCGGGATGCCCGGACCAATTCCCTGCCCTGTGTCGCCTTGATGTCCCCAGGTGCTGAAGGTCAGCACAGGCTGTTGCAGCCCGGGGTCGACGAACGCTTCATCAGACCACTGCGCCGCAATAGCTCCTCGAGCACCTGCGAAGGCTCGCGATTGGGCTACCGTCACGAAATTGGCGCAGAAGCGCAGACCACTGACATATCGCGACCTCGAGATGGAGCTCGATACCACCGTATTTGCAGCACCGGGGAAAATTCCTCTTGGGCCGATCGAGTTCAAGTTGGTGCGCCACATGCTCGAGAATCCTGAAAGGTGATCAGCCGTGATGAATTCATCGCAGCTGGCTGGTCGCAGAAGCCAGTGTGAGCGCCCAGTGGTCGACGTTCACATGAGCCAGTCGCGAAAGTTGTTGAAGCAGTCGTCGCAGAGTTGCCATTCGCACCGTGCGGCTTGCCGGCTATTCTCTCGGGACACTGCGGGCTGACAATCTCGGCGGTTGGGTTCAGAAAGGTCGCTGCGTGACGCCGCAAGGGGACCAACGCGATGGGAAAGGTCTTGGCAGCTAGGGGACTTAACGCCACCGACATTGCAGCCGTGGCGCTGCTCTAATCGAGAGAAAGTCTGGGCGTATAGAACAAGCGACATGAGCGTGTCGGATTGTTTGCATTCAAACGACCTTTGCGACGTTATCCGTGCCTTCGCCTTGCTGGTGCCGGAGGAAATCATGACGTCGCCCGACAATTCAGTCGAACTCGTTCGCGACAAGAAGTGGACGGTCCGCATCACCGCCTACGGCAGCACCCTGACGTTTCCGTTCGAAGCAGAAAGCTATGCACGTTCTTATGCCGATGGTCAGGCATTCCGTCTCGGCGTTCAGGTGGCGGAACTGAAGCGATGCGGCTGACACTTTGTCGACGCGTTGGCGGATAGCCTGCATCGCGATCGGAACGAATAGGTCGCTGATTGCAGCCTCGCGATTTTTCCATCAAATCCCGCCTGCAATCTTTACAGCAACTCGGCAAATCCCTCGCCGACTAGTGTTGTCATATGAGCTGGAGCTTTCCTCGCCGCCGGTGGTAGGCGGGATACGCTGCCGGGAGAGCCCTCTTTTCGCATAGACGAGAACCTTGTGCTTTTCCATCTCAAGGCTGATTGGCGGCTGGATGCGCGCGCCGTCTTTCATGTTCTGCCATCAGCCCGCGCGGAGCGTGGAATCAACGGCGGGGAAGCGGATGATGTTTCCTGTTTGCGCTCGCGTAGCGCAAGAAACGCTGCGAAGAGCATGATAGCCATGCCCATGATGTCGATCAGGCTAACCTCCTCGCCGTAGGTGATGATGCCAAGCACGACGGCAATGACGGGTGAGACGAAGGCAAATGCTCCGGCGCGCGAGGCGCCGATTTCGTGCAGGAGCCGGATAAAGAGTGTGTAGCCTATGAACGAACCAAACAGCACGAGGAACAGCCACCCGGCCCAGGCCGGCCAGCCCCAATCGCCTTTTAGAGCCGCGGCCGCGCCTGGCTCCACAACGAGTGAGATGAGAATTAGGAATGCGCCCCCGAAAAGGGTGGTGAAGCCGGCGATGAAGTCCGATGAATATACCTCAAGAAGCGGCCGCGCGAGCACCGAACCCCATGCATAGATTACAGCTGCCGACGCCACCGCTGTCATCGCCAGCAGCCGGAGCCCCCTGCCCTGCTGGTCTGCGTGTGTCCAACTAGCATAGGCCTCGGGCCCGAACAGGATGCACAGACCGGCCGCACCGAGCAAAATGGCAAAAAGCCTGCGGCCGTCATAGCGTTCGTCCCCCAGAAGCAACGCAAACCCAAGCAGCGTGACGGGGGTCAGCGAAAGCTCAAGAACAGCCGCGGTGCCCGTATCGATGTAGAGCATGCCCCAAAAGAGTGGGCCATAGCAAAGCGGAATCATGAACAACGTAACAACGAAAAGGCGCGGCCAACTCCTTTTCGCCACCCTTGGTAGAGCAGCGCCCCTTAGGCGCGTCGCACTGAGGATCAGCAAGCCGGCTACTGTAAAACGCGTGCCTGCGAACATCAGAGGCGGCACGGTGGCGATCCCTGCCTTGATACCGATCCACGTGGTGCCCCAGATCACACACAAAACCAGAAATGTCGCTGTGTTGCGGTTCATCGGAAGCAGCCTTCGCTGGGCGTTGTTGGTTCGTAACGGCCAAAAGACATTTATTTCGTTACAACGGCCTCTTGCCAATACGGTTCCGCCAACCGATGTTTCCGGGATGGATTTTGCGAAGACTATCGTCGACATGCGCATGGTTGGCGGTCACGCCTGCCTGGACTTCGTCAACACGGTCGACGCGCGACGCGATGTATGGGGGCCAGACCTCTTGCAGACCTATGCCGACCTGGTCGTCTGGGCTGGACGTGCCGATTTGATCGACGTCGATGAGGCGCGAGCACTGCTCGTGGAGGCTTCCGCCCGCCCGCTCCTTGCGGAGGCGGCATTGGAAAAGGCCAAGATTTTGCGCGAGGCCGTTCACGCGGCTCTCCAGGCCGAGGCGGCAGGCGCCCGGGTGCCGGACGATGCCTTGCAAATCGTGCGCGATGCAGTCGCCCTAGCCCTGCCGAAGCGCTCGCTTTTCCCGTCCGGCGACCGCCTCGCTTGGCAGTGGACCGACGCAGCCAGTCTGAACACGATCGGCCACCGCGTGGCCTTTGAGACAGCCGAGTTTTTGGTGTCCAGGAATGACCGCCGCCGCGTGCGCGAGTGCACCGGGCCGAACTGCGGTTGGCTTTTCATCGACACCTCGCGTGGCGGCCGCAGGCGGTGGTGCTCGGATGAGAGCTGCGGCACACGCAGCCGGGTAAGGCGCTTCAGGGCAAAAGCCGCAGGGAACATGGCTCCCAACAGAAAGAATTAGTATCTGACGCCAGGCTTGGATGAGGAACGCAGCATAGTTGGCTTCACGCTATCCCTGTCGGTGTTTGTCCAACGAAGCTGGTCTCGCGAGCGACTGTGGCCAAGACGGTGGAGAACACGGCCGGCGCGGCAAGCCATCATCGCGTTCCAGAGCGGGTTGCTTCGGGGCCGCCTACCTCGCCACGCTTCGATCGGTCGATCTGCTCAAACTTGACGGGAACTCCGCTAGCCTGACGGCGTTTTTCTCAGTCCGAAACAAACAAGGATAGGTGCCATGGACTGGAACCGTATCGAAGGCAATTGGAAGCAGGTAAAGGGCAAGGTCAAGGAACAGTGGGGCAAACTCACAGACGATGATCTGGACCGTATTGCCGGTAACCGCGATCAGTTGGAAGGCAAGATTCAGGAGCGCTACGGCATTGAGAAGGACCGCGCTCAGCGCGACATCGATGACTGGTATGGCCGGCAAGGCTGGTAGGTCGCCGGTTCCAAACTGAACTTGAAAAAGGACTCCGAGAGTACGGCGCCCTTTTTTGCCGCGTTTCCTGTCACCTTTTCGTGAGTCTCACGACAAGAGCGCTCACCGAGAGACGTGGAACCGCCAAAGGTGCCCGTCGTTATCTGGTTCTCGAAATTACATTGGGGGATTAGTTGGACAGAGACGACGCCTCAGCGATCGCAACTGGAGTTAGCGGGCTCGACTACATTCTTCGTGGCGGCTACGCCAGGAACCGCTCCCATCTCATCGAAGGGAAACCAGGTTCTGGAAAAACCACTCTTGGCCTCCAGTTTTTGATCGAGGGCGCCAAAAAAGGCGAGACATGCCTTTACATCACTTTGTCAGAAAGCAAGCGCGAACTGCTCTCGGTTGCTGGCCGTCACGGCTGGGACCTGAAGGGGGTGCAAATTCTTGAACTTGTGCCGCCGGAGCTCAGTTTCGATCCGGCGCAGCTACAGACATTGATCCATTCCTCGGAATTGGAACTCGGCGAAACCGTGCAGTCTGCCATGGCCGAGATCGGACGTGTCAGACCCGATCGCGTGGTGTTCGATTCGCTCTCTGAAATTCGACTTTTATCGCAAGGGTCATTGCGGTATCGGCGCCAGGTGTTGGCATTGAAGAGCTTCTTCATGCTCAACAATGTGACGGTGCTTATGCTCGACGACCTGACGGCTGAGCAGGATGACCTCAATTTGCATTCGATCAGTCACGGCGTCATACGGATGGAGCAGCTGTCGCCCGTCTATGGTGGAGAGCGCCGGCGGCTACGCGTGATCAAAATGCGCGGCGTGCAGATCCGGGGCGGCTTTCACGATTTCGTCATTCGCCCAGGCGGCGTTATCGCCTATCCGCGGCTCGTTGCAGCCGAGCATGAGGTGGCCGAGCATGATACGCCGGCCATGAGCAACAACCGGATCGACACCCTGCTTGGCGGCGGGCTGGCCCGTGGTACCAGCACGATGCTGATGGGGCCGTCTGGCGTTGGCAAGTCTACCATTGCCTGCACCTATTGCTATGCCGCACTCGAGCGTGGCGAGCGTGTGCTGGTGCTGTTGTTTGACGAGACAAAGCGCATCTTCTTGGCGCGCGCCGCCGGGCTCGGCATGCACCTGGAGCCGTTTGCCGAGGACGGCACGCTGATGCTTGAATGTGTCAATCCGGCTGAGCTTTCACCAGGCGAATTATCTTCGCGCATCCAAGCGGCCGTCGAAGAATCCAATGTGCGGATCGTCGTGATCGACAGCCTAACCGGCTATCTCAATGCCATGTCCGAAGAACAGCATCTGGTGCTTCAGATGCACGAGATCCTCACCTATCTCAATCAGAAGGCAGTGGCGACGATCCTGCTGTTGGCCAATCACGGGCTGTTTGGGCAAACGGCAGCGCCGGTCGATATGACCTATCTCTGCGATTCCATCATGCTTCTGCGCTTCTTCGAGAACGCAGGTCAGTTGAGACGCGCGATTTCCGTTGTCAAGAAACGTGTCGGCCCCCACGAAGAGACGATTCGTGAGTTTAAAATCGGCGGTAACGGCGTGGCCGTAGGTGAGCCACTGGAACAATTCCGCGGCATCCTGATGGGATCTCCGGAATTTGAAGGCAAGCCGACAGACCTTCTGAGGGATAAGGCGCTGTGTTCACGTAGATCACGGCCATCGAGGTACAGGAGGTCGAAAGCGTAGAGAGTCATCCGCAGCGAACTTGGGTTGCCCAGCTCACGTTCCAGGGCTTGATAGTCCGGCAGGCCGGTGTCGCCCAGGACGACAGCTTCACCATCGATGATAGCGGATTTGACCGGCAAGCTTGCCGCGGCCTGAACAATCCTCTTGTAACGGTGTAACCAATCGTAGCCGCGACGCGTGAATGCTCGCGCCTTTCCGCCTTCAACGACCAGCTGCGTCCTGTAGCCGTCATATTTGATCTCGTGAAGCCAATCTCCGCCTTCGGGAGCTTTCTCGACCAGTGTGGGCGATTGGAACTCGATGAACGAAAGCCGGTCAATGGCACTGGTCATATGCTCGCGACTCCAGGAATCGCGACTCAAGCCCCAGCGCCCCTGTCGGTTCCGAGCCTTTTAGAAGAATTGCATCGCGACGATTGGTTATCCGCCTCACTTGTTGATGTGGCGGCGCAGCAGAGTGATGTTGCGATTGTTCGCCTTAAAATAGACGTCGAAGATCGAGCCGAGAATTGGGACACTTCCTACGAGCGTATCCAGCAGCACGTTGCCTAGCATGCGGGCGACCAACCCATTTCCGGCACCGACGTTTCGAGCTCGCAAGACGATGTAGGCCGAGACAATGCCCGTCGCCGCATCTCCGAGTACGGGGACCAGACCTACGAGCGCATCCAGTCCAAAACGAATTGATGTGCCTGGAATGCGCCAGCGGGAATCGAGTAGCGCGGCCAATAGATCCAACTCGGCAAGTACGTTTGCTGTATCACCACCGTGACCGCCCTGCCCGATCATGCCAACTCGCACGCCAGTACGATTTAGTATCTCTCCCAGATGGATAGCCGTCACCTTAGATATCGCTTTGACCGCCTGAATTCGCTTGCGTCCTGTGCGATGGCACGTCGTCGAGCAAGGTCGTCTCACCGGAGCTTTTCGGCGCCTCAACGGGCAATTCACCAGTAGGCGTCATTTTGCTGACGGCCTCAGGCAAATCTCGCGTGATCCGGCTTATGAGCTCCTCGCGCGAAAGGCCGGTCTGCATCGAGAGGGAAGTCAGGGTGTCTTCGTCTATGGCTGCTTCCACATCGCTCGGCTGGATCGGCTCGTTCGGCCCGGTGCCTACCCACGAATCGACCTTCGATCCGGCGCCTGCCCCTCTGAACCGGTCGAGAATATCGCCAAGCGCGGTCCCCGAAACGCCTTTTGAAAGCTGATCCAGAATCCCGCCTTGCGGATCATTTGGGTTGCGATCACCCGCTCCACGGATCATGTCGCCGATCTTGTCGCGATTTTGGTATGCCAAGACGCCGAGCATCGCGATCGCCAATTTTCCCAGGTTAGCCATTGGTACCTCCACTGTTCAATGGACAAGGGCTCAACATCACAAAAGTTCCGACTGGCGACGATCTAATTGAATAAGGGCTGGCGTATCGACACAGACGTGAGCGGTGCTGCCTAACCGGCTTGTTTCCGTTTACGGTGCGGCTTCGGCCTCGCAGACGTTGATCGTGCAAAGCTCGTTGCCTGCCTGATCGCGCATGCGCACTAACCATCCGGTCATATCGTCATCGCCCAGATCAGCCAACAGGCCGATTCCGCAACGGATCGCTTCGGCGCGAGCGGCCTCAAAACTTGGCGTCTCGGCAGGCGGAACCTAGCGAGCCTGGTCGCCGTCGCGATAGTACAACGTATAAGCGAGATGGATTCCAAGCGCTGCCTTAAAGTATGGAACTACCACCCTCATCTTTGACGGGGGTTTGGCCAAACAGCGAACATCGGCTAGGCCTAAGACGATCGATCGAGGTCGACTCGCGCGACGGCGTAGGCGCCAAGCGAGATGCTTTGATCATCCAGCGGTCTTGCGGAACTTTCCATGAAGTCGGGATCGGTTGCCGCCCGCTCGAACTGCTCGGCGCCGAGAAGAGCAATGCGGGCGCTGCTCGGCGAATCAGAAAGCCGCACAGATTGCGTCTTGGCGGTAAGGTTAGCGACCCACAGGGTCACGCGGCGATCTTTTTCAGCCGCGATCGTCACGACGCCGTCACAGCCGGAAGTTCCTACGGACAGCAAGGTGGCTCCGCCGAGCTTTGAGAGACCAGCCAAGACATGGAAAGCGGGATAGACCGTTGGGCCATCCTGCTGGTCATACCATGGCTGCACGAAATCAGACTTCCTATGGATTTGGCCAAAGGGGCCGGCGAAGTCACCGAACGCGACGGCATCGATTCCTTCGCGAGCGCAGGCCGCGAAATATCCGACAGTCCAAGCCGCATTGAACAGCCCGCGCTGACGAGGATCAATGCGCGATAGACAGACGCGAGCGTTCGCTTCATTCGGCGCAGTGGATTTTCCGTATGGGTTCTCACGGCAGCCGAGCTGGATGGGACCGATACGCAGTGGCAAGCGTTCCCCCATGAAAGCATGCGCGGAGCGGATTAGATGGGGGATTGCCTGAAGTGTCTCCATCACCGAGACATCATCTGCGGCGTGCACGCTTGGACAGGTGGTGAAGGTCACGTAGTCGAGCGCCTCGGCTGGCGGACGCTTGCGGTTGAGTTCGGTGAAGTAAGCGGCCATGCCGCCGCCCAGCGCGATGCCCGGGAAAGCCCGGCGAGCGGCGGAGTAGCTTTCGTGGAAGCTGGGCATAGTCGGCCACGGTGCTCCCGGCTGTACGGATGTCATGTCCTGCGCCGGAAAGACGGAGACAGCTTCTAGTTTGAGGCCGAGTGAGTGGACAGCATCCGCGACCGGCGCCAATTCGCCGAATGGATCGCGCGTGCCCTTGGTGATAATCTCGAGGACCACGCCAGCGCCGGTCAGCCGTGCGAGCGCGGCGTAGCTTTCTAGTTCATCCTGGCCGTGTGCGATCCGGAGATCGACCTGGCAGACCATCCACTGCGGAGCCATTCGTCGTAGGAGCTCGGGGGTTTCGAGCGCGTGCTTTGCCTCGTCGGCGGCGACGCCGACGCCAGTGCGGGGCACTCGGCCGACGAGTCCGCCGATCGTCAGGTTGATGAGTGGATTGCGATTTTCAGACGTCCCGGCAGGGAGCGTTCCTGACACGTGAAGCCGGACGGCCTGCGTGAATTTCTGGCCCCTGGGCAGTCTGTAAGGCCACGGGCGACGCAGAGGGCGGACATATGTTTTATAGGAGGCGTCAGACCAATTGCGTTGGTCCTCCATCTCAAAGGCATCACCCTCCATGGTGCATGTCGCCCAGATCCCAGGCGCGATCTCGTGCGATAACGCCCGGATGTCGGTGAACGGACATTTTGGATCGATGTGGTCCGGAAAGAACGATAGCTCGTCGTGACCATCCTCATGCAGCACCTTTATCGGCTTGCCGGCTAAGCCCTCGATCGGATGAAGGACCACGAAGCCGGTCCGATTCGTCAAAAGGTCAGTCTCGGGCTCTGCCTCCGCCACAAACGACAGCGCACCATCGCCACTGCCTGAGACGCGCGCCCGGTAAATCAGGCGGCCGGATGTTGCGGCACATGTTGCACGGTATTCAATGGCGAACGCATCCGGCCTCTCGTCGATCCGCAGATCATCGAGAACGGTGGTACATGTTCCCCAGTTTTCGTCCCGTACAAGAAACGAGATTCCGCGCAAGACCTCGATCGTCCCGATGCGGATGTAACGCAAGGCGCCATTGTCGAACGCGACCGACAAGGATCCGGCGCGCAGTGTGCGCAGCGGTGCCTCGAGCTGTTCGGTGCCACACAAGCGGACTGCCAGGGAAGCTGTCGAGGTCAAATTGCGCGCTCCGTCGTGGCGTCGAAGATCGAGGCCCGGTTCATGTTGATGTCGATCGCAAGCTTCTCGCCCGGACGGCTGACATCGTGCGCCTGCAGCTCAGCCATCACCGGCGCGCCGGCCAGTCGGAATGTCGCGTAGCTGCGCGAGCCGGTCGGCTGCAGCAGGTCGATCGTTGCCTCATAGCGAAACGTGCCCTGCTCTGGCATGGCAGTGTGCGCACGAGTGAGGTGTTCTGGCCTTAACCCGAGCAGCACCTGCTGTCCGTCCGCGACGCCCTTCAGCCCCCTGCCGGGCGCTAAGGGTAGCAGTGCATCTGCGAGCCGGATGGCAGCGGCGCCTGCGTCCAAGGCAAGGGTGCCTGGCAGGAAGCTCATCCGCGGCGAACCCAGGAACCCAGCGACGAACGTGGAGGCCGGGTGCTCGAACAACTCGAGTGGCGCGCCCTGCTGCTCTATCAACCCGTCGCGCATCAGCACGATACGGTCAGCCAACGTCATCGCTTCGATCTGGTCATGGGTGACGTAGATCATCGTTGTCGCAATGTCCTGGTGAAGGCGTTTGATTTCGCCGCGCATTTCGTCGCGAAGCTGTGCGTCGAGGTTGGACAGCGGCTCGTCGAATAGAAAGATGCGGGGGTTGCGGACTATGGCGCGGCCGATGGCGACGCGCTGGCGCTGGCCACCGGATAATTGGCGCGGAAAACGCCCCAGCAAGGGAGTGATGCCAAGCATGCGTGCCGCCTCGGCGACGCGCACCTCGACCTCTGGCTTCGGCATCTTGCGAGCCTTGAGGCCAAAGCCAATGTTCTTGGCCACGCTCATATGCGGATAGAGCGCATAATCTTGAAACACCATTGCCACGTCGCGATCGCGCGGCCGGAAATCATTAACCACCTCGCCGCCAATCTCGATCGTGCCTTGTGAGCTCTCCTCCAGTCCTGCGATGGTCCTCAGCAGAGTGCTCTTGCCGCAACCGGAGGGCCCAACCAGGACCGTGAACTCGCCGTCGCGGATGTGGAGGTCAATGCCGCGCACGGCATGGAACGCGCCGTAGCGCTTGTGCAAGCCGGTAATTTTGACTTCGGCCATGCGGGAGCTTTCCTAACCGCGAACGGCGCCGAGCGTCAGCCCGCGCACCAGATGACGTTGAGCAAGGACCCCAAGGGCGATCGATGGCACAAGGGAGACGATGGCAAGGGCCGCGGCTTCGCCATATTGCGCGCCCTGGAAGCCGATGAAGGCGCGGAAGACCGTTGGCAGCGTAAAGGCAGTTCGGCTGGTCAAGATCAGAGCGAAGAAGAACTCCGTCCAGCATGCAATGAAGGCGAAGACAGCCGCCGCGACGATGCCCGGTGCTGCCAGCGGCACGGCAACGCGCCAGAACGCCTCCCATCTCGTGCAGCCATCGACGAGGGCCGCCTCCTCCATCGACTTCGGCATGCCGCGGAAATAGGCGAACATCATCCACACCGAGACCGGCAGCGTGAAGACCGTATAGGCGATGATCAGGCCGACATGAGTGTCGTAGAGCCCGACCTGGCGATAGATCAGGAACACCGGCAGCACGATCCCGATCGGCGGCAAAAAGCGCTGCGACAGCACCCAGAAAGACAGATGCTTGCCGCCGGTGTCGTAGCGCGCCAGGCTATAGGCCATCAGCGTGCCGAGCAGCGCCGAAAGCACCGTGGCCGAAAGCGAAATAATCAGGCTGTTGATGAGCCCGTCGAGACCACGATAGGCGAACAGCGCAGCTTTGTAGTGGACAAGCGTCGGAGCGGCGGGGAACCAGACAGGCGGTACGGTGAGGTAGTCGTCGCTCGGCTTGATGGAGGTGTTGAACATCCAGTAGAGCGGCCACAGCACGAACACCAGGAAGAACCCCAGCAGCAGAATTCGGCCGATCGGCAACGACCGGCGTTTCCTGCGGCGGGCGGGCGCGACGGCGGCCATCAGACCGGTTCCACCTTCAAGAGCCGACGCACCAGCAACGTCACGATGAGCGCCGTAAAGATCAGGAACAGCCAACTTCCTGCTGTTGCCTGCGACAGATGAAACTGCGTGAAGCCTATGGTATAAAGATAATAGGAGGCCGTGTAGGTTTGTGTTCCTGGGCCACCCCCTGTCATGATGAAAATGGTATCGAACATACGGATTGCGTCGAGCAGACGGAAGGTCAGCGCCAGCAGCATCATCGACCCGAGATGCGGGAGCGTGATCGCCCAAAAAACCTGCCAGGCGTTGACGCCGTCGAGTTCTGCCGCCTCATAGAGATTGGGTGGGATTGCGGTCAGCCCGGCGAGCAGGATGACGAACATGAACGGCGTCCACTGCCAGACATCGGCGATGATCAGCGAGACGTAGAGCCACGGGCGCTCCGTCATCCAGCCGATCGTAACCTCCTGCCCCAATAGTTGCGTCAGGACATAGTTGGTCGGTCCAAAAGGCCGCTGTAAGAGCAGCGTCCAGGCTTGGCCGACGATGACCGGGCTGATGAACAGCGGCACGATCAGGATCGACATGATCACACCGCGGCCCGGAAAGCTGCGCACCATTGTCAGCGCCACCAGGAGGCCGAGAACGAATTCTATAGCGACGCTGATGCCCGACAGCGATGCTGTCAGCAACAGCGACCAACGTGCTACGGGATCGAACACGACCCGCTCGAAGTTTTTCAATCCGACAAAGGCGTGGCCCGGCACCTGGAAGTCGTAGTTGATGAAGGATACCACCAGCGAGAACAGAAGCGGATAGATCGACAGTGCCAATATCAGCAGCACAGCGGGGGCGACCAGCAGCCACTTGAAATGACGGTCTGCCCATTGGGCAAAGGCAGACAGCCGGGGCGGTGCGCCGGCGGCCTTCAAATGACGGATCGTGGCGGTGGGCTGCATAGGCGTATCCTATCGCCGCTTAGCGGGGAGGTGTTGCGAGCCAAGCGCCCGCAACACCAATTGCTCCAGAGAGTCCGCCTCCCTTCAGAGGGTGACCGCCATGCCAAGTTTTTCCACCGTGTTGTCGGCGGTGGCGCCAGGCAGTTTCAAGAACTCGGTGTAGAAGCCCTTCTGCGAATCCACACCCAGTCGGTCGGTCGTCTCGTTCCACTCGGCGGCCGCCGTTTCAAGCGACGCCTTCGGATCCGCACCAGCCCACACCGCCGTGCACATGCGATCGATGCTCAAGAAGTAGTCCTGCGCGCCTGGCATGATCGGGTCGAGCAGACCGACGTTTGCCGAGTTGTTGAGGTTGGCAAGGTACTCCTTGGCACTCGGGAAGAGCGCGCCGTAGAGCTCGGACTTGAAGTGCGAGATGCGGTACGGGTCGCGTAACGCGTAGGGCAGCATGCAACGTGCCAGCGAGACGGGTGGCGAGCATACCCACTGCATGAACAGATACGCCGCCTCAGGGTTGGGCGAGTCGGCCGACAGTGCCTTGTTGTAGCCGGTGGCATGTTCCGGATTTCCCGGAACCACGGCATAGCCGACCTTGCCGGCGATCTGGGACTGCGGAATGAAGTTGATTGCCGTGGCCGACTGCGAATAGTTCGCCGCCATACGGCCGCTAGGAGGCCAGGAATAGATCATCGCGACTTTGCCGGTCAGGAAAGCCGCCCACAAGGAGACGGCGTCGAGCTCGTTGTTGCCGGGGATCGAGGCCTTGTTTGCGGCGAGCATGTTTGTCAGCGTCTTGATGCCGGCATCCGAAACCAAACCTGCCTTCATGTCGTCGCCGAAGAGTTTTCCGCCGTTGGCCCGGTACTGCTGCAGAAAGTCGAACTGATTGCCGGGGCTGCCCGCCTTGCGGAAATGTCCCGCGCCATAGACCTTTGGCGCCATCTGGTCGGTGATGAACTGGGCGATCTGGGCATATTCTTCCCATGTCTTGGGCGGTCCAAGCTTGGCGTTGAACTTCGCCTGGTAAGCCTCCACCATTTTAGGATCCTCGAAAATGTCCTTGCGGTAGTAGAGAGCGAACATGTCGCCGTCGTCGAAGAACCCCCAGATCTTGCCCTTGTAGGTCGGCAGCGCCTTGTACAGGGGATGATAGTCCTCGAGGTCTGCCGGGTTCATGTATTTGGCGATGTAGTCGTCTAGAGGGGCGATGACGCCGCCATCGGCAAGCGACGGCGTCCAGGCCGGCGAGATGTCGAGGACGTCATAGGCACCTGAGCCGGCGATGTGCTCGGCGACCGCCTTGGAGTACTGGTCCGGGTTCGACAGCTCGACGACATTCGACTTCATCCCGGTAAGCTGCTCCCACATCGGCCCACTGAAATTGCGCGGGTCGAGTGCCTGCAGGCCAGCCTCGTAGGTCATGTTGAGGGTGACGCCCGAATGCGCCTTGGCCGCCTCCGCCGCGCGAAAGGCGGAACCGTCCGCAGGCCCTTCCTTCGATGCTTTCAGGGCTGCGGCCTGCGCCTGGCCGAGCGGCGACGTGGCGTCCGCCAATTCCAATGTTTGCTGCGCCAGCGCCCAATCGGTCATTGTCCCCAGCAGCGGGCCGGACACGGCCAACATACCGGTCATCTGACCGAAGCGGGTGATGAAAGTTCGGCGGGTGGTTTCGCCGCGCATGAAGGCGTCGACCTCTGCTTCGAGGCCTGCCTGAAAGTCACGTTTTTCACGATCGTTCATAGTGCTTGGTCCTCCCATTTTCCTTTTGCTTCACTCGTCCGCCGGCGCAGCGGTCAAGCATTTCCTCCCGTAAGGTCGCCGCAAAGAGGCCGCGGCGGCGCGCCGAAAATCAGTGTCCTCCTAGGTTCCAAAGCGGGCGGCGAGCCCAGACAGCCTGGTCTTCCACAGCTCGCTCGAAAGCACCTCGCGATTGACCACGCCGCGCGGCTCGCGACCACGCTGCACCTCCATTACCGCTTTGACGTCCGCGGCACCGTTGCCGGCAAAGCACTGGTCGGTCCAGCAAAGCGCGTGCGGCGCCAGGATGACATTGTCGAATTTGAGGATCGCATCGTCTGCCTCGGGAGGCTCTTGTTCCAGCACGTCGAGACCGGCGCCGGCGATGCGGCGCTCCTGCAGCGCTTGCGTCAGCGCTTTCTGGTCGACGATCGGGCCGCGCGCGGTGTTGATCAGGTAAGCTGTCGGCTTCATCAGGGCGATCCGCTCAGCATTGACGATGTGGTGGGTCTGGGGCGACAGGGGGCAACTCACCGACAGCACGTCGGCGCGGCGAAACAGATCCTCCAGCCCGACCAGCTCGACGCCCAGGTCGGCAGCGACCCCCTTGTCGGCAAACGGGTCATGGGCAATGAATTGCATGTCAAAGGGCTTCGCCAAGCGGAAGACCTCGGCACCGATGTTGCCGATGCCCAGCGACCCAAGCGTACGCCCGACGAGGCCGACCCCCATATGTTCGGAGCGCTTCTCAAAACCAACAGACCCTTTGCGGGTGAGCGCGTCCTTTGTCAGCAGCTTGCCGGTCAGCGCCAGCATGAAGGTGATGACGGATACGGCGACGGGCCGTCGCACGCCATCGGGCGTGATGACCAAGGCAATACCGGCTGCGGTGCATGCCTCAACGTCGACAGTGTCGTAGCCGACCCCGAAGCGGGCAACGACGGCCAGGCGGCCGCTCCTGGGGACACTCGTGGCATCGAAACGATGGGCGAGGAGGATCAGCGCATCGAAATTCTCAAGTTGGTCGCCGCGAAGCGGACTGTTTGACTCCAGGAACACCATCTCGACACCTGTCGCATTGCGCAGCGGCTCCAGATCGAAATCTGGGTAGGTCGGCGAGCCGTCCGGCCTGCGGAAATCACCGGAAAGCGCCACCCTGAATTTCACGCTGTCCATCGTCTCCTCCGTTCCTATTGGCACCCGGCCCGGATCTTGGAAACCGCGTCGGCGATCGCGTCGTGCAGGACCCAAACGTCGCCTGAATAACAAATGAAATCGAAGCCCTGTGCGTAGAACTCGTGTCCCTGGGCGACGTTGGGCACCAAGCGTCCAAGCGATTTGTTGTGCTTCTTGGCGGCGGCAACGATTTTGGCCATTGCAGCAGTGAAAGTGGGGTGGGCGAAGTCGCCAGGAATGCCGAGCGAGACGGACAGATCGAAATGTCCGACCCACAGACAATCGACCCCGTCCAGTCCCGCGATGCCGTCAATGTTCTTGACGCCGTCGGCGGTCTCGATCAGGCAGATGAACGTCGAGCGCTTGTTGGCGGCCTCGAATTTGTCAGCGACCGAGCCCGGACGGTAACGGTCATGAGCGATCTGCAGCGCCACGCCGCGGGCGCCGGCAGGGTGGTATTTCATGGAGTTGATGATGTGCTGCGCCTGTTCCACGCTGCTCACCATCGGCGCGATCAGGCCTTCGGCGCCCATGTCCATGGCGCGGGCGAGGAAATGGTAGTCCTGCGACGGCACACGCACCATGACCGGCAGATCGGCCGCCTCGAAATAACGGATCGCACTCTTCAGCGTTTCCAAGCTAAATCCCGAATGCTCCATGTCGAAAAAGACGAAATCGCAGCCTGCGGACTTCAGGATGTGACCGATTCCCGGCGTGGCGAACTCGGCGACGAGCGTACCGAGCTTGACCCGCTTGTGAGAAGCTAACGCCCTGAGACTTGGCTCCGACATGCACTTCCTCCCGTTCGCCCCAATGGGCCAATCCGCCTATGTTCGCTTCAATGCGTGGCTTCAAGAACGAGGTCGCAGGTCGTCACCAACTTGGTCACGACGAGCGGCGCGCTCTGCGTATTGAATTCGTCGAAATGAGCGGTGCGGCAGTGGTCCTCGAATGCGGCCTCGCTATCGTAAATCTCATAGAGCAGGACCCGATCCGGTTCGCCGCGCGCCTCCGTCACGTCAAAGCGGCGACAGCCGGCCTCGGTGCGCATCGAGGCGGTCGCATTGGCGTCGACAAGTTCTCGGAATTTGTCCCGGGCACCAGGCCTCAGGCGGAAATCGACCCAGACGACAAATCCGGTCATCACTTGGGCCTCGCAAGTTGCAGATACCGCTTGGCCACATATTCGAGATGGCTGCGCATGGCCGCCTCTGACGCGTCTGGATCGCGCGCGGCGACGGCCTCGAAGATTTCGCGATGAGCCTGGTAAGCCTTGCGGTCTTCACCCTTGGCCAATGTGGTGCGACGCTGTTCGAGCAACCATTCAGCCAACGCCGCGTGAATAGCTGTAAAGATCCGATTGCGGGTGATTACCGCCAGCACGTAATGGAAGTCTACGTCCGTGCGCTCGAAGCGCGCCAGGTCGCCGATTGATTGACGGTTGAGTTCGAGCGCCTCCTTGAGGCTCTCAATGTCTTCCGGGGTAGCATGCACGGCGGCGTTGCGGGCAAGACCGACCTCGAAAAACAAGCGCGCGCTCTGGAAGTCGTGAACCCCTCCCGGCGCCGAAATCATGTGCCGAGCCGGCCCTGAAAGGGCGTCAATCACGAATTGAGGAGTGGGTCGAGTGACGCGGGCACGCTCCCCCGATTTTACCTCGACAAGGCCCATTTTGCTCAGATGCAGCAGCGCCTCACGGATGGAAGGCCGCCCTACCCCGAACTGCCGCATGAGTTCCCGTTCAGATGGGAGACGGTCGGCTTCGGCCAACTCTCCCTCTCGGATCATCCGTTCGAGGTGCGCTGCCACCTCGTCCGAAAGCTTCCGCTGCTTGATCAGAACTCCGATCATGTGGCATACCTGTTATACCAATCAGGTACGTTATGATCCCGTAGCACCCTTGTCAACGATGTCTAAGCATCCGGTGGCCGGGCCCTTAAAGCGACTCCGTCGTTGTCGAGGCGTCCTTTGCGACGCCTTCAATGTCTTCACGAAGATTTCAGTAACTTGAGGGAGAGCGAGCACAATCTGCTCGGTGTTCCGATCGGGAACGTCTTCGAACCCTGGGTCGGTGGTCAGTTTGAACCTGCGGTGTGGACCCCAGGAGTGCCACCGGGCCGTGTGCTGGCCGAGACCTACCCAACCGCCTGCTTATGAGCTGGGACATGAGCCCTCGATGGCAAGTAGACCTCGACCTGAGCAAGATCAGCGAATGGAAGCGGGTTCACAGCCGAGGCGGAAAACGCGAACTCTCGCTGCTGGACCCCTTTGGCAATACGCCTGCTCCATCTCGTAATCTTTTTCCCCGCCGCAATGTCGCAAAGGAAGGGATTGTCGGGTTAGTCCCCTCTACGCTCCAGAGCGCTCGTCACGTTGTGCTCATCCTTGTGCGGTTGGCGGCCGCCGCTTGAGGATGCGCATTTGAAACTGTCTCAAGATCATTTTAGTCCTGAGGGGCCTCAGGCGGGGGCGCTTGCCATTTAGTTATCGTCACCTGCGCATGTCGAACCCGTACTCGGCGCCAATCTACGCGCTGGCCAGTTTGCGACATGTGGTTTCGGCGATCCGCTTTCAGTGCGACGATCATGCTGGACGGCTGATATGAGGCGCGTTCCCGCCTGGCAGCTTAGGGGCAGCAAGCAGGACGTCGGCTTTCTTGCCTCGACCTGGCCTAAGCAGTCATTCAATCCGTGGCCTCAAGCAGCTCGTCCACGCTCCTCCTGACGCGGCGTGCCATCCAGCCGATCTCGGGCTGATGTGCGTGGACGGCAGTCGTCCTTTGACCACCGCTTCTGGCGGCGCCGATTGGCGAGCCGCCTCGCCATCATTAGCTATGGAACGGAAAAGAAACCATTCAGCATCAGACTACCGCTTTTCGACGCACCTTTTCGAATATGTCGGAACGAGCGCTTGTCGCGCAGCCCACGATGCCCCCCATTGGTGAACCGGTTCCATGAAGAGTCTGACAATACGCCACCGCATCCTCGTCAGTTTCGCAGCCGTTCTGGTGGTCATGTCCGTGATAGCCCTCATCGCGTACGCCTGGTTTCTTCAGGCGGGGGAGGAGGCGACTGAGGTCGAGAAGGGCATCCTTCCGGACCTTTATCACAGTACCGAGATCATGACGGGCCAGATGGCGGCCCATAGTCTGCTTCAGGAATATGCCCTTCAGGACAACCCGTCAGACAGAAGCACGGTTGAAAACGCGATCACGACCAATCGCAACCAGGTGCAGCGGTCGATGGACGACTATGAGGCAACGATCGTCTCCGATATCGACAAGCAGAATTATGCAGCCGTCAAACAACTCGCCAACCAATTCCGTCTGGCTGAAACTGCTGTGCTGGAAACAAGCCGGGCTGCCTTGTCGAAAGGTGAAACTCCCAATGAAAGCCCAGCTATCAAGAACGAAGTAGAGCCGATCTTTGTAAAATTGCAGTCCGCTCTGCAGGCCATGGTTGAGGATCACAGAGGCGAGGCAAACAGCGCGACGCAGCGGATCAGCTCGATCGTCAGAACGGCCGAAGTCGGTTTGAGCGTTGGTTTGTTGATAGCCCTCGGGCTAGCCCTTCTTTTGGGTTACCAGCTGTTTCGCGCCATTACAGGTCCGCTCACCCGTTTGGTCGACGCGGTTCAATTGATGCGGCAAGGCGACTTCAGCGAACGGCTCGATCTGAGGCGCCGAGACGAATTCAGCGTGCTTGCCGACGGCTTCAACGCAATGGCGGACGATCTCACAACCCTCATTGGTCAGGTTCAAAGGTCCAGCATACAGGTCGGCACGTCGATAACTGAGATCGCCGCCACCTCCAAGCAACAGCAGGCAACTGCGACTGAAATCGCAGCGACCACAACAGAAATCCGAGCGACAGCCAAGGAAATCTCCGCCACATCAAACGAACTGGTCCGCACGATGAACGAGGTCTCCACAGTTGCCGAACAAACCGCTGCCGTGGCTGGCGGGGGGCAAGCGGGGCTGACCCGTATGGAAGAAACCATGCAGCAGGTCATGGAAGCGGCTGGCGCGATCAATTCCAAACTGGCGATCCTGAGCGAGAAAGCCGGCAGCATCAATCAGGTGGTGACGACCATCACCAAAGTGGCCGATCAGACGAACCTGTTGTCGCTCAACGCTTCCATCGAGGCGGAGAAGGCAGGCCAATATGGCCGGGGTTTTGCAGTGGTGGCGACGGAAATCCGAAGGCTCGCGGACCAGACAGCTGTCTCCACCTACGATATCGAGCAAATGGTCAAGGACATCCAGTCGGCAGTCGCGGCCGGGGTGATGGGCATGGACAAGTTTTCCGAGCAGGTCCGTCGGGGTATGCAGGACATCCAGCAGGTCGGCGGGCAACTCTTCGAGATCATTCAGCAGGTTCAGGGGCTGGTGCCACGTTTCGAAGTCGCCAATGAAGGCATGCAAGCACAGGCGACCGGCGCGGGGCAGATCAGCGACACGCTAACCCAGCTAAGCGAGGCAGCTCAGCAAACAGTCGAGTCCCTTCAGCAATCGACGCTCGCGATCGACGAGCTCAATCAAGTCTCAGGCGGCATGCGAAGTAGCATATCGAGGTTCAAGCTACGAGCATAGCGAGCCGGCAGTAGGAGGTGACAATGCTATTCCTCGCCTTCAGCATGGGTCCGGATCGCTACTTGATCGATGTCCACAAAATTGAAGAGGTGCTGCCCTATATCGACGTGAAAGTTCTTCCGGGTGCGCCAACTGGTGTGGTGGGTTTGGTCAGCTATAACGGAATACCCATCCCCCTGATCGATGTCACCCTTCTTGCGCTTGGCCGACCATCGGAGCGCCTGTTGAGCACCCGGATCGTTGTGACGCGCTATCCGGCGGATGATGGCGAGCGACGCCTGCTGGGGCTGATCGCGGAACGGGTGACGGATACGATCGAGCGAGACCCGGCCGATTTCGCGCCGTTCGGACTGGAACCAGGAACCCCGCCCTATCTTGGGCCGGTGGCTTCCGATGGTTTGGAGATCATTCAGTGGGTCAAAGTGGAAGCGCTGCTTTCGGAAGAGATTCGTACCGCTTTGCTCCGCCAGGCGGCAATAGGTGATCAATGACCGGAGCAATAGAAAAGCTCCTGACGGAAACCATTGGACTGGACAGTGCCAGCGTTGGTCCGACAGTGGTTCGTCAGGCGGTCAGAGAACGGATGGAAGCATGCCGGATAACCAACCCTCAGGCCTATAGGCAACACTTGGCCGGTTCCTCGCAGGAGCTGCAGGAGCTGATCAATGCGGTGGTGATCCCAGAGACCTGGTTCTTTCGCGACCGAGAAGCGTTCACGATGCTGGCGCGGCATGCGCGCGCGCACAAGCCTGCTCAGTCGATAAGAATCCTGAGCCTGCCATGTTCAACCGGCGAAGAGGCTTACTCGGTCGCCATGGCCATGTTCGATGCCGGCTTTGAGGCGCATGAGTTCAAGATCGATGGCGTGGACGTCAGCAGCCGCAATATCGCGACGGCTGAACACGCCATCTATGGCCGCAATTCGTTTCGCGGCAGCCATTTAGAATTCAAGGATCGCTATTTCGAAGCGGCCGAGGGCGGGTTGCGGCCTGTTGCTGGGGTGCTGAAACAGGTTCGGTTCATGGTAGGAAACTTGTTCGGTTCTCACGCGCCTTTCGGGCAAGAGGTCTATGACATCCTGCTTTGCCGCAATTTGCTGATCTATTTCAATCGAGAGCTGCAGGATCGCGCATTGATCTGCCTGAAGGACCTGCTGGCCAAAGACGGACTTCTTCTGGTCGGTCCGGCGGAAGCAGCTCTTCCAAGGGTGCATGGCTTTCTTTCCGCTGAATGGCCATTGGCCTTCGCCTTTCTGAAATCGGAGCCCGTCAAGACCACGGCGCCGAAGGTTTCGGCCGCCGTCCCGGTGCGGACGCCAAGCCCTAAGGTCAACAAGAGCGAGCCTCTTCGTCCGTTCCGACCGACAATTGGCAATGAAGGCCGCGGGCAGGCTCCGGCCAAGCCGCTTGCACGCGCCTCGGAAAGCCTCATCGCGGTTGAACGGATCGCCAATGCAGGACGCGTAAAGGAGGCACAGGAGGTCGCCCTGGCGCATCTCAAGGAGTTCGGTCCTTCCGCAGAAATCTTCTACCTGCTGGGCCTCGTCCAGGATGCGGATGGTTCTGCACCCGAAGCCGCGCAAAGTTATCGCAAGGCGCTCTATCTCGCGCCAAATCATCGAGAAGCTCTTGTCCATCTGGCCTTGCTGCTTAGCAAGCAAGGCGACCATAACGGCGCCGAGGCGCTGGCCGGCCGGCTGGGTCGGGTCCAGAAAAGGAGCGGCAGTTGATGGCGGCTTCGACAAGGATCGCTCAGCCGGTGGAGCAGATCGAAATCAACGACTGCTGGCGGCAAATAGGCGTACGGGGTGACAAGTCATGTCCGCTACTAGAGCAGCATCTCCACTGCCGCAATTGCCCGACCTACAAGAAGATCGCACGACGCCTCCTCGACCGTGCAGCTCCCTCGGCATCTCGCGACGAATGGCCTGACAACGCTGGTCGTGCAGGGATCGATTCGGCAGACAGCGACGCGCTGCAGACGGCCGTTCTCTTCCGTTTGGGGGAGGAATGGCTGGCACTTCCAGTCGGTATTTTTCATGAAGTGGCTGAATCTCGTCGCGTTCATTCACTTCCACATCGCAGGAACAGTGCACTGCTCGGCATTGCGAATGTCCGTGGTGAATTGCTCATTTGCCTTTCCCTGGCCGAATTGCTCGGGATAGACGAGCGCAAGGAAGGGGAACAAGGCACACGAACCAAGGTATTTCGCCGCCTTGTCGTGGTAGGCGAGCGCGACAAGCGGGTTGCTTTTATGGTTGATGAGATCCACGGCTTACATCGGTACCAGGAACGCGACACTCTCGCTGTTCCGGCCATGATTGGGAAGGCACTGTCTGCCGCTACGGTTGCCGTGCTGCCATGGCAAGGACGAGCCGTTGGCTGTCTCGATCCACGACAACTGCTCACGATGCTGGATCGGAGCATCGCATGACAGATGAAGACTTCAGCCAGGTTTCGATGCTCAGCCTCTTCCAGGCCGAACTGGAGACGCAGTCACGGGCTCTGACCTCTGGACTTCTGGCACTCGAACGCGATCCTATCGCCGCCGACGCCCTGGAAGCATGCATGCGTGCCGCGCATTCCCTGAAAGGAGCTGCCCGCATCATCGACCTGATGCCCGCAGTCAAAGTTGCAAATGCGATGGAAGACTGCCTGGTCGCAGCGCAACGCGGGCATCTGAGGGTGCGACGGGAGCATATAGACGCGCTTCTGCAAGGTTCTGACCTTTTGAAATTGATCGCATCGGGATCATCGAGCGAAAGCGCCAACTCAGAAGCCGAAACCTTTCTCGCGAAGTTCGAGGGGTTGTCCCTCCCCCAGGCAAAGCCCGGGCCCCAAGATTCTGCAGCTGATTTCGCAACTCCAGATCATGCCCAGGAGCAACTGGCGACGACCTCTTCAGCGAACCTCCTCGTTGGGGCGGTGCCGCAAGCCCACGGCAGCATCAGCTCTGATAGAATGGTTCGGGTGACGGCAGACAGCCTGAACCGATTGCTCGGGCTGGCTGGCGAGTCGCTGATGGAAGCTCGGCGGCTCAGGCCATTCGCTGACGGGCTGCTACGGCTGAAGCGACTTCAATCGGACCTCGCAAGTGCATTCGACAATCTTCATGCAGTGCTGCCGCCGGTTTCAAACGATGCGGCGGTGGTGGAGGCGCTGGCTGAAGCGCAGCGAAAGCTTCGGTTGAGCCAAGCGTTCCTGGCGGAGCGTTTCGATGAGTTGGATTCAGTGGATCGGAAAGCGACCGATCTTGCCAACAGATTGTACGACGAAACGTTGGCGAGCCGGATGCGGCCTTTTGAGGACGGCGTGCGACACTATGCGAGAATGATCCGCGACCTCGGTCGTACCCTTGGCAAGCGGGTGCGACTGGAGATCGTAGGCGGCTCGACCGGCATCGACCGCGATATCCTCGAGCAGCTCGATGCCCCTTTGGGGCACCTTCTGCGCAACGCTGTAGACCATGGGCTTGAACCGCCTGAGGAGCGCCTCGCGATGGGCAAACCCGAAGAGGGGCTCATCAGGCTCGAAGCGAGGCACAATGCCGGGCTGCTGCAGATAGCCGTGGTGGACGACGGCAGGGGGATAGAGCTCTCGAAGCTGCGCGAGACCGTCGTCGCCCGGCAACTTGCAACCAGGGAAAGTGCTGAAACACTCAGCGAAAGCGAATTGCTCGCATTTCTGTTTCTGCCAGGCTTTTCCATGAAAGCGGGCCTTACCGACGTCTCAGGTCGCGGTGTGGGGCTCGATGCAGTGCAAGCCATGACGAAGGAAGTCCGGGGAGTCGCAAGCGTCTCCTCAGAATTTGGCCACGGAACCCGATTTCAACTGCAATTGCCGCTGACATTGTCGGTCCTGCGCACGCTGCTCGTCGATGTCGATGGAGAGCCCTATGCTTTTCCACTCGCTGCCATTTCCAAGACTTTGAAACTGCAGCGGACGGAGATCAACGTCCTGCAGGGCCGGCCGCATTTTCGATTGAACGATCGACAGATCGGGCTGGTCACCGCTCGCGAGGTGCTCGATCGAGGTGAGCCCGGATCGGAACCGAACGAACTATCGGTCGTCGTCGTGGATGCGGGTCGGGGCGATGCGTACGGCCTGATCGTTGACCGTTTTCTCGGGGAACGCGAGTTAGTGATCAGACCTCTCGATCCACGGTTTGCCAAGATCAAGGACATCAGCGCAGCGGCCCTGATGGAAGACGGTTCGCCTGTTCTGATCTTCGACGTCGACGATCTGATCCGATCGGTGGAAAAGCTTGCATCGTCCAGCGGATTTCGAGCTCTTCGGCGCGCCGCGGGCGGTCCCGAAGCGAGCAGGCGCAAGCGCGTGCTCGTGATTGACGATTCACTGACGGTTCGCGAACTCCAGCGCAAGATGCTCGGCAATTACGGTTATGAGGTCGAAGTGGCGGTAGACGGCATGGACGGGTGGAATGCCGTCCGGTCTGGTCCTTTCGATCTCGTCGTCACCGACATCGACATGCCTCGCATGGATGGCATCGAGCTGGTGAGTTTGATCAGAAAGGACGCTGATCTCAAGAACACACCCATTATGATCGTTTCATACAAGGATCGGGAAGAAGATCGCGCGCGCGGGCTCGACGCAGGTGCGGACTATTATCTGACCAAGAGTAGTTTTCAGGACGAGGCGCTGATCCATGCCGTCGTGGACATGATTGGCGAGGCGGCTGAATGAGATCGAGATTGGAAGCCAGCGAATGAGAATCGGCGTAGTTAACGACATGCCGATGGCGGTTGAACTTCTGCGTCGACTGGTTCTGTTGACCGGCGAACATCAGGTCGCGTGGATCGCGACTAATGGGCGTGAGGCGGTCGAGGTCTGCAGACGTGATCTGCCGGATCTGATACTCATGGATCTAGCGATGCCAGAGATGGACGGCGTGGAAGCGACCCGCAGAATCATGGCGGAAACCCCGTGCTCAATCTTGCTGGTGACCGCCAGTATCGAAGCCAACCTCACCGGCGTCTACGAAGCAATGGGTCATGGCGCGCTTGACGCAGTCGATATTCCGTCAGTGGGCATCGAAGGCAACGCGTCCTCGCAATCCGCCCGGCTTTTGACGAACAAGATCCGAACGATAGGCAAGTTGATCGGCGATGCGCCTACCCAGGCAAAAAGGCGGATGTCACGTGCGGCTGAGCCGTCAACTCGACACGTGATAGCAATCGGCGCCTCTGCGGGCGGGCCGGCTGCCGTTGCCGCAGTCCTGAGCGCGTTTCCCGTTGATTTTCGCGGCGCGATTGTGCTCGTCCAGCATCTCGATGCTCAGTTCGTTCCAGGCCTTGTTGATTGGCTAGGGCAGCATACGCGTCTCCCGATCCGTCCGGCGGGGGAAAGGGATAGTCCACAAGCGGGCACCGTTCTCGTTGCCAGTTCTGCGGATCATCTGGTTTTCAAGTCAGCTCAGCAACTTGGCTATACGCCCAGCCCCAAGGACAATGTTTATCGGCCGTCGGTAGATGTGTTCTTCGAAAGTGCGGCGCAATGGTGGCCTGGCTCGGTGATTGGTGTTCTGCTCACAGGCATGGGCAGGGATGGTGCGCGCGGGCTGAGACAGCTCCGTGACAAGGGACATCTCACAATCGCGCAGGATAGAGCAACCAGTGCCGTCTATGGCATGCCGAAGGCCGCCGCCGACATCGGCGCGGCTGTTGATATTCTTCCTTTGGGTGCGATCGGCTCACGTATAATCGAAGCCTGCGAGCGCTCCACGTGAAAGGCCCCTTCCGATGACGCAAGAACCAGAGTTGGTCCCGCCACTCGCAGATAACTATTCATCCATGGTTCTGCTCATCGATGATCAGATCATGGTTTGCGAGGCGGTCAGGCGCGCCCTAGCCAACGAGCCCGATATTTCCTTACACTTCTGCACCGACCCGTTGAGAGCGATGACGGTCGCGGATGAGGTAAAGCCAACCGTCATCCTGCAGGATCTCGTCATGCCCGGGGTGGATGGGCTACATCTGGTGCGAGAATACAGGAAGCATGCGTCGACACGCGCGGTTCCAGTCATTGTGCTGTCGAGCAAGGAAGATCCAGCCACCAAGGGCGAAGCCTTCGCTGCGGGCGCGAACGACTATCTCGTCAAACTGCCGGATCGTATCGAGTTGATTGCACGCATTCGATATCACACGCGGGCCTATCTGGATCACGTCCAGCGAGACTCGGCACACCGAGCGCTGAGGGAAAGCCAGCGACAGCTGATCAGTGCAAATCTAGAGCTTGAACGTCTGACGCGGATCGATGGCCTGACAGGTCTCGGTAACAGGCGCTATTTTGACGAATATCTGGCGGCTGAATGGAAACGTGCTTTTCGCGCACAGTCCCCACTGTCGCTGTTGATGATCGATGCCGATAACTTCAAACGATACAACGATACCTATGGCCATATGGCCGGCGACGATGTGCTGAAGCAAATCGCCCGCGTAATCCAGAGCGGTTCCGGCCGCTCCACCGATCTCGCTGCGCGGTACGGAGGCGAAGAGTTCGTCATCGTGCTGGTCGACACCATACTGGAACAATCCAGTGCGATCGCCGAGCGGCTCGTCCAGAGCGTGCGAGAGTTGAACATACCCCACGGCCCGGATCGCGTGACCATCAGCGTCGGCGTCGCAACAGCGGTGCCCACCGAGAACGAGACGCCAAACGATTTCGTCAATGCCGCCGATTTGGCTCTGTTTCGTGCCAAATCGGAAGGACGAAATCGTGTTGCGCTTCACATGTCCCGCAGCTAGAGAAGCTCACATCTCAGTCAACGAAGCGCGCCCTGTTCGATTTGAGGACGACCTTGGCGAAGTCGGGCATCTCGAGACCTTGCCGCACCAGGCCATCAAGAGTTTTCTCAGCCGCCCTGATGGCGGAGAGCCGGGCCAGCACAGTCTCAGCCTCCAGGCGAGGCACCACGGCGACACCGTCGCGGTCGCCGACCAGTATGTCTCCCGGCGAGATAGTCACTCCTCCCAGCACCACCGGGAATCCGACCGTGCCTGGACCATTTCGCGCAGGCGAATTCGCAATGACCCCGGCACAGTAAACCGGCAACCCGACCGCCTCGATCCCGACAACGTCGCGCACCAGGCCGTCAGTGATGAAGCCGGCGACCCCCTTGTTGCGCGCCATGCCGAGCACGAGATCGCCAGTTACCGCGGTACCGGCAAAGCTGTCGGTGGCCGCGACGATGACATCGCCACTTGCTGCCGCATCCAGTGCTCCAAACAGGGCGAGGTTGTCGGCGGGACCGCAGTGACAGGTCACGGCGACGCCGACCATCGTCGCAGTAGCTGGCGACAGTGGCTTGATCGCATAATGCAAGGCGCCGCGTCCCCCCATCGCGTCTACGACCTGGCTAACCGGCACGCCCGCAAAAGCACTGATGATTTCTGCTGCGGGCCGTTCGAAACGCCGCTTGATGGTGAGCAGTGGTGGGTCTTCAATCATGTAGCGGCCCCATTCCCTGAACGAACGAAATACAGTCCGGCCCGAGGTCGCGCAGGCTCCGCGCGCCCATCAGTCCCATGACGCGGTCGATTTCCTTGCGGTAGAGTTCGAGCACGTGGCGTACCCCCTCCTCGCCGGCGACCGCGAGCCCCCACAACTGCGGCCGCCCGATCAGACAGCACGAGGCGCCGAGCGCCAGGGCCTTGACGACGTCAGAGCCTCGCCTGATGCCGCCGTCGATAAGCACTGGTACGCGGCCGGCGACAGCCGCGACAACTGCCGTCAACGCGTCCAGGGATGCGGCGGCGCCGTCAAGCTGACGTCCCCCATGATTGGATACGATGATGCCGTCGATTCCTCGGGCTACAGCCTCGGCGGCTTCGCTGGGATGCAGGACGCCTTTCAGCAACAACGGTCCGGACCAGACAGTGCGCAGCCAGTCGACATCGGCCCAGGAGAGTCCGGGATCGAGCATTGCGGCCATCCGGCCCGCCAATGCACCGACCGTCGCCGTATCTCCGGGGCGCGCGTAGTTGCCGAAGGTCAGTTTCGGGAGTCGGGTGCGCATACGAAGAAGCCACGCCGCCTTGGTGGCGGTCGCGAGGGTTCCGGCCACACCGAAGCGCGGCGGGATGGCAAAACCGTTGCGGATGTCGCGTTCACGGTTGCCAAGCATCTGGTTATCAATGGTGAGCACCAGCGCGTCGTAGCTTGAGGCACGCGCCCGATCCACCATTTCTCGGGTGAAGCCGCGATCGGTATAGACGAACACCTGCATCCACCGTGGGCTACTTCCGGTGGCTGCTATGTCCTCCAGCGTGCAGACCGATCCGTGGCTGGCGCAGTAGAATGTCCCTGCGGCCGCTGCGGCTCGGGCGGCTGCGCGCTCGCCGTCGGGCCAGAACAGCCCAGCCAGGCCGGTTGGCGCGATGCCCAGCGGGATGGCAAGTTTCGCGCCGAAGAGGTCAAGGGAAAGGTCTCGCGTCGTTGCACCGTTGAGTGGTCGCGGCAGAATGGCAACCTCGTTGAAAGCTTGCTCGTTCCGGCGCAGCGTTCGCTCATCCTCGGCACCGCCATCGGCGAAGTCGAACACCGGGCGTGGCAAAGTCCGCCGCGCGGCGATGCGGACCGCGGCCACGCTGTACAGGCGCTTCAACGCCGCCATCGAAGCAGACGATGCCGCACCGCCGGCGCCGGGGTCATCGCCTGTGTTTGAGGCGGACGAGGAGCTACTCACGGTTGCTTTCCGCCGATGCGACCATGATGCGTCGGTCCACCGCCTCCCGGAACACGCACGCAGGAGAGTGTTCCCTCAAAGGAGGGATCGCTGCCGGTCGCCAGCACGCCGGCATTTGTCACCCAAAGCATCTCGCCCGAGAAGACGCAGTTGGTCGTTGCCTTGCCGCAGACGAAGAAACCTTCCGCTGTGCCGTTGGGCTTCAGAACGTGAATGCCGTTGGCGGCAATATCCGTGACATAAAGGCGGCCATCGGCTCCGACCTTCAGCCCGTCCGGAATCGGATTGGGCCCAGGCAAGCGGCCCAGGTCTTCGACGCAACCATCCGGACGCTGCCGCTTGACGCGCCCCGTATAGGACTCCCCCCAAATGATCGAGCCGTCGGCTTCGATCGCCACACCATTGGGGAAGGTCGGCTTGTCGAAGCCGAGAGCAAGGTACGCACTGCCGTCGGGGTTGACGGCAAAGATGTAGCTTGGGTCCGGATTCCCCGGGTTGTATGTGCCGGGATCGCTGAAGATGAGCCGGCCGTCAGCAGCAAATACAAGATCGTTTGGCCCATTGAGCCGAATGCCCGCGACTTCGCTCAGCAGGATTTCCGGCTTTCCGCCTTCGGCAACCCGCTGGATCGATGGCGTCGTCATGTCCGCGGCCCGCCAAGGTCCGGTCGTGCCGCCGTTCTGGCAGACATAGAGCAGGTCATCCGATCCGAGAACGCAGGCGTTGGGCGCTCCGGCAACATACGCGAACTGGCGAGCACTTCCGTCGCGATCTATGGCCGTCAGCTGGCTGCGATAGCTTTCGACGATGACAATTCGGCCATCGGGCAGCACCGTCGGGCCCTCGGGCCAGCCAAGGCCGGTCGCGACAACCTCGACGGCCAGCTTTTCAACCTCGTTCATCGTGCGACCCCCAGAACGGCAGACTATCAAGATTTGTCGGGTATAATCCAGCCTGACGATCTGGCGGTCACCGGACCCGGCGACTCGAAAGATAGCCAGGCTGACGTGCGCGTTGCTGGGCCCCCCCTAGGCCGGCCCCCCACCCCGGCGCCGGTGAACCCCGACGGGCGGAGGCCTATGGCTACAGCGCGAGCCGATCCGTGTCTACACAGCTCGGTAGCACTGGCTTGCTCCTCCAGGTTGGATGGCAGGATTAGGTGCTGCTGAGGCCAGCGTGCAAGGAACAAGTGCAGGTGGAGAAGGTTGAATCTCAGTTCCTCTCCCTCTAACACTCACAAAGTCCAACAATTCTCTGCTCCGCTGCCAGGCGCTCTTGAGCCCGAGCGTTTGCAGGGCGTGCGTGTGGCCAAAAGCTGGGGAGCGCCGCAGCGCCCAGGCGTGCAAATTGCTCTCTGAACGCCGATCCTTCTCCGAAGCTGGGGAGTAGCCCCAAAATCCAACAGCAATATCATGCCTCAACGGCGGTTTTGCCACTGCCAGTTTTGCGGTTCGCTCGCCTGTCAAAAGGGACAGTCTTTCGGGTCACGATCCGGAGTGGGTTTGCCAAGGCTCCCGGAATCGAGGTGGCCCACTTTTGCGTCGGGGCTCCGCCACTCTTCAGATCAACAGCAACCAGCACCAATACGCACCAATCACCATTTGCACAGCGAACGCGGTGAACCTGAGACTGACCGCGAGTTGGCTGGTTGAGACGAGGTGGATCACCGACTGCACTATACGTGCGCCTAACATCGTGGAGGCCAAGGGATCCGTGACATCTGTCTTTGAAATGATGATCGCGACTCCGAGCAGACCTCCGAAGATTGGAAGCCCTTCAATGCAGTTGGCGTGGGCACGGGCTAACCTCCGCATAAACGGGGAGAGGGCTCCGTTATCTGGCGTAAAGCCGTTTGCCGGGACTTGCCCAGAGATCACCAGGTAGCTCCGGATAACTTCCATCACGATCAGCAGGGCCAGCGCCCACGAGATGAAGCCAGTCAATGCGTAAGCACTCGCCGACATGTGCCCTCCCCGTTGCTAGCAATCTAGGTCGTTGTAGCCGATCAACTAGTCTAATGCTATTCGACGTGGAGGGGCGGCCTGTAGTGGGGCCGAAACGGAATAGCAGCTTTTGGACGTTGTGCCCGGAATAGCTGCCGTTCAGCCAATCAGCAGGATTGACCGCTTTCGCCCTTTAGCGACCCTTCCGCGCCAGATCAGTCGATGCTTGAAGCTGCCATTCGCAGAGTGAAAGCGGCGTCGAGCATGGTCAGAAAGGCGCGCACGGCGGGGTTGGCGCGTCGGCTTGCCGGCCAGAGCACGGTGACATTGTTTCGCTCGACCGCGAACGTGGACAGCACTGGGACCAGTTCGCCGCGCTTCACATAGGGAGCCGCCATGAAGGAGGCGCCTATGCCTATCCCACCGCCGGCTGCCAGCATGATGAGCACGGCATCGCTGGCATCGGCGACCACACCGGAATTGGGCACGATCTCGATTTCACGGTCGCCAATCCGGAAGGGCCAGCGAAAGGCCTGGCCTGTGCTCTGATATCGAAGGTTGACGGTGTCGTGCCCCTCCAGGTGATCGGGATGGGTCGGTGTGCCGCGTTCCTCGAGATAGGCTGGCGAGGCGAAGCAGCAAAGCCGATGGGGTGCGATCTTGCGTGATAGTAGCCGGGTGTCAGCCAGATCACCGATGCGTATGGCGACGTCGATCCCTTCCTCGATCATGTCCACCATCTGGTCACCCAGCCTGAGATCGACGATCAGGTTCGGATGGAGCCGACGGAAAGCCGGTAAAGCCGGAGCGATCAGATGCAGTCCGATCGGCAGCGACGCGGCCACGCGCAACGTGCCCGATGGTTCGGAGCGCGCGGTCATTGCCGCCTGCTCTATTTCCTCCGCCTCGCGTAGCAGACGCAGCGCGCGCTCATGCAGGTCGCGCCCTTCGGGCGTGAAGGTGAGCGAGCGCGTTGTACGGGTAAACAGCGACACTCCTAAATGCCGCTCGAGCCGCTGGACGCTCTTGCTGACCGCCGACGGGGAAATCGACAGCGCGCGCGCCGCTGCCGTGTAGCTGCCCAGCGATCCCGCACGCGCGAAGGCGATGATGCCAGTGAGCCGATCCAAAGTGATATGTTCCGCCATGGCATTACTTAACCGCCATCGGCACCGATTATCAACCGGCGGTCATGCCGCTAGATTCGCTCCAATGACATGGATGAGCGGAGATTTCACCAATGAGCGATAAGATGAAGGCAGTCCGTCTGCACGCATTCGGTGGTCCCGAGATGCTGGTGTACGAAGACGCGCCTAGGCCGGGTGTGAAGCCCGGCGAGGTGCTTGTCCGAGCCCAGGCGGCCGGGCTTAATCCGCCCGACTGGTATCTGCGGGATGGCTATCGCGCACTGCCGCCAGAATGGCGACCCAACGCGTCCTTCCCACTGATTCTCGGCACGGACGTGTCGGGCGTCATTGAAGCGGTTGGCGCTGACGTCGCTGAGTTCAGCATCGGTGACGAGGTCTACGCAATGGTTCGCTTCCCCGATAACTTGATGACGGGTAGCAATGCCTACGCGCATTATGTCAGTGTGCCGGCATCGCATGTTGCGTTGAAACCAGCCGGCATCGACCATATTCATGCGGCTGGTGCGCCGATGTCGCTTCTGACGGCATGGCAGTTCTTGATCGAACTTGGCCACGACGAGCCGAATCCGTTCCAGCCCTTACCGCATGAGCCGGTGCCCCTCGACGGCAAGACGGTGCTCATCAATGGTGCCGGAGGCGGTGTCGGGCATCTGGCCGTCCAGTTGGCGAAATGGCGGGGCGCGCGCGTCATCGCGGTGGCATCGGCCAAGAACGAGGCGCTGATGCGCGATCTCGGCGTGGATCAATTCATCGACTACAAGACAACCGCGGCGGAAGATGTCGTCCGAGACGTCGACCTTGTCCTCGACGCGGTGGGCGGCGCGGACATGGAGCGCTTCTTCCATGTTCTGAAGCCGGGCGGCGCGCTGTTCCTGGTCAACCCACTGGGCTTCGCTGGTCATGAAGAGACAGAGAGGCTGGGGATCACGGTCTCATCCACACAGGTTCGATCCAATGGCGCGCAGTTGGCAAAAGCCGCCCGCCTGCTCGACGACGGCCTTGTGCGTGTCGTCATCGACAGCACATTCCCGCTGGCCGAGGCATCGCGCGCACATGAGCGTGCCGCCGACGGCAGTATTCAAGGCAAGATCGTGCTGGCCGTCTGAATTGTTGCTTTCAGTCCGACCGACCATCGGGAGTGCAGACGATCGGGCGGGATTACGCCGTTTAGCCGACGAAGACCACCAACCGACGTCCGGCTGAATCGTGCTCGACTACAAGTGCCGCGATGGCTGCCGCGATCTTCGCGCCGCCTTGCACTGACGGTTCGATAGGATTGGCGAAGTCCGCGTCCTCATTCGATACCAAGCGCAGGTCGACGAGCGGCAAACCGCGCGAGAACGCCGCCCGGGTGATGACGTCATTGAGGACCGTCAGGGCAGTTGCGGCAAGTCTACGACGCTGTGGGTCGGGAAAGCGCGCCTCGTAGATCGTGCAGACAGCGGTGGGTAGGTTTTGGCCCAGCGCCCCCTCGAGCATCGTACAGTAGTCGTGCTCGAATTCCTCCCGGATATCGCTGATCCTGTCCAGAACCTCGGCCACCGAACAGGCCCCCTGCTCCAGAATCCCTGCATGACGAAGAGCATCATTGCCACCGACGCTGACGACAAGATGGCTAGCATCCTGGGGGAGCCGTTCAAGCTGCCGCTCGACGCCGCTTGTGACGGCGCCGTCGACGGCGTTTAGCGTTGCACGCCACCCCTCCGGCAACCGCTCCCGCAGCTGCCGCACTACGTCGGGCCCGTGCGCGACATAGGCAGCGTTGTCAAAGATCGAATCCCCGAGAAGGACGACGTGTGGCATCGGATGCTCCGTTGAGGCCTCTGCCAATGCTGCATCAGCAGAGGAGGTAAGGTGGTGGGTTGTGACCGCGGCAGCGAGCACGGTCAGGAGATCACGGCGAGTCAGGCCACCTGCAGAACGGAGCGGCATCTCAGCCGTCCAGGAACGCCAGAAGCGCGGCATTCACCGCGCTGGCCTCTTCGCGCTGTACCCAATGCGTCGCCTTCTCGAACGTCTGCAGGCCCCGATCGTTGCAAAGGGCCAGACTGCGCTCGGCCAGGCCATATTCCAGAGCTTGGTCCTGCATCCCCCACAGTACAAGGGTCGGCGTCGTGATCCGCTCCTTCAGGCTTGGGCGGAAGCGCAGCGCCCGATACCAGTTGAGCATGCCTGTCAGCGCCCCCGGCCGTTCCCAGGCCTGCCGATACTCTGCGATTTCCTCCGCCGTGAAGGCATCTGTTCGGCTGGATTTGATGAGCGCCCGTGCCAGCAGAGCCGAGCGCCCCGCCCCCAGAAAAGCCTCCGGCAGCAAGGGGAACTGGAAGAAGGCCGCATAGCTGCTCCGCAGGAACTGGGTCGGAGATCGCAAGGAATGGGCAAGCAGCACCTCGGGATGGGGCGCGTTCAGGATGACGAGCCTTTCCAGGCGGTGCGGCAGCTTTGCGCCTGCCGCCCAGGCGACGATACCGCCCCAGTCATGACCGAGGAGGTGAAACCTTCCGATGCCGAGCGCGTCGGCGATGGCAACGACATCGCCGACGAGCTTGGGGAGCGTGTATTCACGGATGGCTTTCGGCTTGTCACTGGTGTTGTAGCCCCTCTGGTCGGGAACGATGACCCGGAACCGGCGGTAGCGAGCGCATCGATCTGCCGTCTCCAGCCGATCCAGAAGTCGGGAAAGCCGTGCAGGAGCATGACCGGCCTGCCTTCAGCAGGCCCAACCTGGACGACGTGAAGCCCAATGCTCCCGGTGTTGACAAACCGATGTTCAGGCGCGTGTGAGACCATCGCAACGCGGTTGTCGCCAAAGCGATCCAGCGCACATATTTTTAAATCAACGCGCGCTACCCCGACAAGATAAAGCTCTGCCGTTGCATCTTCCGCCAGATGGGTCATAGCAACCCAAGAACAAGTTGGGGCCGCGAGCGGACTGTCAGCTTTTAGGCTGAAGTCACGGCAAGCCGACACGCCGCTGGCGTGTGTCCGAAGCTTCGACCCAACGCATTCAAGTGCCTATGTGTTTGCCCAGACCGAGAACATAAGCCCGATCGTCAGTGCCGTCGCTGCATATAGGGCGGGCAAAACCCGGCGGTTCACGCCCAGGCGGAGCAAGGTGTGACCAAGATGATCTGTGCCGCCGATCCAAGGTTTTCGCCCCTGCAGCAAGCGGCGACTGATTACGAAGACGGCGTCAATCAGCGGCACGGCAATCCACGCCAGGGAAGCGTCAAACCCTCTTTGCGACGCGAGTAGCACGATTGCCGCTCCGAGGAGAAGGCTGCCGCTATCGCCCATGAAAACGCGTGCCGGCGGATAGTTGAACAATAGAAATCCCAGGCATGCTCCGACGCCCGCCATACCGAGAGCGCCGCCCAGCCCGAGGAAGGCGGCCGCGATTGCGCTCGCTGCAAGACCATCGGCATGGTCAAGCATATTGACGGCGTTGCAAGCGATCCAAATGATGATCGGAACCCACCACAGATGCGTAATGATACCGGCCAAAACAGCTGCGGCGGCCAACGCTGCTGCCTTGGCACCGGCAGAAAGAGATCGGAGGTCATCGAGCGCCCCGATCAAACAGAAGGCTGATAGCAGGAGAGTATGTTCAACGGGGAGCCATGGTGACATCGCGATCAGCATGGCGGGCCCCGCGAGCCGGGGAACCTCGCCTGATGTGTGCCATCGATCTTTCGTGACCTTGGAGACGGCTCCGATACGCCGCGCAAGACGCGCAAACAGCCAGACGCCGGGAACCGCGATGAGCAGGGCCCCGATGAACGGGACCAAGGAGCCAGACGTCAAGCAACCACTCGTTCGGTACGCATGTGCTCTATGCAGTCGAGGACCATCTGCCTCGTGCTTCGCACGGGTCGCCATCCGGTCATGGTTGTTAACAGGCTGGTGTCAGGTACTCGGTCGTATGTTACGGCGAACCGATCACCAAACACCGTGCTGGATGGTTTCATGATAATGGGCGCGGTCGTCGCGGTGGCCTCAACCACCATTCTTGCAAGATTTCCAATCTGAATCGCTTCGCTTCCGCCCAAGTTGACTGGCCGGCCACGCAATGACGGGCACTGCATTGCCAGCAGCAGACCTTCGGCGGCGTCGGCAACGTGCAGGAACGCCCGCCTTTGCTCTCCATCGTCATGGACTACGAGTGGTTCACCACGCAGCGCTGCATCGACGAACACCGGCAGGACGAGGCCGGTCGCCGAGCGCTGGCGCGGTCCGGCCATGTTGAATGGTCGAACGATCCAGGTCGGGATTCCGAATTCAAAAAACAGTCCGGCCACTAAATGTTCGATCGCGGCCTTGGCAGCTGCGTAGCCCCATCTCGGTCGCAGGTCCGTCGTCACCGGATCGGATTCCGTGATTGGCCTGTCCCGGCCGGAGCCGTAGACTTCTGAACTCGACGTGTAAAGCAGCGGACGTCGGTGTACTCTGCACGCCTCCACGATCGCACAGCCTGATTCGAGAATGCGGCTGGTGACGGCAAAACGCTCCATGTGGGCAAGCTGAACGCCGATCGGACTCGCCAGGTGGAAGACTGCATCGGCCAACCCGACCTCATTGTGGACCGCCGCGCCGTATGCCGGATCGCCAACCCGGAAAGTGCGGATCGTCAGCCGGGAATTGCCGGTGGGCAGATTGGGCAGCAGCCCGTTCGAGAGATCGTCGATGACGGTTACGGTGCAATGGCGGGCGAGCAAAAGATCGACAAGCGCCGACCCTACGAAGCCTGCTCCGCCAGTAACCAGCACATGTGAGTGCTGGCCAAATTCGACCAAGTCCGCGCTATGGTTGTCCAAGGTTGCCACGTCCTCCCACGGGAGCATCATCTATACAGTCGAGGATGGGGCAAACAACCACTTTCATATCAAGGCTGGCGAGTTTTCGTCGCCCTCGATATCATCAGCGAACAAACACCCACCCGAAATCCTGCCAGTTCTCCGTCCTTTGGTCACCAGACCATAGCTGATTCTGGCACATCCCCACCAATGTGGAGATTTCCGTCGTTCTGGCCGAAACAAATTGTGGGGGTATCTCCACGTCTCTCGCAATGCAACTTGAACCTCCAACAGCGAGTGCCGCCACTGCATAACTCAGGCCATCGACTCATATCGCGCAATTAGGCTAAGAGGCCAAGGGACTGTTCGGGGGGAGCTTTGAAGTCCGACTATCGCCCAGATATTGACGGGTTGCGCGCTATCGCAGTGGTCGCAGTGGTTTTTTTCCATTTTGACGTGCCCGGTTTTCGGGGCGGCTTTGCTGGCGTTGATGTCTTCCTTGTTATCTCCGGTTACCTGATCACGCGCCTTTTAATGGCTGAAGGCGGCGGACTGTCCCTTGTGGAATTCTACGGCAGACGCATGCGTCGAATATTGCCGGCGATGCTGGTGATGATCTGCTTCTCACTCGTTGCCGGCTGGTTTCTGTTGCTGCCGGGCGACTATGAAGGTCTGGGACGCAGTGCGGCATATTCCACGTTCGGATTGGGAAACTATTATTTCCTTTGGAATACCGGCTATTTCGATCGCGAGGCGGCGCTGCTGCCGCTGCTTCATCTCTGGTCGCTCGGCGTCGAAGAGCAGTTCTATCTCGTATGGCCGCTGTTGCTTCTGATTGCCAACCGGCTGTCACGCGGCCGCCAGCTCCCCGTCGTCGCGCTGATCTGCATTGTTGCGCTGGTCAGCTTCTCGATCGCCGTCAATCTGGTGGAGGCCGATCCGAAGCAGGCATTCTATGTTCCCTTCAGCCGAGCCTGGGAGTTGACTATCGGCGGCCTGCTCGTCTTTGCGCCACCGAAAGGCCGCGGGCGTACGTCCAAATGGTTTGAGCTGAGCGGCCTTGGTCTTGTAGTCGCAAGCATCCTTTTTCTCTCGCCGAGCCAACCGTTTCCAGGCGTTTTCGCGCTCGGTCCTGTGATCGGGGCTGCTCTGGTCGTCTGGCCGCGGTCGCAGTCGACGATTTCGGCCGTGCTTGCGAGCGCGCCGTTGCGATCGACGGGCAGAATCTCCTACAGCCTGTATCTCTGGCATTGGCCGATCCTCGTGTTCTTCCGCCATTATATTGGCACCGCAATGCCCTCGGCGGTTGAATCGTGCGTGCTTTTAGCGGTTGCCTGGCTGGTGGCGTATCTGTCCTGGCGGTTCATCGAGGAACCCGTTCGCCGCCTGCGGGCGCCGCCATCCAGCGTGCTTCTCGCTGGTGCCGCCGCGGTGGCAATGGTTTGCCTGAGTGCCAATGCCGTGTTCGAAGCCCGTGGTTTCACCAGCAGGATCTCGAAGCAAGTCGAGGCAATGCGCAGCCTCGATGTGATGTGGGACTGGTCATGCCCGCAGATGGTCAGCATCGCTGAGTTGGGCAGTACCTTTTGCGCGTTCGGTGCGCCTTGGGACAAAGCGGCGCGCCACGCCGTGCTCTGGGGCGACAGCCATGCCGAGCATCTTGCGCCGCTGTTAGACAGCGCAGGTAAAAGAGAAAACACGGCTTTCTTTCTTTACCGCGCCTGTCCGGCCGCCTTTGGAGAAGGTGTCCACCGCGACTTTCCGGATTTGGCCGGATATCGGGAAAGCTGCTCATCGTCGCGAAAGGCCGTGGTCGCCATGCTGAAACAACGCAATGACATCTACCTCGTGGTGCTCTCCGCAGCCTGGACAAGCCTTGCCGACACCAATGTCCTTGCTGACAATGGTGAGAGGCAGACCAGCAAAGTCCTGTTGTTGCGCGATGGCCTGCGTAGCCTCATCCAGGAAGTCGAAAGGGCGGATCGGCGCGTCGCAATCATTGGCCAAGTGCCTGGTCCCGGCCTGGACCTGACTTCATGCGCAGCGATGCTCGAAAGCGGTATGCTAAGGCGTTGTTCGACCGAGATGAATAGCGAGCAAGTCTTCCGGATCTGGTCGCCTATGGTGTCCGCGCTCGCATCGCTCGTTCATGACAATAACGTCGTCTTCGTCGATCCGCTCAAAGGGATGTGTCCAGACAGACACTGCGCAACCTACGTCAATGGCGAGTTCATCTACCGAGATGGTTCGCATATACGCAGAAACCTGAAGCCCGAGACAGACGAAGCCGTCGCGCGAATGATGGGTCTCTATCCGGCCCTGAAAGGCCAGGAGCAAAACCGGTTGTCGGCTGCCAACACCACGCCGTCTCAAACGGCTGGCAAGAGCAATTGAACGGGATGCGAAGCGGCCAGGCTCCGCTCTCGACCACGGCTGGAATGGCCTGTTCGGAAGACAGCCGCGCGTTGCGGGTTGGAGGACAGTTCGGCAGCCCGTCATGTGCGGCAGCGGCTGGGGACGGTCACCGCACGGACATAGACGGGCTTAGAGCGGTCGCGGTGCTGGCTGTTTTGTTTTTCCACCTGAGATTCGCAGGTTTCTCCGGCGGCTTTGTCGGCGTCGATGTGTTTTTCGTAATCAGCGGCTTTTTGATCACCCGCATTGTGGCCACCGATGTGGAGGCAGGGCGTTTCAGTCTGGCGCATTTCTATTCGCGCCGGGCTCGCCGCCTGCTGCCGGCATTTTTCGCGACATTCTCCCTGTCCTGCATCGCCGCGTTTCTTCTGCTTACGCCTCAACATCTGGAGACCTTCGCGAAATCGCTGATGGCATCGAGTTACGGCGTTTCGAACATCTTTTTCTGGCGCCAGTCCGGCTACTTTGATCTCGCCGCGCGGATGAAACCGCTCCTTCATACATGGTCACTCAGTGTGGAGTGGCAGTTCTATCTCGTCTGGCCGATGCTGCTTTCAGTTTTGCTTGCCGCATTCCCAGGACGAATGGTTTGGTCGATCATCACAATTGCCATTCTCAGTTTCTGGCTCATTGTCGCATTCCAGGACGGATCGTTTTGGCCGTTTGCAGGGACCCCGGCGGCCGACTGGATCGCCGACGGCCGTGCAACCGTGTTTTACAACACGCCATTTCGCGTGTTCGAGTTCGCCTGTGGCGCGGCGCTGGTCTGGCTTCCCAAGCCGCGACCTGTCCTTGTCCACGAGCTGCTGGCCTGGCTGGGCTTGGCCCTCATAGCGTTTGCAGTGTTCTCTTTCGACAGCCGTTCGGGCGCGCCCGCCTGGAACGTGCTTGCCCCTGCCACCGGCGCCGCGATGGTGTTGTCTGCGAACCGTTCGCGATTGGGAGGTTTCGCCTTGCGCAATCGCGCAGTCGGCTATCTTGGTCGCATCAGCTACTCGCTCTACCTCGTTCATTGGCCCCTGATCGTGTTTTGCGAATACGGTTTGCTTCGCCCCCTGCTTCCGACCGAAGCGCTCTTCGTCGGGCTTCTGGCCCTCGTCATGGCCATGTCGATGTTTCATTTCGTCGAGCAGCCTTTTCGCGGTGGCCATGGCTTCCTCCCCTCTCTTGGACTTGCCTTGACTGGCCTGGTCTCATGTTCCGTGGTCAGTTACGCGATGTCGGGCGGAATGCCTTGGCGTCTTCATTCCGTCGCGGGGAACGAACTTGCCAACAGCGCAGCCCTGAAGGCGATCACCGGCTCGTTGGCCTGCTCGGATTTCTGCCAGTTCGGCAACCTTCAAAGTCCAAAGAAGATACTCGTGGTCGGCGATTCGCACATCGACCAATACACGCGGGCGCTTCAAGAACTCGGCGGTCAAGAATTCCATTTCCTGCTGGCCGATGCCGGCAATTGCTATTTCGGAGCAGAGTTCCAGACCAGAACAAACGGCGCGGTCACGCGGCACTGCCGGAATGCTACCGACCAGGCGGCTCGCTGGTTGAAGGCCGGTGACATTCTCGCCATTGTCCAAGCGCAGCGCTGGCCCGGATATCGCACTCTTCTCGAACGGAAAGTGGATGGTGCGCCTGTCGAGATGCCCGACCTGGCAAAACTGTATGCGACCATGCTTGGGGACTTAGCGAAACTCTATGCCGCTTTTCGCGGCCCGGTGATCCTGATCGGGCACACGCCGGACGCCAATGTGGTCTGCCATTTGAGACCGACTTACCTTTCCTTGCCCTGCCCGGTTCCCACCCGGGTGGAGAACGTCGCCTTCGACCAGGCATTCATGGCTTTCGCCAGCCATTCCAGCTTTCACCTGCTTGATCCCGGCGAAACCATCTGTTCGGCAAATGGCTGTGATGTGACGGACGACGCAGGGCATAGCCTTTACCTGGATGAGAACCACTTCTCCATCTACGGGGCACGCCTTGTTGTTCCGAAAGTCATAGAGAGGCTTCGCGACGACTTATCCGTGGCGTCAAGGCAGACGTCGACACAATCGACCAAGCGATGATTGTGCCCAGGAGAGCAAGGCACAGCGCGCTGACTGAGAGCGGAACGGCGACTGCGTAGGTTCGTCCGTTTTGGCGAGGGTCGCTCGAATCCGTGGCCGAAAACAGCACCGCGTCCCGCCGGCGAAAAGTATATTCGCCCGGGCCAACAGCTGGCCATGCGTTCGGCGCCCATTCAACTTGGTGGAGCGGGGTCCCTTCTTCACGCAGGTCTGAAGCCTTCAACAGGGGATCGAGGACAAGGTTGTCAAATTGGAAAAGGCCAGGAAATTGCGAGCGTGGTAGCAGCGTCTCGTACCCGCCTCTTGCGGTAAACATGGTCTCGTTCTGCAGCCGTCCGGTAACAAGCGACGGTGTGGTGAGCAATATCGCAATGCAGCCAGCCGCAAAGGCCACCACGCCTGCATTAGCTCCAAAAGCAAAGCTGCGATGCTCGCCTTTTTTTGCTGAGGAATGTGTTTCAGTAAATCCCCGCCGCTCGGCAAGCATCCCACCAATTCCCAGCGCGCCCGGAAGAAAGAGAGAGGGCGTCAGCAAGAGGTCATGCGATGTCAGCATGACCCCCACGAGTGCGACACCAAGGGCCAGATCGCCGGCGCTGCGGACATACCAGAAAGCGGAAGCGACCAGGCCGATCGGGATCAACCAGCCGATGTGCCCAAAAGCAATTGCGAAAAGGACAAGGGTGTTGTGAGGCGCGAGAGCCTGCGCCACCTCAAGGCCGCGACCGAAGAAGCCGCCTTCTCTGTACGCGAGCAGGCCTCGCTCCAGAAAGAGTGCTCTTGCCGAGATCGAATTTCTCTTGCCCTCGTCCACGAGACGTTCGCCTAGCGCCTGGATCTTGGCAGCGTTTGTGGATTGGCCTGTCGCGGACGAAGGCAGGCCGCTGAACGGAGGCGCAGATGAGGCAGTGGCTCGCGCAGGATCGGCTTGCGGAGGGTCTGATCTGATCGAAGGTTCTGCCGTCGGCTGGTCAATCGTCGCAGCCGAACTTGATTCAGCCAGAGCTTGTTGAGACGACGGCGCAACCGAGTCTAAGGCGGACGACGCAACCTCATCATGTGACGGATCGACAGCATCCGCCGCCTCATCGAGCGCCTTTCCAACCGAGATCATCCCGGCGAAGGAGTTGCCGACGGAAACGCGGAAATAAACATTTGTCGCGAGCGCGACACCGATTGTCCCCAGCAGTATTAATGCGACGGCGAGCGGGCGACCCCAGCCCCTTGGATCGAGCCTTAAACGACGGTGACCCCGAAATTGCTGCCAAATATCAACGGCAAACGGCACCGCCACGGTGCCACAGGCTGCAAGAATGTTCGAGCGGGAAAGCGTGACGAGCAGAGCGGCGCTTACGAGAACAAGGAAAGTGGCACGCCATTTTGGCGCGACGGCGCGATAGCTCGCCGCGGCGCCAAGAAGCAGGCCGGCGGCTGCCACATTCGGATTGATCGCCAGGCCGGCGGCTCTGCCAAGCGTACTGGTGAAGCCGTTGGCAAAAAGAAGGTCGAGGAAGCAGACCACCGCATTGAGCGCCGTCACCGACGCACATAGACGCAGCACCATTGCGGGCGATGAGGCGAGCATGAGGACAATCGCCCCGCCGCCAAGGAAAAGGGTAATCAGGTAACACTTTGCGACGATGCCAAGTGGATGAAGCGCAACCGGGGCAACCGCCATCGCCCCGGCGATCGCGAGCAGGAGGATCGCGCCACGCACGTCCCGACGGATTGCAAGAACGGCAATCGAAACAATCAACACGCTGCCGTAGAGGGCATGGAAAACCAGTCTGGCGAACTCGTCCCGGCCCGAAAAGAACGGCAGAAAATAGGGCATGAACCACGACTGATAGATAACTATGGCAAATGCACACAGCCCGGCGGCGACACATGGCAGGATGCTGCGCGGCGTAGGCGCCGAATCCACCGGGCCTTGGAAGTGAGCAATCCCGCTCATTCACTTGCCCGCCAGGTAGAGGGTTTCATAAGCGTCCACCATAGCCCTTATGGAGTAGCGTTCGCGCATCGCCCGCTGACGAAATTTTCGGTCCACTGTCTGCTCGGGCAACCGCTCGAGAACGGCAAGCAGTCCGCGGGCCAGATCGGCAGGGTCACGAGGCTTCACCAGCACACAACCCGGCATGCCCCAAACTGCCTCCGGATTTCCACCGACATTGGTGGCCACCACTGGGAGGCCTGCGGTGAGTTTTTCCATCAGGGCGTTGCAAAAGCCTTCCTCGTGGGAGGCGATCACGCCGATGTCCATGCCGGCAAGCAGGCCTGGTACGTCGTCCTGAGCCCCGAGCAGCCGAACTGTCGATCCGACGCCAAGCCGCTGGGCTTGCTCCATCAGCGCCTGCCCAATGCCTCGATCTTGTCCGGCGATGAACAACCTCAGCTCCGGCCGACTTTGGCTTGCGCTTGCGAAAGCGTCGATAAGATCTTTGTGTCCCTTATAGGGAATAAGATTGGCGACGATGACGACCCCGACATCGTCAGGTTCAAGACCAAGGCTGCGCCTGATCTCATCACGGCGATGGCTGATACCATCGAAACGGCTCAGATCGAGACCATTGGCAATCACGCGCACGCGGGCGAGATCATAGCCATCCCGGGCCGCCATGTCGGCCGCGACCGCATGCGAGTTAGCGACCACCACATGTGAAAACCGATTGGCGATTCGATCCATGCGCTTCAGCCGCGGCCATCGCTCCTGGTGGTTGCCGAGACCGCGCCTGGAGGTGATGACGAGTGGGGCCAGCGCAAACCGACCTGCCAACGCGCCCAGAAAGTTGGTCAATGGCAAAAAGGCGTGAACCACGCGTGGCCGGGTCAAAATGATGCGACCAACGAGCAAAGTGATCGCGGCGCCGAGCACCAGCATTGCCTTGACGCTCGGCCGCGTCTTGGGGGCAACGCTCGATTTTTCTTCCGCCCCCGCCGCTGTCAGTGATGCGGGCAAGGGATTGGGGCGATGAAGCCCGTAGGATATTCGGATACCGGCACGATTCAGCGTTTCCGCAAGAACACCGCCCGACGAGAGGGCAAAGACCTCGACCTGCCAGCCCCGCGCCTTCAACTCCTTGGCAAGCAGCACCAGTTGGCTTTCCGTGCCTCCGAGATCGAGCGTCCCGATAATGAAGAGCACGTTGCGACGGGTCCTTCTCAGGCGCGCGGTGGAAGGCGCGGCAACGCGCTGTCGGCTTTCAGCATTAGTCAACGCAAGGTCTTCTTGCAGCGTCGCTCACCCCTCCGCCTGTTCTCGCCCGTTCCCGCTTCCACATAGCGTCCAGAGCCGGCAAGAAGAAGTCGTATTGCGCATACAATCCACAAAAGGTCACGAGCCGGCAAGATCAGCTCCAGCCTGCCGCGCAGCAGACGGGCTGCGTCCTTCACGATGCCGCAGCATCATCCCGAACGTGGCAAGCACCATTCCGGTTGCCAGGAGGGCGAGTGGCGGTGCCCATTTGAGCCGCTCGAACTTTGCCTCGTATGCACGCACGCCGTCGAAGTCCTCTATGGTGCCAGCCGGTTGCCAAGCCCCACCATAAGCCGTCTTCAGCAGGGGCAACATCGGCGCGAATTGCGCGTAGTAGGTGTCGATGATTGACGGCTCCCTCTGCACGTCCTCAAGCGAGCGAGGAACAAAGACGCCGTAGTCGGAATCCAGAATATTGCCGTTCGACACTACCACGGTGTGTTGGGGGACACTGTAGATCGTCGCCTCGATGCCTTGATCGGCAAGGATGGAATAGACGATTTTGGACACCTGGGAACAGAACCCATACCCCCGGGCAAGCCCTTTGCGGGGCGTTACAAACTCATAATTTTGCAGCGTTTCGCGATATTGCGGCCGGAAGCTGAGCATCCAGAGCAGGTAGTTGTCAAAAACGCTGATGCGCGTGTAGGACGTGTCGGTCGCCGCCCAGCTGTCGCCTTCCGTCCAATAATGCACCATTCCACCCGCGACAGCCTTTGTCAGGCGCTCGAGATAGGCCTGCATGGGTTCGTCCGTAGCGCGGTAGAGGTCATCGACATCCACCACCTTCTGCTGGAATCCCAGCGGCCCTTCGGTTGCCTCGGCAGGTGGTGCCGGGTAAGCGCTGATCAATCCGAGCGGATAGGCCGAGACAAACAGCAGGAAAGCCGCCCCAACCCCTGCCGAGAAGAAGCCGAATGAGCACAGCAATGCAGCAGTTAAGCTTGGCCGCAACTTTTGATACCGAATCTCAAAGGCATCATTCATGGGCGAAGACTATCACCTCGTCGCGGCCGTGGCTTCTAGTCCACTGCGAGGAAATTTGTGGACGGACCACCTTCGGCGCTTCTGTGATAAATTGCCAATCGACGTCGGTTGTGGCTTGTCGTGGCCCGCTGGACGTGTGCATTGGGCCCTCTGAATACGGACATCGATTTGGCGTTGAGCGGAAACCGAGACTCGGGCAGCACTTTCGACACAATGCGGCGCTTGTGGCGGCAGGTATCGCAGCGGCGGCAAAGGCAGTTTTTCGGCCTCCTTGTCCTGATGGTGTTCGGTGCTCTGGCGGAAGCGGCCACGCTTGGTGCCTTGCTGCCGTTTCTTGCGCGCATCGCCAATCCTGAGACGGTTGGCGGACAGTCGTTTCTGGCGCGTCAGCTTGCAGGCTTTCGGCTGACCGGCTCTTCTGACAGCCTGCTCGGGCTCACGGTTTTGTTTTCCGTAGTGGCCATCGTGGCCGGTGCCGTGCGTATACTCCTCACCTGGGCCACGAATTCATACGTCTTCTCGCTGGGACATGAGGTGGGCGTGACCGTCTATGACCGAGTGCTGCGCCAGCCCTACAACTACCACGTTTCGCGCAACTCCAGTTCGGTGTTGGCGGCGCTACGACAGGTACAAGCAATCACCGCTGGCGTGATGCTGCCACTGTTGCAATCAATCAGCGGCATAATCATCGGTGTCTTCGTCGTCGCAGCGCTTTTCATACTAAGTTCGATCATCACCTTCGTTATCTTCGCGGGCTTTGGTGCGGTGTATCTCGCCATGTCGCTTGTGATCCGAAAACACCTCAAGCAGAATGCGCGGATCATCGCTAGCGCGCAGGCCGAAGGCATTCGTTCTGTACAGGAGGGGCTGGGCGGTATCCGCGATGTCATTATCAACGACACACAGCCATATTTTCTTTCCCGCTACAGCGAACTCGACCTGCGCCTGCAACGCGCCAACGCAACGAACGCGCTTGCAGCCAGCGCTCCGCGTTTCGCGATTGAAGCCGCGGGTATGGTGATCATCGCGGCCCTCGCCTATTTCCTCATCATCCGATCCAACAATGCCGGCGAGGTACTGCCAATACTTGGAACATTCGTGCTGGGAGCCCAGCGTCTGCTGCCATCGATGCAGCTTGTATACGGCAATTGGGCGTTGATTCTCAGCAATCTTGCCGGCGCCGAAGTTGTGCTCCAGGCGCTGGAAGCACCACTTGGCCCCGAATGGAACGAGCCTCCAGCCAGGCGCCTGCCATTCGAACAAGCGATCATACTCAAGGACGTGTCGTTTCGTTACGCCTCCGACCAGCCGCCGATACTCGAAGGCTTCAATCTCAAAATCCCGAAGGGGACCAAGGTCGGCTTCGTAGGCAAGACCGGCAGCGGCAAGAGCACGACGGTCGATCTGATCATGGGTTTGCTGGAACCGACCAGCGGAGCGATCGAGATCGACGGGCAGACGTTGGACGGCGCTTCGCGACGTGCCTGGCAAAGACAGATCGCACATGTGCCACAAAGCATATTCCTGGCGGATGCGTCCATCGCAGACAATATCGCCTTCGGCATCGACCCTGCCAGGACCGACCACGAGCGCGTCCGCAGCGCGGCGCAGCAGGCCGCGTTGGCGGACTTCATAGAAAGCTTGCCGCAGGGCTACGAGACGCGTGTTGGCGAGCGCGGCGTCCGCCTGTCGGGAGGTCAACGCCAGCGAATAGGCATCGCGAGGGCTTTGTACAAACAGGCATCTGTGCTCGTCTTCGACGAGGCGACGAGCGCTCTCGACATGGAGACCGAGGCGGCAGTCATGGAGGCGATCCGAGAACTGCCCACCGATCTGACAATATTGATCATCGCACACCGTCTCACGACAGTTGAAAGTTGCGACGAGATCGTAACCCTTGAACACCGCCAGCCGCATATCTCGACGACAACCGGCGGACAGATCGCTTGAATGCATCGCGTGGACGGGTTCGGCAACGTGCCTGATCGGGCTGGCGCCGCCGGTGCAGCAAGGCCGCCACGTCAGTTCGGTTTGGATTGCACCTTGCCAGGGTTCTGGAAGAGAAATTCCGTGCAGGCTTCACCGGTGGATATCCTGACGATTTCGAAATCGAACCGTTGCTTCAAGAAGTCGATCACGGCCTGGTCGTCGGCGAACTCCATCGGCCACCCTCCCAGCCAGTCGCGGACGTCGGTCATGTAACTCATGCCGCGACCTTTTTTCTTCTCGCGAATCTGCTTCAGGAGCATTGGCAGCCGAAGTGGATTTCTGCCAAGGCCGAAACGCCAGATGTACCAGCATTCGATCCATCGCCTTTGACGAGGGTTGGCGGCATTGTACCGACGTTTCACATTGAGCCAGAATTGCGCGGAAGGCGTTACGACATTCGACGAATAGAGAGCGATGAAGAAAAGGCCGCCAGGCCCTACCCTTCGTGCAGCATTCTCAATTGCTTGCCACATGGCGCCAGTGTGATGGAGCACGCCCCATGAATAGACCAAGCTCCAAGTGCCCAGCGCCTCAAGATAGTCGGCATCGAGAACGTCACCTCGTTCGACGGCCCAGTTCGGCGGGTCCCCGGCCAATTTGCGAAGCCTGCCGGTGGTACTTACCGAAAGCGGATCAAAGTCGAAGGAATGTATCCGATCCGCCTTTGCGTCGAAGGCGGCAAGCGAGTGTAGCCCGCTGCCGCTGCCGATATCGAGAAAATCCATTCCTTCCAGGCTCTGCTTGCCGAGGAAGGACAGAAGCTTGTCGGCCGCCACCTGCCGACGTTCAGTCGAGTAGTGTTTGTCGACGAACGACGCCCAATTGGCTCCGAACTCGTACCGATTCGACGATGGGTTGCCTGTGAATGTCATCCTGCGGCTCGGTCTCCCCCTTCGATGATGCCCATCATGTCAGCTGTAACTTTCTGAATATCATAGCGCTGTTCGGCAATCGATCGGCTGTTCTTGCCCATGGATACGGCTTCGTCGGGGTTGTCTATCAAGCGGATCATGGCTTCAGCCAACGATGTGGTGGCACCAACCGGAACCAGCAGCCCGTTGACCCCGGGCACGATTGGCGCCCGGCAACCCGGCGCATCCGTTGTGATCACCGGGCGCCCCATCGCCATGGCCTCCAGAACCGATCGCGACGTCCCCTCGCGATACGACGGAAGCACGAAGATACGCGTATCCGCGATGATGTGACGGACGTCCTCGACCGGTCCGTGATAACGGACGGCTCCGCCGGCGACTGCCTCCTCAACCTCCGATAATGGAAACCCCGAGGGGTTTGGATCCATATCTCCGACGAGGTGGAAACGGGCGTCAGGTCTGACAGCCCTAACCAGCGTCGCCGCACCCAGATATTCGGCGAGGCCTTTGTCACGCAGCAGGCGTGCAATCATCAGAAATCGCGGCTGATCGGGTAGTGGCGCGACTTTGAATCGGTCTAGATCGACTCCCGAACCGTTGACGACATTAGCTTGGGTCCGCCCGAGCAGCCCAAGGCGACGGAAGTCGTTGCGGTCATCGTCGTTCTGGAAGGTGACCGTGGTGGCAACCCGAAGGCTTGCGGCATAGAGGAGCCGAGCCACTGCGTTTACCATCCTCCAGCGTGGTGACTTGTGCCGGTCCGTGAAGGCGTAGCCGAGGCCGGTGACAAGTGCGTGCCGTCGCTGGATCCCGGCAAGCAACGCAGCCGGCATGCCGTAGACGATCGGCTTGATTGCACAGGTCAACACCACCTGAGGCTTGAGTTTTCTTAGCCGGTTGTGGAGACGAAAAGCCAACACCGTATCGCCGAACGGAGCAATCCCGGCTCGTTCCATTGGCAATGGATGAAAGTGGACGCCGTTCTCGGCCAGCCAACGAATGGTCATGGCGTCGACCGGCGCCATGGCATGAACTTCGTACCCGGAATCGCGCAGCGCAAGAAGCAAGTGTCCCCTGGTGCTTGCGAGGGACGTTGGTTCGCTGACGATGACGACGATTCGTTTCATGCAGTCATTTCTTGGGGTGATTGCTCGCGACCCATTCGACCCTTGTAGATTTTTGACACGCAAAACCCAATCATGGCGCATGTTATCCACAACATCGAGCAGATGCTTCGCCAAAAGTGCCTCAGAGTTGCTTTCGAGCGGAGACTTGCCCCTTGGCAACAGCGTGTCGTTGAATTGACGTAACGCCTACCATACAAGGACGTCGACTCACTACCTGAGGAAACCTGCCTATGTCCGAACGCATTGCTGTTATCGGCCTGGGATGGCACGCCTCGGTGAACCATCTTGTCTATGCGTCATCGAGCTCGATCTACGGCCGCAGCACGCGCATGCCGTTTGCGTGCCCGATTCGGCTGACCATTCGCTCAGCCTCTACGCCGCCATCAAGAAGGCAAACGAGCTGATGGCCCATACATACAGCCATCTGTTTGCACTGCCCACGACAGGATTACGCTTCTCCACCGTCTATGGTCCGTGGGGACGGCCAGACATGGCCCTGCTCATCTTCGCTGAGGCCATCGTCGATGGCGAGCCGATCGACTTCTTCAACCATGGCAACATGCAGCGCGATTTCACTTATGTCGGCGATATTGTCGAAGGCATCGTCCGCGCCATGCGTCAGCCCGCGACACCCAACCCGCAGTGGGAAAGCGTCGCCGGATCCGGCGATCAGCAACGCGCCGTTCAGAATCCACAATATCGACGGCAGTTCGCCAGTTCAGCTGAACGGCTGATCGCGGTGCTGGAGAACGCGCTCCGACTAAAGGCGAACCGCAATCCCATGCCGCTGCAGCCGGGTGACGTGCCGGCAACTTTCGTCGATGTCAGTTCGCTCGAGGAGGCGACGGGATCCAGGCCGGATTCCAATAGAGGTCGGAGTTCTCCGCTTTGCGAATGGTATCGGGAGTACTATCGGGTATGATCCGCAGAGGCGGTGCCACGCAAAAAGGACGACAGGTGGGCGACAAATGAACGCGCGCTATGATTTCGGCCGCAACTGGTCCGAGCTTGCCGCGCGTTTCGAGGCCGAACATCTGGACCGGGCGTGTGAGGATCTTGGTCGACTGGCGGGTGACCTCAACGGCATGACTTTTCTGGACATCGGCTGCGGCTCGGGGCTGCATTCAGCGGCCGCACTCCGGCTCGGCGCGGCGAAAGTCACAGCACTCGATTATGACGCGGATTGCGTGGAGACGACCAGGGCCGTCCTGTCCCGGTTTGCACACGATGCCGATTGGACCGTTGAGCGGGCCGATATCCTTGACAGATCCTCGCTGCCCACCGGCACGTTCGATGTCGTCTATTCATGGGGGGTCCTCCACCATACCGGAGATATGTGGACAGCGATCGCCAATGCGGCTGGCTTGGTCGGCCGCTCTGGGCGACTGGGTATTGCGATCTATCTTAAGACGCCGCTGTGTGGACTATGGACGGTCGAAAAGAGGTTCTACGCCTCGCATCGATGGGTACGGCCGCCGATCAAGGCGGTCTTTGTCTCGGCTTATATGGTCGCAAGGACCCTGCGCCACCGGGACCCGATATCGTTTGTAAGGAACTACCGCGCGCGCCGAGGCATGGAATTTCTGGCGGATGTCGACGACTGGCTTGGCGGCTATCCCTATCAATCCGCGTTAGCCAGCGAGTTGGAGCGGACTGTGGAAAATCTTGGGTTTCGCACGGATCGGCGTTTCAATGTGCTGCCGGGAGTTGGCCTTTTCGGCACCGGCTGTGGTGAATGGTGTTTCGAGCGGATAGATTTATAGCCACGGACTTCTTCCCAGTCTGGTGACGCGCGGATAACTTGGGCAAGCCGATGATGGAGCTGTAACGGCGGATGTGCGGTATCGTCGGCATTGTGGGTGGAGCGGCTGCGACGAGCGGCGGCGGCCATACTGTGCGTCGGATGGCCGACCACATCCGACATCGTGGACCCGACGGCGACGGGGTCTGGAGCGACGCCGAGGCGGGCGTCGCGCTCAGCCAGCGCCGCCTTGCCATCATCGACCTGTCCTCGGCTGGCGCCCAGCCAATGATCTCTCACACAGGCCGCTATGTCATTGTCTTCAATGGCGAGATCTACAATCACGGCGAGATGCGGGCGCACCTTGACCAGCAATTTGGTGTACACGCGTGGCGTGGACATTCCGATACCGAGGTCCTCCTGGTCGCCATCGAAGAGCTAGGGACCAAAAAAGCACTCGAACTGGCCGCCGGTATGTTTGCTTTTGGCGTCTGGGACCGGCGTGAAAGAACTCTGGTTCTCGGTCGCGATCGCGTGGGTGAAAAGCCGCTCTACTACGGCCGTGTCGGCAAGGCCTTCGCGTTTGCCTCGGAACTCAGCGCCTTTCAACCTCTGCCGGACTGGCGCCCGGAGATAGACCGCAATGCGTTGGCGCTGATGATGCGCCACAACTACATCCCCGCGCCCTACAGCATCTATCAGAGCATACGGAAACTGAGACCCGGCCACTTACTCGTCCTCTCCGATCCTATGAATGAGCCGCGCGTCGAAAATTACTGGCGCGCCAGCGACGTCGCAGCGCAAGGCCGGCGCGAGCCTTTCCTGGGCAGCTCTGAAGAGGTGGTCGACGAGGTCGAGCGTCATCTGCGCCGCTCACTTGAAGGGCAGATGATCGCCGACGTGCCGCTTGGCGCCTTCCTATCTGGCGGCATCGATTCTTCCGCGGTCGTGGCAGTCATGCAGTCGATCAGTGCGCGGCCGGTGCGCACCTTCACAATCGGCTTCGAGGACGTCGGCTACAACGAGGCGCACCATGCCAAGCAAGTGGCGCGCCATCTCGGCACCGATCATACAGAGCTCTATCTCAACCAGCGCGACGCGCTCGACGTGGTGCCGCAACTGTCGGGCATCTATAGCGAGCCTTTCTCCGACTCCTCGCAAATCCCGACTTTCCTCGTCTCGAAACTGGCACGTGGCAGCGTTGCCGTGGCGTTGTCGGGTGACGGCGGCGACGAGTTGTTCTCAGGCTACAACCGCTACGCGCTCGCCGATGCGTTCTGGAACAAGTTGTCCCGAATTCCGGTCGGTCTGCGCCGCGCGTCTGCTAGCCTGGCGACATTGCCGTCGGCCGGCCTCTACAACAACCTCGCGGGCGGGATCATGCCGCTCCTCCCGCAACGCCTGCGCCGCGAACGCGTCGGCGACATGATCCACAAAGCCGCGTCTGTGCTTTCGCTGCGGACCATGGACGAGGTCTACCGTCGCCTGTGCTCGCACTGGGACCCGACCGAGATCATCTCGGATGCGGTCGAGCCGCCAACAATGCTGACCGGCCTGGAACCGTTGCCGGATTTGCCCGGTAGCGTCGAGCGGATGATGTACATCGATCTTATGAGCTATCTACCCGACGACATACTGGTGAAGGTCGATCGCGCCGCCATGGCCGTCAGTCTTGAAACACGTGTACCGTTTCTCGACCATCGACTCATAAGCTTCGTGCTGTCGCTACCGCTCTCAATTCTGCGCGCCGGCGGCCAGACCAAGTGGCCTCTGCGACAGCTGCTTTACAGGCATCTTCCAAAAGAGCTTGTCGAACGCCCCAAGATGGGCTTCGGCGTGCCCATTGATTCCTGGTTGCGCGGCGCTTTGCGCGAATGGGCCGAGGAGTTGCTCGACGAGCGCCGGCTGCGCGAAGACGGATTCTTCCGGCCTGAAGCGATCCGGCGTGCCTGGTTCGAACACCTCTCCGGGCACCAAAACAACCAATATCTACTCTGGGACGTGTTGATGTTCCAGTCCTGGCGGGGAGCGACCAAGGGATTTTCAAACGCGATCGCAGCGTGATGGGTGGTGAGCCCGGGCGGTTTAGTCTTTGCGGTGCCCGCTCATGCCGTCGGAAGGGACGAGACGTTCGGCACTATCAGACGCGAAAGCGAGCAGCTATACGGGAGGGAGAGGGCGAACCGACGTGCGCCAGGGTCGTTCGAACCGACCCTCAGGCGACCTGGAAGCCAACGAAGCAAAGGCATTGAACCCTGTTTAAATCGCTCCGTCGCCATTTCACGACTGACCAGGTCAACCAGTATTTCTCGATCGCCTGCTTCTTTTCGCCGCCGGTATTCGGTTCGGTGGTGAGCTTCGTCTTCCATGGCGGCGCGCTCTGGTCATTGGCGCTGCTGGCGGCCGGCCGGCGGCGCCTTAACATTGATCGGCCTATGCTTGCCATGACCACTGCCATCTATGCCTATTGCGCCGCCCAGATCCTGGCGTCGATCGTAAACGGGACGCTGCGGGCCGATGCCACTCATTTCTTGCCCCTGATGACCTTGCTGTTGTTCCCGATTTCCTATTCGACGTGGAGCATCATGGACAAGGAGAGCCTCGCACGCACTGCCGTTCGTGCCAGCGCCGCAGCATGTGTCGGGGCACTGGTGCTGGCCATCGTCCAATACCACTGGATTGGGATGCTGAGACCCGAAGGTGGGGCCGGAAACCCCATCGTGTTTGCCACGGTCACCTGCCTGGCCGTGATGATGTGTCTTACAGGTGCTCTGTCTGGGGTCGAGAAAGCGTGGAAGCCGCTCACGGCCGCCGCGCTTGCCGGTGTGGTGGCGACACTCTACTCGGGCTCGCGCATGGTCTGGGTGGCCTTGCTCATCGCGCTGGTAGCGGTGCTTGTGACCCATCGCGAAAGGGTCTTCCGATCAGACATGAAGCAGTTGCTGGTGATTGCCGGCGCATCGACATTGATCATCACGGCAATTACGTCTCCGATTGTCGCCGATCGCACACATGTCCTGTTCGAGGACTGGAATGCCCTCGCCGTCAACGGCGATTATACCACGCCGCTCGGGTTGCGGGTCGGGTTGTGGGACGTCGGGCTCGATGCCTTTCGCCAAGCGCCCGTTTTTGGTCACGGAATGGCCGCCGGCCGGATGCTTTCAAGGCAGGGGTTCAAACAGCGCTTTGGCGCCACCGAAGGCTTCAACCACTTTCACAACGGCTTCCTTACGGCTTTGGTGCAGGCCGGACTCGCAGGTGCGCTGACATTGGCTGCAATATTCGTCGTGACGATCCGGAATGCGACAAGAGTCCTGCGCATCAGTGCTGATCCGCTGGAACGTTTTGGCGCCACCATAATGGTGGTCACCGTCATTATATACGTTGCTGGAGGGATGACAGGCATCCTTGTCGGCCATGATATTCTCGACTCGACGCTGATGGTCTTGTTGGTTTCCGGAACATACTTGGCTTGCGGACAGACAATTTCGCCCAAGGGTCGGTCAACGAATCAAGCGTCTGCTTTTAGGGGGCGCGAAAAGGGAGCGAATCTCCCGCCCCACCATTTTTGATCGGCGGAGAAAAAAGGTGCATCACGCCCAACACCGAAATATCTCGTGCCTGCGAGTGGTGAGAGCAGAAGCGCTCTCCCGCTAAGGATCTGCAATTTGGGCGAGCAATGGGCGACGGTGGCACCAGACGCGTGACCGCGATTTCGGGGCGTATCGAATGCTGAACGGCAGCTAATAGGCCCCAGAGGTTCTCGAAGAGATCGGCAAGAAGCCACAGGCAAAGACCTGCGCGGCTATCGTCGGCATCACGGATGAAGGCGCCGAGATCATGGAAGAATACAAGGGCGCGCCTGCACTAGATGCCGGCCTTCTAGCTGTTGCCCAAGCCCTCGAGCATTACGAGATTTCGCGCTTTTGCACGATGAACACATGGGCTTCCAAACTTGGCCGAGAGAAAGCTGTGTCGCTCCTCAATCTGGCACTTGGAAAAAGGCCACCGACGAGACTCTGACGCCGAGTCCACCGTTCTCTCAGGAGCCCTGGCGATCAATGCCGGGCTCCTCGCCCCAAGCTCTCGCTGCATTGGTGCGAAACCTTGCGCGGAGACGATATGGGAGTTCTCGAAAACACTTTTCGGGCTTGGTGAGAAAGAAGCCTGACGCGGCGCAGCGGCGACATGACGGAGGCGACCGGCGCCCGCCCGGCTATTGCCGTGCATTACAAAACGCCAAGACGTCCGGCCCTAAGGGGCTTAATCAAACGCTAGCGAAAAATTAATGATCCGAGGCAGTAACATGCCCGGCGGTTGTGTAGCTTCAGCGTGGCGGCTTGCTACAAATACGCGCGCGCAGTGCCCGTCGTCGTCAGAAGGATCGTGCACCCCCCGGACGCGTCGTCGATAAGCTGAGGATCGGAAGTTAATGACTCGCGGATTACGACGAGGAGTTCTGATAAGCATGTTTCAATTTCGCGCTTTTTCCCGCAAATTCGAGAGCGTAAGGAATTGAATCAGTCGTTGATTAATCAGGCGTTTTCGCCGGCCTGTCACGCCGGAGGTCGCGGGTTCGAGCCCCGTCACTCGCGCCATTTCTCCTCAGGAGAAATGTGACATAATCGTCTAGAATCATGGTCTTGCATGAGGCAATTCAGATCCGGTCGGATCTGAACTCGATCTCTCCCGCAACGACCTCACCCCTCGGCCAGCAGCGCCTCGACCTCATGCAGCGTCGGCATGGATGGCGCCGTACCCGGCCTTGTCACCGAAATGCCGGCGACGGCGCAGGCGAAGCGGACGGCTTGCAGCGGCTCCACGCCTTTGGCGAGTGCGGCGGCCAGGCCGCCATTGAAGGCATCGCCCGCACCGGTAGTTTCGACCACTGCGCCGGCATTGACCACCGGGACATGTTCGGACCGAGCGGCCGTGTGCAGCAGCGCGCCTTTTTCGCCGAGCGTGATGATGACCGAGCCGACGCCTTTTTTGAGCAGGCTGTCGGCGGCGCGGCGAGCGTCGTCGATCGAAGAAACCTTGATGCCGGTCAGTTCCTCGGCCTCGGTTTCGTTGGGGGTCACATAGTCGCACAGCGTGTAGATGCGGTCCGGCAGCTTGGCCGCCGGCGCCGGATTGAGAATGGTGGTCACCCCTGCCCCGCGCGCGATCTCGAGTGCGCGCAGTGCCGCGTCGATCGGCTGTTCGAGCTGGGTGACGAAGACGCCGGCTCCACGGATCAGGCCGGCATTGGCCTCGATGTCTTCAGACGAGATCAGCATCGCCGCACCCGGGCTGACGATGATGGCGTTGTTGCCGGTCGTCTCCTCGATGAAGATATAGGCCGCGCCGGTATAGCTTTGCGGCGTGTCGATGACGGCGGATTTCACGCCCGCCTCTGCCCAGGTCGCCTTGGCCATGTCGGCGAAAGCATCGACGCCAAGCCGGGTCAGGAAAGTGATGTCGGCGCCGAGCTTGCCTGCCGCCACCGCCTGGTTCGAGCCCTTGCCGCCAGGTCCCAGCTTGAAGGAATTACCAAGAATGGTTTCACCCATGCGCGGCTGTCGATTGGCCCGGTAAGCGGTGTCGGCGACGAAAACGCCCAGAATGACGACAGGTTTGCCCGACGCCATGGCCCTACTCGGCGTCCGGCGGCACGACGCCCTTGCGAAAGGCGAAGCAGCCATAGAAGCGGCGCTCGCCGGTCTGGATGACGCAATAGGCTTTCTTGGCGCGCTCGTAGAAGGCGTAGCGCTCGACCGAGATCATCGGCCAGGCCTTGCCCTCGGCCTTGTCGATCTCCTTTTGCACCTCTTTTTGCACCGGCGGGATCTCGTCCGGCTTGCCGACGATCTCCATGCGCGCGGCCGCATCGTCGACGAAAGTGTCCAGCGGATAGAGCGACAGCACCGCCTTGACCACATCGGCCGCCGAGGCGTCGATGTGCAGCAGCTTGCCGAGCACGGTCTGCTTTGCCACCGAATCGGCGGGGAAATTGGTGTCGGCGATGATCAGATCGTCGCCGTGTCCCATTGCCCTGAGCGCCTGGAGCACATCGGCATTGAGCAATGGGTTGATCCCTTTGAGCATGGCAGTCCTCGTCAAACAGGTTTGGTCAAAGTCGATTGGAAATCAGAGCCGGTTGCCGGTCTCGGCGTCGAAGAGATGGACCTGGTCGAGGCGCGGCTTGAGATTGAGCGTGTCGCCGGGCTTGAAGTCGTGGCGCTCGCGAAACAGCGCCACCATCTCGCCGCTGTCGCCGAAGCGCACGAAGACCAGCGTTTCGGAACCCGTGGGTTCGACCACCGAGATCTTTGCCGGCACGCCGTCGGGATGGATTTCGAGATGCTCGGGCCGCACGCCATAGACCACGGCCTGGCCCTCCTTGGCGGCGCTGCCGGCAGCAATCGGGAACAGCGTGCCTGCTATCTCGACCTTGTCGCCCTTGCGCACCACGCCTTTGAGCAGGTTCATCGACGGCGAGCCGATGAAGCCGGCGACAAACAGATTGGCCGGCCGGTCGAACAATTCCAATGGCGCGCCGACCTGCTCGATACGGCCATCGCGCATGACGACGATCTTGTCGGCCATGGTCATGGCCTCGATCTGGTCGTGGGTGACGTAGATGGTGGTGGTCTTCAGCCGCTGGTGCAGTTCCTTGATCTCGGTGCGCATCTGCACGCGCAGCTTGGCGTCGAGATTGGAGAGCGGCTCGTCGAACAGGAAGACCTGCGGATTGCGCACGATGGCGCGGCCCATGGCGACGCGCTGGCGCTGGCCACCGGAGAGCTGGCGCGGATAACGTTTCAGGTACGGATTGAGGTCGAGAATGTCGGCGGCGCGCTTGACCCGCTCGGCGACCACGGCCGGATCGGTCTTGCGCAGCTTCAGCGCAAACGCCATGTTCTGCTCCACCGTCTTGTGCGGATAGAGCGCGTAGTTCTGGAACACCATGGCGATGTCGCGCTTGGCCGGCGGCAGATTGTTGACGATGCGCTCGCCAATGGCGATCGTGCCGCCGGAGACGGTCTCCAGCCCGGCCACCATCCTGAGCAGCGTGGACTTGCCGCAGCCCGACGGGCCTACCAACACCACGAACTGGCCATCGGCGATATCGACGCTGACCTCGTGCAGGACCTTGACGGTTCCGAACGCCTTGGCCACATTGCTGATCGCGACTTGAGCCATCGTCCCCCCTTTTCTCGCGGTGAAGCTAGCCATTGCCAACGGCAAGGGCAAGTCGGTATGTTATCGATAAAAAGCCATTCGTGTTGACAAGGTAATCGATTACGCAAATATTAGCTGTTGCCAATCCGGCAGTCGGATTTTTATCCGAAAATCGGAGCTCCAGGCGACGCAGGGTGGGGTCCCACGTCCCCGTATGATAAAGGAGAACCGCCGACGTTTCGGCGTCGGAGGGATTGGCATTTAATTCACGACTGTTGTTCTGGGAGGAATAGATGAGAGTCGGTCTGTACGAAAAACTCGTCCGCGCGGGTGCCACCCGGCGTGACATACTCAAGGGCGCGGCCTCGATGGCCGCGATCGCCGCCGCATCGGGCGCTGGGCTCGGCGCTTTCACCCGCCCGGCTGAAGCCGCCAGCGAGCTACGCTCCAAAATTCTTCAGATCCCCGGCGTCGGCAAGGGTCAGCCGACGGATGCCGATTTCCAGAAGGTCGGCGAACTCTGCCTGGAAGCCACCAAGGCCAACGTCAAGGAAGGCGAATTCGCCGGCGTCGAGCTCACCTTCATGGGCCTCAACAACCAGAACCTGCACAATGTGCTGTTCCGCGGCTTCCTGAAGCCGTGGGAGGCCTATACCGGCGCCAAGATCAGCTGGATCGACCTGGCGCAGGCCGACTACAATGCCCGCCTGCAGCAGTCGATCGCAACCGGCACCGTCGACTTCGACATCATCGAGATGGGCGCGCCCTTCGAAGGCGATGTCTGCGGCAAGGGCCTGACGTCCGAGATGCCCGACTGGGTCAAAGAGCAGATCGACATGAAGGATGTCGTGGCCTATCTGCAGCCGCCGGTCGGCACCTGGGACGGCAAGCAGTACCGGATCACCGTCGATGGCGATGCGCACAACTTCAATTACCGCACCGACGTTTTTGCCGATGCCGACCTCGCCAAGGCGTGGAAGGACGGCGGCGCGACCACCGAATGGGGTGTGCCGAAGACCTGGCAGGAAGTCCAGGCCGTCACAAAATTCCTCAAGGGCAAGAAGTTCAAGGACCAGGACGTCTTCGGCTATCTCGATGCGCCCAAGGCCTGGGGCGGTTTCGGCTTCTACTTCCTCGGCAGCCGCGCCACCGCCTATGCCAAGCATCCCGACGACAAGGCCTGGCTGTTCGATGCCGACACGATGAAGCCGCGCATCAACAATCCGGCCTGGGTGCGCGCCATCCAGGACGTCATCGACGCGCTGCCGTCGGAGCCCGCCGACCAGATCAACGCCGACCCGAACACGACAGCCTTCCAGCAGTTCCTGGCCGGCACCGGTTCGATGGTCACCTGGTGGGGCGACGTCGGCTCCAACGTCAAGACCAACGATAGCTCGGTCATCGGCGACGTCACCGGCTTCTCGATCCTGCCGGGGTCCGACGACGTCTACAATGCCAAGACCGGCGCTTGGGACAAACTCGCCAGCGGCCCGAACTATGCGCCGAACTGCGCCTATCTCGGCTGGGGCGTCTACGTCATGGCCCGCGTCGATACGGACGAAAAGAAGAAAAAAGCGGCATGGTCGGCCGCCGCTCATCTCGGCGGCAAGGACCTGTCGATCTGGACGGCGATGTATCCGTCCGGCTTCCAGCCCTACCGCAACTCGCATTTCGACATTCCCGAATGGGTGGCGGCAGGCTACGACGAGGCGTTCATCACCTCGTATCTGAAGTCGGAAGCCGACAGCTACAACCATCCGAACGCGGCGATCGAGCCGCGCATCCCCGGCATCTTCCAGTATTATTCGGCTGCCGAGGACATTCTGGCCAACACATTCGCCGGCAAGATGAAGGCGCAGGAAGGCGCCGACGCCATTGCCGCGGCCTGGGAGAAGCTGACCGACCAGATCGGCCGCGAAAACCAGATCAAGCTCTACAAGGCCTCGCTCGGCGTGTAGGCTGATCCTATCGTGACAACAGGTCCGGCGGTGCAAGCCGCCGGACCTGACCGGCTCGGGCCGGTCGCAGGCTTGATTTTTTAAACGGACGGGGACGCGTGGCAGACCAGACCACCAATGCATGGCCGGCCAACGCCGGCCCAGCCGATCTGATCTCGCCGGCCCGCAAGCGGGCGGGTTTTGCCCTGATGGCGGCCGCCACGCTTGGCCTGCTGGCGGTGATCGCGTTTGAGATCCTCTACAAGAACGAGATCACCACGCTCGGCTTCGAGACCTGGCGTCCGATCGTCTACGCCTATGTTCTGTGGGGCGTGGCGCTCGGCATCGGCCAGGTGCTGACGCGCGGCGAGGACGGCCAGCGCGCGCTGTTCCTGCTGCCGGCGCTGCTGTTCACCATCGCCATGGTGATCTTCCCGACGCTGTTCGGCTTCTATATCGCGCTGACCGACTGGAACCTGTCGTCCTTTTCCGGCCGCAAGTTCAACGGGCTCGACAATTTCTGGCAGATGCTGGCCGATCCCTACTACCGCAACGCGCTGTTCAACATGGTGCTTTATGTGCTCGCCGTGCTGGTCGAATATGTCATCGCTTTCGGCCTGGCGCTGCTGCTCAACGCGCAGATCCGGGCGCGCAAATTCTTCCGAGTCGTCTTCCTGATGCCGCTGATGCTGTCGCCGGTCGCGGTATCCTGGATGATCGGCAAATCGCTGATGGAATACCGTTTCGGGCCGGCGGCGACGCTGGCGCGCCATCTCGGCTGGGAGAACCCCGCCTTCTTCTCCAACCCGATCACCGCCCGCATCTCGATCATGGTGCTCGACGCCTGGACCTTCATCCCGTTCATGATGATCATGCTGCTTGCCGGCCTGCAGGCGATGTCGCGCGACGTGCTGGAGGCAGCGCGCGTCGACGGCGCCACGCCATGGCAGACTTTTTGGCAGGTCACCTTCCCGCTGATGCTGCCGGTGTCGGTGACGGCGGTGATCCTGCGCATCATCTTCAAGCTGAAGCTTGCCGACATCATCATCACCGTGACCTCCGGCGGGCCTGGCGGCGCCACGGATTCGGTGTCGAGCTTCATCTACCGCGAATACCGCGACCGCTCGAATGTCGGCTACGGCACCATGCTGGCGATGGCCTATCTCGTCATCATCGTCGTGTTCGTGACCTGGCTGTTGAAATTGGCCAATCGCTTCGTGCGCAACGTGAACTGACGAGGCACAATGAGCGTCCAGACCACCGACTATACTGCCTCGGAAATCCGCTCACCGCTAGGTTTTCTGGCCAATCGCATCTTCATCTATGGCGCGCTGGCGTTCTGGGCCTTCATCTGCCTGTTCCCGATCTACTGGACGATCACCACCTCGTTCAAGACTGCGGTCGACGTCACGCAAGGACACCTCATCCCGTTCGTCGACTTCCAACCGGACTGGAAGGGCTGGCGCTCGCTCGGCCTGTCGCCGGATTCGATCTTCCAGACCTCGACGGTGCGGGAGGAGTTTTTCAAGCGCTTCATGAATTCGGTCATCACCTCGGTCGGCGCATCGAGCCTCGCCATCGTCATCGGCAGCCTCGCCGCCTATGGGCTGACCCGGTACCGCTATCAGTTCGCCTGGTTCAAGAACGAGGACATCTCCTTCTTCTTCCTGTCGCAGCTGATCCTGCCGCCGGTGGTGCTCGCCCTGCCCTTCCTGGTGCTCTACCGCGAGGTCGGCCTGCTCGACACACGCATCGGCCTGATCCTGCTCTACACGCTCATGGTGCTGCCGATCGTCATCTGGATCATGCGCGACCAGTTCAATTCGATCCCTGTCGAACTGGAGGAGGCAGCGCTGGTCGACGGCCTGTCGATCTGGGGCGCCTTTTTCCGCATCGTCATGCCGATTGCGCTGCCGGGCATGGTCGCCGCCTTCATCCTGGCGATGGTGCTGTGCTGGAACGAGTACTTTTTTGCGGCACTCCTGACGTCGACCGACGCCAAGACCATTCCGGTGATGGTGGCGAGCCAGACCGGCTCGCAAGGCATCAACTGGTGGTCGATGGCGGCGCTTGCCACCGCCGCGATCGCACCGCTGGCGGTCATCGGGATTGCGCTTGAACGCTATCTGATCATGGGCATGACGGCGGGGGCGGTGAAGTAGGCGAGAGGCGGCGTGCCCCTCTACTGTTGACCTCGGCGGGACAGCACCCCCCTCTGGCCTGCCGGCCATCTCCCCCGCAAGGAGGGAGATCGGCAGCTTTGGCTGCATCGCTTTTCTTGCGACGTAGGTGATTGGCGAAAGCGGAAATGACATCTGATCTCCCCCCTTGCGGGGGAGATGTCCGGCAGGACAGAGGGGGGTGTGAAGGATCGCTACAGAGCGACTTTGTCTGCTAGCGCCCCAATATCGCCCTCAGGTGATCCATGATCATCGCCACACCCTTTCGCCCCAGCTCCGCCGAGGCCTCCGGCGCACTGGCCGTATACCACGCGGTATTCTCGCCAAAACGCCCGGCATCGACCGCTTCCGGACACAGTGCCAGCATCAATGATGTCTCGCCAACACCGGCGTGATCGAACGGATACTTCCCGTTCATGGCAGCCGACATTAGCGGGTGCACCTGCACCCAGTTGAAGAAATTCTCGCCGGCGGCGTGCCCGGAATAATAATCGGCCATCTCGTCTGAGCCCCACCAGCCCTCGCCGCGCTGCTTCTCGAGGAAGCGGAAGATCGCCTGGCGGCCGGCGGCCTTGAAGGCGAGATCGGTCGGCATGCCGGCGGCAAAGTTCTCGGTCTGGTGGTGGATGATGGCGTTGATGTTACGAAAGCCGATGCGCAGCAGGCTGTAGAACAATTCTTCGGCGAACGGCGCCAGCTGGTTGCCGCCGACCTGCACCGAGCCGTTGCCTTCGGGTGCTGCCACCACATAGCTCGCCGCACCGTAGTAGAAAGCCGGCAGGATGACGACGTCGGCCTCCTTCTCGTAGAGCTCCAGCGTCTTGACGACGGCCAGCGTGTCCATGCCGACGGCCATGTGCTCGCCGTGATATTCGAGCACGCCGAGCGGGAGAGCGACCGGCCAGTTCTCGGCGATCGTCTTGCGGATCTGGTGCGGCAGCATCAGTTCGTAGCGCATGATCTATTCCATGTTGGTGTGGCGGGCGCGCATGGCCTCGGACGACTGGCCGGTCAGCGCCTTGAGCTTCAGCACCATGACCTCGAACAGCAGGAACAGCGCCCCTTCGAAGACCGAGCCCATCGGCAGCAGCGATGTCTTTTGCGGCCCTTGGTCACGCGCCATGGTCTGCGCCGGGATCAGCAAGGTGAAGTCGGCAAGCGCGACCGCACTGCTGCCTGCCTCGGCGGTGAGCAAAAGCACGGTGGCGCCGGCCTGGCGGGCGACTTGCATCAAGGTGAGCACCGTCGTCGTCTCGCCCGGGCCGGAACTGACCAGGAAGACATCGGCTGCGCCAAGCGGTGGCGTGTTCATGTCGCCGACCACCGACACCTCAAGCCCAAGGTGATAGAGGCGCATGGCGAAACCCTTGAGCTGCAACGCTTCGCGGCCGCAGCCATAGACGCCGATCTTTTGCGCGCGGGCCAGGGTTTCGCAGGCGATGTCGATGCCGGCTTCGTCGACGCGCGCCAGTACGGCGCCCAGCTCTTGCAGGGCGGTCGAAAACATATCCGAGCCGGCATTCGCCATGAGAGTCCCATCTGTCGGGCCGGGTTTGTGGCCGGTGATTTCCGGTTGCGCGCTTTCGGAAAAGGCTTGTTTTTGTTCATGCTATCATCGGGAAAATGCCTGTCCAACGGCCATGGCGGCTTTTGCTGAGCCAGCGGCGTGATAGTGTCAGGTCAGACAATCAATCCAGGAAATCAGCACGACATGAAGACACGGCATTTCGACCGCATCGGCAATGGCGGCCTCGACTTCACCGAGCTTGGCTTCGGCAGCGCGCCGCTCGGCAACCTTTACCGCGCCGTCCCCGACGCGGATGCCAACGCGACGCTGGAGGCGGCGTGGGCGACCGGCTGCCGTTACTACGACACCGCGCCGCTCTATGGCCTGGGCCTTGCCGAAACACGGCTCAATGCCTTCCTGCGCGGCAGGAAGCGCGACGATTATGTGCTGTCGAGCAAGGTCGGTCGCCTGTTGCGCGCCTGCCCGCCGGAGGAACGAACCGGCATCGGCAAGTTCTTCGACACACCGACGCGCAAGGAGGTCTACGACTACAGCTATGACGGCGTCATGCGCTCGTTCGAGGCGTCGCTGGAACGGCTTGGCGTCGACCGCATCGACATCCTTTTCGTCCATGACCTCGACATCTTCACCCATGGCAGCAAGGAGGCGTCAGACCAGCGCATCGAGGAATTCATGGCCTCGGGCTACAACGGACTGGTTGCGCTGCGCGACCAGGGCGTGATCAAGGCCTTCGGCGGCGGCATCAACGAATGGGAGGTTTGCCAGACGCTGGCGGAGCGTGGCGACTTCGACCTGTTCCTGCTGGCCGGGCGCTACACGCTGCTGGAACAGGAAGCGCTTGCCACCTTCCTGCCGCTCTGCGAGCAACGCGGCATCGGCATCGTTCTCGGCGGTCCTTACAATTCCGGCATCCTGGCGACCGGGCCGAAGCCAGGCGCCTATTACAATTACTCCGAGGCGCCAAGGGACATCATGGATCGCGTCGGGCGCATCGAGGCCGTCTGCCAGCGCCATGGCGTCAGGCTGATCGAGGCGGCGCTGCAGTTTCCGCTGCTGCACCCCTCCGTGGTGTCGGTCATCCCCGGCGGCCAGCGGCCGAGCGAAGTCGAAAGCAACCGCGCCCTGCTCGATGCCAAGCTGCCCGCGGCGCTGTGGGCGGACCTCAAGCAGGAAGGCCTGATGCGCGCGGATGCGCCGGTGGGCTGAAGGCTCGCCTCAGCGGGCTGACGGCTTGCCGCGATCGAGGCAAAAGAAAAGCCGGGCGAACCCGGCTTTCCAACATTCTCTGAAAAAATTTTTAGTTGACCGCGTCCTTGAGGCCTTTGCCGGCCGAGAACTTCGGCACGGTACGCGCCGGAATCTTCACTTCCGCGCCAGTCTGCGGGTTGCGGCCAGTCGATGCCGCACGCTTGGAGACGGTGAAATTTCCGAAGCCGACGAGCCGTACATCGCCGCCCTTCTTCAGTTCGCCAGTGATGACGGAGAACACCGCCTCAACCGCCGACTGTGCGTCACCCTTCGAAATGCTCGCGGATTCAGCGACAGCGGAAACCAGTTCGTTCTTGTTCATAAAAATTCCCTTCCATGAGAAAACCGGAACTTTCGACTCATCCGGCAGGAGAGGGACTTTAGAAAGAAGCGCTCGCAAACCCAAGTCAAAAAGCCGGAAATAAGTTGAAAAAAGCCCGGAAAAGGTGGGTTTTTCACATGAAAAAGCCGGGCTCAAGGCCCGGCTCTCTCTTTGTGCACTGCAACTTTAGTAGTTTCTAATGTGCAAGCGACTTTCCAGCATCGTCAACGGTATCGGTGGAAGCCGGCGGATTGACCGGCTCGACCCACTCGATCGGCTCCGGCATGCGCACCAGCGCGTGCCTCAGAACCTCGCCGACACGTGAGACCGGAATGATCTCCATACCGTTCTTCACATTGTCCGGTATCTCCGCCAGATCCTTGGCGTTGTCTTCCGGGATCAGCACCTTCTTGATGCCGCCGCGCAATGCGGCGAGCAGCTTCTCCTTGAGGCCGCCGATCGGCAAGATGCGGCCGCGAAGCGTTATCTCGCCAGTCATCGCCACATCGGCCCGGACCGGAATACCAGTCATGACAGACACGATGGCTGTCGCCATGGCAGCACCTGCAGACGGACCGTCCTTCGGCGTGGCGCCTTCGGGCAAGTGGACGTGGATGTCACGCTTGTCGAACAGCGGCGGCTCGATGCCGAAATCGATGGCCCGCGAGCGGACATAAGAGGCCGCCGCCGAGATCGATTCCTTCATCACGTCGCGCAGATTGCCGGTCACCGTCATGCGGCCCTTGCCGGGCATCATGACGCCTTCGACCGTCAGCAGCTCGCCGCCGACTTCCGTCCAGGCAAGACCGGTGACGACACCGACCTGATCGTCAGCCTCGACCTGGCCGAAGCGGAAGCGCGGAACACCGAGGTAATCGGCGAGGTTCGCCGCCGTGATGCTCACCGTCTTCTTCTTCGTCTTCAGGATCTCGGTCACCGCCTTGCGCCCGAGTTTCATCAGCTCGCGCTCCAGGCTTCTGACGCCCGCTTCACGGGTGTAGGTCTGGATGATGCCGCGGATCGCGTCCTCGCCGACGGAGAATTCCTTCGGCTGCAGGGCATGGTCGCGGATCACCTTGGGCATCAGGTGACGCTTGGCGATCTCGATCTTCTCGTCCTCGGTGTAGCCGGCGATACGGATGATCTCCATGCGGTCCATCAGGGGCGCAGGGATGTTCAGCGTGTTCGCCGTCGTCACGAACATCACGCTCGACAGATCGTATTCGACCTCGAGGTAATGGTCCATGAACGTCGAGTTCTGCTCGGGATCGAGCACCTCGAGCAAGGCCGATGACGGATCGCCGCGGAAGTCCTGGCCCATCTTGTCGATCTCGTCGAGCAGGAAGAGCGGGTTGGACTTCTTGGCCTTCTTCATCGACTGGATGACCTTGCCGGGCATCGAACCGATATAGGTGCGGCGGTGACCACGGATCTCGGCCTCGTCACGCACGCCGCCAAGCGCCATGCGGATGAATTCGCGGCCGGTCGCCTTGGCGATCGATTTGCCGAGCGAGGTCTTGCCGACGCCGGGAGGGCCGACGAGGCACAGGATTGGCCCCTTCAGCTTCTTCTGGCGGCTTTGCACGGCGAGATACTCGACGATGCGGTCCTTGACCTTGTCGAGGCCGAAATGATCGGTGTCGAGCACGTTCTGCGCAAACGCCAGGTCCTGCTTGACCTTGGAGTTCTTGCCCCACGGGATCGACAGGATCCAGTCGAGATAATTGCGCACCACGGTCGATTCCGCCGACATCGGCGACATCGTCCGCAGCTTCTTCAACTCGGCTTCCGCCTTTTCGCGGGCCTCCTTGGAGAGCTTGGTCTTCTTGATGCGCGCCTCGATCTCGGCGGCCTCGTCGCGGCCGTCCTCGCCTTCGCCGAGCTCCTTCTGGATCGCCTTCATCTGCTCGTTGAGGTAATATTCGCGCTGCGTCTTCTCCATCTGGCGCTTGACGCGCGAGCGGATGCGCTTCTCCACCTGCAGGACGGAGATTTCGGCTTCCATGAAGCCCATCGCCTTTTCCAGCCGTTCCTTGACGGACAGCGTGGCCAGCATCTCCTGCTTCTCGGGGATCTTGATGGCGAGGTGCGAGGCAACCGTATCGGCGAGCTTGGAATAGTCGTCGATCTGGCTGGCGGCGCCCACCACTTCAGGCGAGATCTTCTTGTTCAGCTTGACGTAGTTTTCGAAGTCGGTGACGACCGAACGGGCGAGCGCCTCGACCTCGACCTCTTCCTCCTCCGGCTCGACCAGCGCCGTGGCGGTAGCTTCGTGGAAGTCCGGACGGTCGGTGAACGAGACGATCTTGGCACGCGAAGCGCCTTCGACCAGCACCTTGACGGTGCCGTCGGGCAGCTTCAGCAATTGCAGCACATTGGCGAGCGTGCCGATGTCGAAGATCGCATCGGGCTCGGGATCGTCATCGGCGGCATTCATCTGGGTGGCAAGCAGGATCTGCTTTTCCTGACCCATAACCTCTTCCAGCGCCTTGATCGACTTTTCACGCCCGACAAAGAGCGGAACGATCATGTGCGGGAACACCACGATGTCGCGCAGTGGGAGGACTGCGAAGACGCCGTCGCTGGGAGCCTTGGATATTTTGGCCATTGTCCAACCTTTCATGTCGCGGCCGCTAATCGAGCCAACCGCGAATCTCATATTAACGACCGGGGATCGTTCCGCCTACCACCGTTTGTGACGGGAGTTTTACAGCACAGAATTCGGCACCACGGCCTTCCGATGTTAGTTGGATGCACGAGGGGCAAAGATCAAGGGTCGACACGTTCGTTCATCCACTCCGTCACAAGGATCGGTACCTCACCACAGCAAAACGGCGCCCCGCGGGCGCCGTTCCATAAAAAGGTTAGGCCAGATGCCAGATCAGGCGCTGACGTTGCCCTTCTTTTCCTTCTGCTCGGAATAGATGTAGAGCGGCCGGGCGCTGCCGGTCACCACTTCTTCCGAAATCACCACTTCGCGCACGCCTTCCAGGGCGGGCAGTTCGAACATGGTGTCGAGCAGGATCGCTTCCATGATCGAGCGGAGGCCACGGGCGCCGGTCTTGCGCTCGATGGCGCGCTTGGCGATCGCCGACAGCGCATTCTCATGGAAGGTCAGGTCGACACTCTCCATCTCGAACAGCCGCTGATACTGCTTGACCAGCGCGTTTTTCGGCTCGGTCAGGATCTGGATCAGCGCCGGCTCGTCGAGGTCTTCCAGCGTCGCCAGGACCGGCAGACGGCCGACAAACTCGGGGATGAGGCCGAACTTCAAGAGATCCTCGGGCTCGACCAGGCGGAACACGTCGCCGGTGCGACGATCCTCGGGCGAAGCCACGATGGCGCCGAAGCCGATGGAAGTCTTCCTGCCGCGATCCGAGATGATCTTGTCCAGCCCGGCGAAGGCGCCGCCGCAGATGAACAGGATGTTGGCGGTGTCGACCTGCAGGAACTCCTGCTGCGGATGCTTGCGGCCGCCCTGCGGCGGAACGGAGGCAACGGTGCCTTCCATGATCTTCAGAAGCGCCTGCTGCACACCCTCGCCCGACACGTCGCGGGTGATCGATGGGTTGTCGGACTTGCGCGAGATCTTGTCGATTTCATCGATGTAGACGATGCCGCGCTGGGCGCGCTCGACATTGTAGTCGGCCGACTGCAGCAGCTTCAGGATGATGTTTTCGACGTCCTCGCCGACGTAACCGGCTTCGGTCAGCGTCGTCGCGTCGGCCATGGTGAAGGGCACGTCGATGATGCGGGCCAGCGTCTGGGCAAGCAGCGTCTTGCCGCAGCCGGTCGGGCCGATCAGCAGGATGTTGGACTTCGCCAATTCGACGTCGTTGTTCTTGCCGGCATGCGCCAGGCGCTTGTAGTGGTTGTGGACAGCCACCGACAGCACGCGCTTGGCGTAGGGCTGGCCGATGACATAGTCGTCGAGAACCTTCAGGATCTCCTGCGGGGTCGGCACGCCCTCGCGCGACTTCACCATCGAGGTCTTGTTCTCCTCGCGGATGATGTCCATGCACAGCTCGACGCACTCGTCGCAGATGAACACCGTTGGGCCGGCGATCAGCTTGCGCACCTCATGCTGGCTTTTGCCGCAAAACGAGCAATAAAGCGTGTTCTTCGAATCACCGCTGTTGTTGCCGACTTTGCTCATTTTCCTGTCCTTTCATGGCCGCCCGCCGATGGTCTGGCTGAAAGGGCGCATATTCTATCTATCGCGGGAATTCGCCGCCGCCAGTGTCCCGGCTCCCGCAACGCATTCCGTACGAAACACAAATCAGAAAACGTCGCAATGATTCGCGCCAACCCTGCACAAAGCTAAGCCGTCGAAAATCAACATAGCCTTAACGTAGGCAATCCCATCCACCGAGGGAACAGCCAATTGTGGCCGAAATGCCGCAAATCCCAGCAAAAGCGCGTTATCCCGCCATCCAACTGCCATGCAGCGCTTATGCCACAGCGCCTTCGACCGGCTCGCGCGACGAAATGACCTTGTCGATGAGGCCGAAATCCTTGGCTTCGTCGGCGGTCATGAAATGGTCGCGGTCAAGCGTCTTTTCAATGTCTTCGTAGCTCTTGCCGGTGTGTTTGACGTAGACCTCGTTGAGGCGGCGCTTCAGCTTGATGATGTCCTGCGCGTGCCGCTCGATGTCGGAGGCCTGGCCCTGGAAACCGCCGGAAGGCTGGTGAACCATGATACGGGCGTTCGGCGTGGCAAAACGCATGTCCTTGTGGCCGGCGGTCAGAAGCAGCGAGCCCATCGACGCCGCCTGGCCGATGCACAGCGTCGACACTGCCGGCTTGATGAACTGCATGGTGTCGTAGATCGCCATGCCCGAGGTCACCACGCCGCCCGGCGAGTTGATGTAGAGATTGATCTCTTTCTTCGGGTTCTCGGCCTCGAGGAACAAAAGCTGTGCACAAACCAGCGTCGCCATACCGTCTTCGACCGGGCCGGTGATGAAAATGATGCGCTCTTTCAGCAGGCGCGAGAAAATGTCGTAGGCCCGCTCGCCGCGATTGGTCTGCTCGACCACCATCGGAACGAGGTTCATGTAGGTTTCGACGGGGTTCTTCATGGACTACCCTTTTTGGAGATGGGGATTCCGGCGCCGGGAAATCGGGCAGAATCGGTTCTTGATGGTTAGAATGTAAATAGGATGCCGGCTCACCCTAGCGCAAGGCCGCCTCTCCTAGCCATCTGGTTAAGTCGAATCAAGGTTTCCGCGCAAGGGAAAGTCCGAACGCGGCCAGCGGCGTTTTTGCGGTGTAGCAATTCCTTAACCGCGTCGCTTAACGAAATGCGGCGAAACCGCTTTCCCCCGGAGAACCTTCCCCTACAATTCAACATTGAACCTCACGTTTCGGGTTCAAACAGGGGAGTGCCATGATCAGGAAAACTGCTTGCCTCGCCATCTCCGGCCTTGCCGGTCTCGGCATGGTGTCCGATGCGGTTGCCGGCGGCCGGGCCGCCGAATGCTATGAGCCGGTGCACAGGCCGGCGCTCTATGACACCGTCTATGAAGACGTCATGGTCAGTCCCGGCGGGCAGTTGGTCGACTATGATCCGCCGATCTATGGCACCATGGAGCGCGTCGAGCAGATCGCGCCGCCCCGAGTCACCTATGACATCGTACCGGCGAGAACCCGCACCGTTTACCGCACGGTCCAGGTCGACGATGGCGGCTATGCCTGGGAATGGCGCGTCATCCACGGCCGCAAGGTGCTGTGCAAGGTGTGGCGCAAGGCCCGCTACGCGCGTGTGGCCGAAACAGTGGTGGTTGAACCGGAGCGCACCCGCCGGGTTGTGCTGCCGGCCGAATATGAGAGCGTCGCCCATGAAGTGCTGGTGCGGCCCGAGCGGCGGCACGTCACCCAGATAGCGCCGTCATACCAGAGGATGGCGCGCCGGGTGGTGGTGCAGGAAGGCTCGACCAGCTGGCGCCGCGTGCATATTGCCAGGCATTGCGAGGATTAGACTTCGGTACTTCGCCGAGGTCCGCCTCGGTTGGCTCAATCCATAGGGCCGTCGGGTGCCAACATCCGGTCTGGCACCAAGCCGGCAAGCCGCGGTAATGGTCTGGCATGACCACATCCATGCCGCCCTACCTCGCCTTTGATCCAGCCACGCGCCGCCTGCGGCTCGATCCGCACGAACCGGCGTTTTTCCAGAACCCCTACGACGCCTATGCCGTCCTGCATGGCGCATCGAATGCCTTCTTCTGGGAGGAATTCGGCTTTTGGTGCTTTGGCGGCTTCGACGACGTCAACCGGCTGTTGCGCGACCGCCGCTTCGGTCGCCAGAACCCGGCCGGCATTCCCGACAGCCGCGGCATCGGCGAGGATCGCTCGCATTTGGCCGCTTTCGACGGCATCGAGAGCAATTCGATGCTGGAGCTGGAGCCGCCGGTGCACACCAGGCTCAGAACCCTGGTCAACCGCGCCTTCGTCTCGCGCCAGGTCGAGCGGCTGCGGCCGCGCGTGGAGGCGCTGGCCAATGAGCTGATCGACCGTTTCGAACCGCGCCAGGTCGATCTATTGCCCAGCTTCGCCGCACCTTTGCCGATCACCATCATTGCCGAAATGCTCGGTGTGCCGGTCGAAATGGGGCCGCAACTGCTCGACTGGTCGCACCGGATGGTGGCCATGTACATGCATGGCCGGACGCGCGAGACCGAGGAAGCGGCCAATCGCGCCGCGCGCGATTTTTCCGACTTTTTGCGCGGCTATGTCACCGAGCGGCGCAAGAAGCCTGGCGACGACCTGCTGTCGCTGCTGATCGCGGCGCAGGAGGATGGCCAGAAGCTGTCGGAAGACGAGTTGGTCTCGTCCGCCATCCTGTTGCTCAATGCCGGCCACGAGGCGACCGTCCATCAAACCGGCAACGCCGTGCGCACGTTGCTGGCGCAAGGCGGCGACCCCGGCCGTTTCTTCACCTCGCCGGAAGCAACCGCTGCGACGGTCGAGGAGTGCCTGCGCTTCGACGCGCCGCTGCACATGTTCACCCGCTACGCCTATCAGGAGGTCAAGGTGACATCCGGGGTTGTCGTACAGCCGGGCGAGACGATCGGCCTGCTGCTCGGCATGGCCAATCATGATCCGCTTGCCCTTGCCGAACCTGGCGCCTTCCGGCCCGGCCGACTAGACCAGAAGAATGTCTCGTTCGGCGCCGGTATCCATTTCTGCATCGGTGCGCCGCTGGCGCGGCTGGAGTTGCAGGTGTCGCTGAAAACCCTGTTCGAGCGGCAGCCGCAACTCCATCTTGCGGAGGAGCCGCGCTTCCGCGACACCTATCATTTCCATGGGCTGGAAAAGCTCATTGTGAGCTTGTGAGGACGGCGGAGCCGACGCATGCCCGAGAAAATGAGATTCGCCTTTCTACAGGAACCACCCTTCTGCTTTATCGACGGATCGGGACGTCTGGGCGGCAGCGATGCCCAACTGGCCACGAGGGTCTGCCTGACGCTCGGGCTGGAACTTTTGCCCATCGAGACCGAGTTTGCCGAACTGCTGCCTGGGCTTGCCGAACATCGGTGGGACATAACCACCGGCCTGTTCATTTCCGACGACCGCCGGAAGCTGGTCGACTTCACAAGGCCGATCTGGATGCTGGCGGATGGATTGCTGGTCGCGAAAGACAATCCCCGGGCCTTCGATGGCTATCGGTCCGTAGCCAATGATCGGACGGCGCTGATCGGCGTCATATCGGGCCAGATCCAGCACCGGACGGCCCTGCAAAACGCTATTCAGCCCGAACGGCTAAGGATATTTGCCACTCAGGCCGAAGCAGCAAACGCCGTCGCGGCCGGCGTGGTGCATGCCTATGCGAGTGTAGCGCTCGCGCATCGCGGCTATCTGAGCCGGCGACCCGACGCGCCTCTCGACGTCATCGACGTCCCGGCAGTCGAAAAACAGCCAGCGCCCGGCGCTTTCGCTCTCGCCAAAGGCAGTGCCACCCTGCTCCAGCGCGTCGACTTATGTCTCAGTGATTTGCTTGGCAGTCCCTGGCACAGGGAGATGATGAGCGGATACGGCTTTTCCGACACTGACATCGATCGGCTTTTGTGAAGTCCAAGCGCGCCGCGTGATCAGAGCTTGATCACATACTCCTTGCGGGTCGTTTCAACCACTTCCCAGCTGCCCCTGAAGCCTGGCCTGAGCACGAAACTGTCGCCGGCGCGCACCGTGCGGGCCTCGCCGCCGTCCTCGGCAACCACCGAGACGCCGGAAAGGATGTGGCAGAACTCCCATTCGTCATATTCGATGCGCCATTTGCCCGGCGTCGCTTCCCAGATGCCGGCATAGAGGCGGCCATCGCGCTCCTCGACATTCCAGGTGCGGAACTTCGGATCGCCCGCAATCAGACGATCCGGCGCCGGGGCGCCATGTTCGGCGTCGACGCTGTCGGTCGATATTGTCAGGTAATGCGCGGACAGGGTTTGCCTCCAACAGGTTAGTGAGTAGTGAGTAGTGAGTAGTGAGTGGAAAGCGCTCCCTCGAGCGGGTGGCTAATCACTAATCACTGCTAACTAGTGAATACCGACTACTACTCACTACTCACTACTCACTCAAAAAATCAAACCTTGGCCAAAGCCTGTTCCAGGTCGGCGACGATGTCGTTGACATCCTCGATGCCGACGGAAAGCCGGACCGTGTCCGGTCCCGCACCCGCCTTGACCTTCTGCTCGTCGGAAAGCTGGCGATGCGTGGTCGATGCCGGATGGATGACCAGCGACTTGGTGTCGCCGACATTGGCGAGGTGCGAGAACAGTTCGAGCGCCTCGACGAACTTGATGCCGGCCTCGTAGCCGCCCTTGAGGCCGAAGGTGAAGACAGCACCGGCGCCTTGCGGCGAGTATTTCTTCTGCAGCGCGTTGTTCTTGTCGCTGGGCAGGCCGGGATAGTTGACCCAGGCGACCTTGGGGTGGTTGGACAGCCAGCCGGCGACGGTGACCGCATTGTCGCAATGGCGCTGCATTCTGAGCGGCAAGGTCTCCAGCCCGGTCAGGATCAGGAAGGCATTGAACGGCGAAATCGCCGGGCCGATGTCACGCAGGCCAAGCACGCGCGCGGCGATGGCGAAAGCGAAATTGCCGAAGGTTTCGTGCAGGACAAGGCCGCCATATTCGGGGCGCGGCTCCGACAGCATCGGATATTTGCCGGATTTCGACCAGTCGAACGTGCCGCCATCGACGATGGCGCCGCCGATCGAATTGCCGTGGCCGCCGATGAACTTGGTCAGCGAATGGACGACGATGTCGGCGCCATGCTCGATCGGCCGCACCAGATAGGGCGAGGCCAGCGTGTTGTCGACGATGAGCGGCAAGCCGTGCTTGCGGGCGATGTCGCCGATCTTCTCGATGTCGACGAAGGTGCCGCCGGGATTGGCCAGGCTCTCGATGAAGATCGCCTTGGTCTTGCCATCGATCTGGCTTTCGAAAGTGGAGATGTCGTTGGTGTCGGCCCAACGCACCTCCCAGCCGAAATTCTTGAAGGCATGGCCGAACTGATTGATCGAACCACCGTAAAGCCTTGTGGCGGCGACGAAATTATCGCCAGGCCGCATGAGATTGTGGAACACGATCACCTGTGCGGCATGGCCGGAAGCAACGGCAAGTGCAGCCGTGCCGCCTTCGAGCGCCGCGATCCGCTCTTCCAGCACCGCCTGGGTCGGGTTCATGATGCGGGTGTAGATGTTGCCGAAGGCCTTCAGCCCGAACAGCGAGGCGGCATGGTCGGCATCGTCGAACACAAAGGAGGTCGTCTGGTAGATCGGCGTGGCGCGTGCGCCCGTTGCCGGGTCGGGCTTGGCGCCGGCATGGACGGCGAGCGTGTTGAAACCGGGCGTGCGGGTCATCGAAAACCTCCCTGAGCGGTAAACGTGTGAATGGTGAAATGATGAATGGTGAGCGATAAATGGTGGTCGCAAAGTCGGCCAGTCCCACCTTGATTGCAAGCCGCTCATATGCGGCTTTACCCGGCTTCCAGGAAAATCCTTCTATTCACCATTCACCATTCACTGCCTTACTTCTGGCGCACACCGAAACTCTGGAATCCCGACCGCATCAGCGGCTTCTTCGACGACAGCACACCGGAGTTGACGCCGGTCCAGCCGATCTCGCCCGACAGCTTGCCATATTCGATCTTCGGGCAGCGGTTCATCACCACCTTGATACCGGCCGCCTCGGCACGCGCGGCCGCCTCGTCGTCGCGCACGCCAAGCTGCATCCAGATCACCTTCGGCAAGGGGTCGAGCTTCAGCACCTCATCTACAATGCCGGGCACCGATGCAGAGGCGCGAAAGATGTCGACCATGTCGACCGGCTCCGGCAGATCGGCAAGGCTGGCATAGGTCATGCGGCCGAGGATTTCCTTGCCGGCCTGCCCCGGATTGATCGGAAACACCGAAAAGCCCTTGGCCAGCAGATATTTCAGCACGAAAAAGCTCGGCCTGACATCGTTGGCCGACGCGCCGACCATGGCGATGGTCTTCACAGAATTGAGGATGCCGCCGATATAGGCATTGTCGTAGCTATCGTGATTCACTCGTCGGTCTCCCTCAGTGCTTCCTCCATAAAGGACTGCGGGTCCGTGCAGAAGTCGCGCATCATGCGAAAATGATCGGTATCGGTGAAATCTGTGGGGTCGAGGCCGAAGCGGCTGATGCGGAACAGCCGCGCGCCCGGACAGGCCATCAGCAGCGGCGAGTGCGTCGCCATGATCACTTGAGCCGTGCCGGACCGGTCCATGCGCCGCAGCATCTTCAGCAGCTCGATCTGCCGCGATGGCGACAGCGCGCTTTCGGGCTCGTCGAGGATGTAGATACCTTGCCGGCGGCAGCGCTCCTCGAAGAAGCGGATGAACCCTTCACCATGCGACCAGGACAGGAAATCCGGCGGCGCCCCGCCAGATTCCAGCGCCGCCTGATCGAGATAGCGGGCAACCGTGTAAAAAGATTCGGCGCGGAAGAACCAACCCGCTGTGACCTTCGGCAGCCAGTGGCCGCGCAACGTGTCGGCAAGCGCTGCACCACTCTCGTCGATGGCGCCGGAGTGGTCGACGGGCATGTAGCCCTTGCCGCCGCCGGCTTCGTCGTAACCGGCCACCGCGCCGATCGCTTCCAGCAGCGTCGATTTGCCGGTGCCGTTTTCGCCGACAATGATGGTGATCGGCGTGGTGAATTCGAGCTCGAATTCGCGGCCGCGGAACAGCGGCAGGTTCCAGGGATATTTTTCCCAATCTTCCACGCGCTCGGGGTCAATCAGGATGCGTTTGAGATAAGGCGCCTTAAGCCGGGTCAGTTGCTTGCGATAGCCCATGCGGACGCTCAATCCGGCAGCGAGATGGTGCCGTCATCCGCGATCGGGAAGGCCGGATTGTGCGCCACTTCCCAGACATGGCCGTCGGCATCGGCGAAATAGCCGTACCAGCCGCCCCAGAAGGCACGGCCGGCCGGCTTGACGATTGTGCCGCCGGCGTTCTCGGCTGCGGCCAAGACCTCGTCAACCTCGGCATCGGAGCGGGTGTTGTAGGCGAGGTAGACCGCCGACGGTGCTGCGGCGAAGGCAATGCCTGAATCCTCCTCGGCGCTTGGCCGCGGGAACAGGCCGAGAATGGCGCCGCCCATCTGGAAGAAGGCGACGCCATCGGTGATGCCGGCGTGGCGCTTCATGCCCATGCCCTCGTAAAAGCGCACGGCGCGCTCGAGATCGTCGGTGGCGATGGTGATGATGGAGATGCGCGGTTCCATGGATCGAAAAGCCTATTCGTCCGTCCATTCCGGTTTACGCTTGCCTATAAAGGCGCCGATGCCTTCCTCGGCGTCGCGGGCCAGCATGTTCTCGACCATGACGCGGCCGGTATAGGCATACGCGTCCGCCAACCCCATCTCGGCCTGCGCGTAAAAGGCTTCCTTGCCGGTCTTGACCACCAGAGATGATTTGGAGGCAATGGTTTGCGCGTATTTGGTGACGATCTGATTCAGGTATTCGCGCGGCACGACGCGGTTGACCAGGCCGAATTCCTTGGCGGTTGCGGCATCGATGGTCTCGCCGGTGAGCAGCATTTCCATGGCGTGCTTGTGAGACACGTTGCGTGACAGCGCCACCATCGGCGTCGAACAAAACAGGCCGATATTGACGCCCGGCGTGCAGAAGGTCGCTTCATGCGAGGCAATGGCGAGGTCGCAACTGCAAACCAGTTGCAGCCCCGCAGCGGTGGCTAGGCCATCGACTTCGGCGATGATCGGGAGCGGATGGCGCACGATCTGCTGCATCAACGCCGCGCAAGCCGAAAATGTCTGCTCGAAAAACCCCTTGCCCTTGTCGGCGTCGGCGCGGCGCGCGGTCATTTCCTTGAGATCGTGACCGGCGCAGAAGACTTTCCCGGCGGCCGCCAAGACGATGACGCGGACCGATTTGTTGGCCTTGGCACGGTCGAGCTCGGCGCTCAATGCCGCCATGACGGAAAGCGACAAGGCATTGGCGGGCGGATTGGCGAGCGTCAGGCGCAGCACGCCCTTGTCCAGCCCGGCGATGACCGGCCCGTCTATGGCAACAGGTTTGATCGAAAGGATTTCGGCCATGACAAGGGTCTCCGCGATTCCGCCGGGCGCCGCCAGACTATCTAATATCGGATCGAGTTTCATCAACACCCATCGCTTGCGCCAGAGGTGTTGCCAGAAGCGCATCATTGCGTTCATACAGGCCCGGCATAGAACGAGAGACCGACATGCCCGCCCAGGATAATCTCAAGCCGGTGCTGACGGCGGCTGAAGTCAATGCGCTGATGGCCAGCGTCTACCCGCAGCTCAACGACGAGTTCACGTCGTATGAGGCGCTCGATGTGTTTCCGGGCGGCTGCACGGTGCGGCTCAATGCCGACGAGCGGCATTTGCGGCCCGGCGGCACGGTGTCCGGGCCCTCGCTGTTCACGCTGGCCGACATTGGCGGCTATGTCTGCGTGCTCAGCCATGCCGGGCCGGATGCGCTTTCGGTTACCGTCAACCTCAACATCAATTTCGTCCGCAAGGCCGAAGCCGGGCCGATCGACGGCCATTGCCGCATCCTGAAGCTGGGCAAGAGCCTGATGGTGTTCGATATCGACATCGTCGGCGGACCGAGGGGACACACGGTAGCGCATGCGACCGGCACCTATTCGATCCCGCCGAAGCGCGCCGCCGATGTGGTAAAATAATACCTTTTGGTCAAACCTTTGTTTTTGCGAGCAGACGTGCGTTTCCTGCGCCTTGACGTGCCCACTCCCCTCGCCTATAAGCCGTCACGAAGCAGCGGCCCGCCAAGGCCGCCGTTTTGTTATTGGCGGCGGGCAAGTGCTTTGTCGCCAATCCAAGCAACAAGAAACGCCTTCTTCGGAAGGTCAAAATCGAAAGCAGAAATCCATGGCAACCTTTTCGCAGAAGCCTGCGGATGTGGTGAAGAAGTGGGTGCTGATCGACGCCGAGGGTCTCGTCGTCGGCCGTCTCGCCACTGTCATCGCCAATCATCTTCGCGGCAAGCACAAGCCCACCTTCACCCCGCATGTCGACGACGGCGATAACGTCATCGTCATCAATGCCGACAAGGTGGTGTTCACCGGCAAGAAGTTCACCGACAAGGTCTATTACTGGCACACCGGTCACCCCGGCGGCATCAAGGAGCGCACCGCGCGCCAGCTGCTCGAGGGCCGTTTCCCCGAGCGTGTCGTCGAGAAGGCCGTCGAACGCATGATCCCGCGCGGGCCGCTCGGCCGTCGCCAGATGAAGAACCTCCGCGTCTATGCAGGCACGGAACATCCGCATGTCGCCCAGCAGCCCGTCACCCTCGACGTCGGCGCGCTGAACGCCAAGAACAAGAAGGTTGCATAAGATGGCTGAGCTTTCCTCGCTCGCAGAATTGGGCGCCGCCACCGGCAACACCAACACCCAGCCGGCAGCACCCGTCCATGTCCAGAAGCTCGACAAGTCGGGCCGCGCCTATGCCACCGGCAAGCGCAAGAACGCCATCGCCCGCGTCTGGGTGAAGCCGGGTTCGGGCAAGATCGTCGTCAACGACAAGGAATTCGCGACCTATTTCGCGCGTCCGGTCCTGCAGATGATCCTCAACCAGCCGATCATCGCTTCCAACCGCGCCGGCCAGTACGACATCGTCGCCACCGTCATCGGCGGCGGCCTCTCCGGCCAGGCCGGTGCCGTTCGTCACGGCATTTCCAAGGCGCTGACCTACTACGAGCCGGCACTGCGCGCCGTGCTCAAGAAGGGCGGCTTCCTGACCCGCGACAGCCGCGTCGTCGAGCGCAAGAAGTACGGCAAGGCGAAGGCCCGTCGTTCCTTCCAGTTCTCGAAGCGCTAAGCGCTGCGACGTTCCAGACATCGAAAGGCCGCCTCCGGGCGGCTTTTTTGTTTGGGTCACGGCAGTCACCCCGCCCGCGTCTTCGGCGCGACCTCCCCATCGAGGGGAGGTAGGGGTCACGGCAGTTTTGCCGCCCTGAACAATCCACGGGGGTTCGGCTGACACCAAAACCCGACCATAAGAGCGCGACGCCCTACCTCTCCTCGATGGGGAGGTCGGCGCGAAGCGCCGGGTGGGGTGATGGCGCCGGCCTCGGTTCAAGTCTCAGAACTTGCCGGCCTTGATATAATCGACAAACGCCCGTAGCGGCGCCGGAACCAGACGCCGTCCGGGATAGTACAGAAATGGCCCGGGAAAGCTCTGCCACCACGGTTCGAGCACGGGCTCCAGGTCACCGCTTTCGAAGTGAGGGCGAAGCCACCCTTCAAAGAGAGCGACGATGCCGCTGCCGGCAATCGCCGCATGGACGGCAAGATCGCTCGCCCCGCCGATGCGCACGATCAACGGCCCCGTCGTGTCGACCCGCACCACCTCGCCGTCGCGCTCGAATTCCCACGGCAGCATCAAACCACTGGCAAAACGGCCGCGCAGACAAGCATGGCCAAGCAGATCGCTCGGGTGCTGCGGCCGCCCATGGCGATCGAGATAGGCGGGGCTGGCGCCAGTGGCGAAGCGCTGGACGCGCGGTCCGATCGGCACCGCGATCATGTCCTGCTCCAGTCGCTCGTCATAGCGGATGCCGGCGTCGCAGCCGGCCGCCAGCACGTCGACGAAGTTCTCATCGGCGATGACCTCCAGCCGAATGCCGGGATAGGCGGCGAGGAAGCCCGGAACGATGTCGGGCAATATCAGCCGCGCGGCGCTGACCGGGACGTTGAGGCGCAGCGAACCGGCCGGCCTGTCGCGAAAGCCATTAACCACGTCGAGGGCCGCCTCCACCTCCGACAGCGCTGGGCCAAGCCTTCCCAAGAGGCTGAGGCCTGCGTCGGTTGGAACAACGCTGCGTGTGGTGCGGTTGAACAGCCTGACGCCGAGCTGCGTCTCCAGGCGGCGCACCGCTTCGCTCAGGCCCGACGCGCTGCCGCCGCCGGCGCGAGCCCCTTCGCGAAAACCGCCGGCACGCGCCACCGTCACGAAAGCGTTCAGATCGCCAAGGTCCATCATTGTTCGCCATTCCGCACAAGCTGTACGGATTGTACCTTATTATCCCGAGGTTGAGCAGCGTCTATCTTCGCCTCCTCAAAGGAGACCGACCATGTCCACCATCCAAAAATCCGGCACATTCACCCTCGGCAGCCACACCGTGAAACGGCTCGGCTACGGCGCCATGCAACTTGCCGGCCCGCACGTTTTCGGTCCGCCGAAGGATCATGACGCGGCCATTGCAGTGCTGCGCGAAGCGGTGGCCTCCGGGGTCAACCACATCGACACCAGCGACTACTATGGCCCGCATGTAACCAACCAGCTGATCCGCGAAGCGCTGGCGCCCTATCCGCAAGACCTCGTCATCGTCACCAAGATCGGGGCGCGGCGCGGCAGCGACGGCTCATGGCTGCCTGCCTATTCCGCCAAGGAACTTGAGCAGGCCGTGCACGACAATCTCAGGAATCTCGGCCTTGAGGTGCTGGATGTCGTCAATCTGCGCATCATGTTCGGGGTGATGGGTCCGGCCGAGGGCTTGATCGGGGCGCAATTGACCGCGCTTGCCGAATTGCAGCGCAAGGGCCTGGTGCGCCATATCGGCCTGAGCAACGTCACCCCAGCGCAGGTCGAGGAAGGCCGTGGGATCGCCGAGATCGTCTGCGTGCAGAACCAGTACAATCTGGCGCATCGCGACGACGACGCGTTGATCGATGAACTGGCGCGCGCCGGCATCGCCTACACGCCGTTCTTCCCGCTCGGCGGCTTCAGCCCGCTGCAGTCGTCGACCTTGTCGGATGTGGCCGCGCGGCTCGGCGCCACACCCTTGCAGGTCGCGCTCGCCTGGCTGCTGCGCCGCTCGCCGAACATCCTGCTGATCCCGGGGACGTCGTCGGTCGGGCATTTGAGAGAGAACCTGGCGGCGGCGGAACTGGAGCTGTCGGCCGATGTGCTAAGGGAGTTGGATGGCGTAGCGAAAGCGGCGTGAAGATTTTGCGGGCGGCGCTGTCACCCCACCCGCGCCTTCGGCGCGACCTCCCCATCGAGGGGAGGTAGGAGGTCGCGGCAGCCTTGCATGCCTCGCAATCGCTACGACTGTCGGAATCTAAAGCGCCAACGCCCTACCTCCCCTCGATGGGGAGGTCGGCGCGCAGCGCCGGGTGAGGTGATGGCGCCGACGTACGATTTCTAATTGATACTCGCCGTATTCGCGGCTCGGCCGGCTTCGCTTCATCCACATAAGGCACCCGAAACCCATTGGCCCCCAGCCAGCCAATCGCAGCCTTCGGTTCGTCGGTCTGGATGATGGTGGCGCCGCGTTCGGCCCAGAAACCGTGGTCTCGGCCGGCATGCCGGCCTGCACCGCCAGTTCATCGCCGCAGCCGCCGGAGAGGAAGCCGCCGGGCCTTGCGCCTTGGCTATACAAGTCCTTCGCCAAGCTGTGACTGGCATCTTGCGTGCCGGTTCTATAGTTGTGGCAGCCCGATGAACAAAGAAGGACCCGTAATGGCGAACCAGACCATCGACAACGCGTTCACCGCCCGCTCCAAGACGGGGCCTTCCTTCGAGCCGACCTATGCCGGCGCGCTGTCGTTCATGCGGCGCAAATACACAAAGGATGCAAAGGGCGCGGACGCCGTCGTGTGGGGCATTCCGTTCGATGCCGCCGTCACCAACCGGCCGGGCGCGCGCTTCGGGCCGCAGGCGATCCGCCGCGCCTCGGCGATCCTCGACAACGACCCGCAATATCCGTTCTCGCGCGACCTGTTCGAGCATCTCGCCGTCATCGACTATGGCGATTGCCTGCTCGATTCGGGCAATCACCAGAAGACACCAGGCACGATCGAGCGCGAGGCGGCGAAGATCCTGAAATCGGGTGCCTTCCTGTTGTCGCTCGGCGGCGATCATTTCGTCACCTGGCCGCTGCTCAAGGCACATGCCGCCATCCACGGGCCGCTGGCGCTTGTGCAGTTCGATGCGCACCAGGACACCTGGCCTGACGATGGCAAGCGCATCGACCATGGTTCGTTCGTCGGCCGCGCCGTCAATGAAGGCATCATCGACCCCGACCGCTCGATCCAGATCGGCATCCGCACGCATGCCCCCGATACGTTCGGCATCAAGATCCTTTACGGTCACGAGATCGAGGAGATGCGGGCTTCCGACATCGCCTATGCGATCGTCGACCGCACCGGCGGCAGGAAGACCTATCTCACCTTCGACATCGACTGCCTCGACCCGGCCTTTGCGCCCGGCACCGGCACGCCGGTTGCCGGCGGACCGTCCTCGGCGAAAATCCTGTCGACGCTGCGCCAGCTCGGCCAGGTCGATATTGTCGGCGCCGACGTCGTCGAGGTTGCGCCGGCCTATGATCACGCCGATATAACGGCGATCGCCGGCTCGATGGTGGCCATGCACTATCTCGGCCTGGTGGCCGAGCGAAAAGCGCGGGCGGAAGAGCTGAACAGCGGGAACCATGGCGCGGCAAACCATGGCCAGGGCATATAGGCCTGAATTAGCAGGGAATTGACGGGCACATGAAACCGAAAATCTTCATCGATGGCGAACACGGCACCACCGGCCTGCAGATCCGGGCGCTGCTGGCCGAGCGCGGCGACCTCGAGATCATCTCGATCCCGGCCGAGCGCCGCAAGGAAACGGCGGCGCGCGCCGAGTTCCTCAATGCCGCCGATGTCGCCATCTTGTGCCTGCCGGATGCGGCTGCCAAGGAAAGCGTGTCGCTGATTGCCAACGACACCACCAAGGTGATCGACGCCTCCACGGCGCATCGCGTCGCCGAGGGCTGGGAATACGGTTTTGCCGAGCTGGACAAGGATCAGGCCAGGATCATCGCCAATGCGAAACGCGTCGCCAATCCCGGCTGCTGGCCGCAAGGGCCGATCGCGACGCTGCGGCCGCTGGTCGCTGCCGGTCTGCTGCCGGCGGATTTCCCGATCACGGTCAATGGCATTTCGGGCTATTCGGGCGGCGGCCGGCCGATGATCGAGGACTATGTCGCCAAGGGCGAGGATGCCTCTGAATTCCAGGTCTATGGGCTGACCCTGCAGCACAAGCATGTGCCGGAGCTGCGCACCTATGCGAAGCTGTCGCACGATCCGATCATGCAGCCGGCGGTCGGCAATTTCGCCCAAGGCATGATCACAGTGGTGCCGCTGCAGCTCGGCGGGCTCGACCATGTGCCGGCCGGCGCCGAACTGCACGCGGCAATCGCCGACCATTTTGCCGCCATCAAGGGCGGCGTGGTCGAGGTAGCTCCTTACGAGCACGTGGAGCGCCTGCCCGAGATCAATCCCGAGGTCTATAACGGCACCAACCGCATGAAGGTCTATGTCTTTGCCAATGACGACCGGGCGCAGGCGCTGCTGATTGCGGTCTATGACAATCTCGGAAAGGGCGCCTCGGGTGCTGCCGTTCAGAACATGGATCTGATGCTCGGCCTTTAATTCAGTTGGAGAGAGCATTCTGTCGCCCGAAAACCGCTTAACACTTTTCGGCATCACGCTCTGAATGGACGCGCCTGCATTTCCAAAGCGTTGGAAGATCAGCGCGCCCGAGCTCATTGCCGAGACGTTTTCGAGCCGCATCTGGAAGGTGCGGCGTGAGGACGGCTCGCCGGCCATCGTCAAGGCGCTCAAACCATTCGACGATGTCGAGGACGAGTTGCGCGGCGAGCACTATCTCGCATGGCGGCGCGGCGAAGGCGCGGTGCGGCTGCTTGGCCGGGACGGCCACCGCATGCTGCTGGAATATGCCGGTGACACCCTGCTTTCCGAAGTTCTGGCCAAGGAAGGCGACAACGCCGCGACCGCAATCGCGGCCGAGTTGATGGGGAGACTGTTCTCGCCCTCAAGACACCCTGCCCCGCCGGACCTGCAGCCGCTGCGGACACGGTTTGCCAGCCTGTTCAAAAAGGCCGGAGCCGATCGCGACGCCGGAGAGCACAGCCTCTATATCGAGGCCGCCGAAATCGCGGACCGGCTGCTCGATGCCCCGCATGCGGTCAAGCCGCTGCATGGCGACCTGCATCACGACAACATTTTGCACGGTGCGCGCGGCTGGCTGGCGATCGACCCGAAGGGCGTGCTCGGCGATCCCGGCTTCGACGCCGCCAATCTGTTCTACAACCCACTGGGGCGCGACGACCTCTGCCTCGATCCCGAGCGCATCGCGCATATGGCCGAGATCTTCGCCGGGACACTCGGCCAGACGCCGGCTGCCATTCTCGACCATGCCATCGCCTATGGCTGCCTGTCGGCCGCATGGCATCATGAGGACGAGAATGCGGTCGACGAGAACCGCGAGCTGTCGGTTGCGGGAGTGATCCGAAAGGTGCGGCTCAGCTTCTGACCGGCGCAGCCTCGCGCGTTAGACGTAGCGAGGCAGTTCGTTCGCGAAACAGATTATTGCGACGGCCAAGACACCGTAGACGATGTACCTGCGTTCATGGGCGGCCGCGTTGGCAGTGGATAGGCGCCCTTGTTGCCGCGCCAGTGGGCGGCGGCAAATCCCAGCAGGACAAGCGCGAAGGCCTGATGGGTCAGCGCCATGTGCAGCGGCACCTGCATCAGCAGCGTGCCGATGCCGATCGAGGCCTGCACCAGCACCAGCAGAAACAGCAGCGTTGCGCGGCGTGCGTGTGTCGTGCCCGGCAGCCGCCGGCGCGTCGCTATCATATGCCAGAGCGCGATGGCAAAGACCGTATAGGCGCCGAGCCGGTGGACGAACTGCACCGTCTTCGGGTTCTCGAAGAAATTGCGCCAGGCCGGTTCGAGCAGCAGCAGCTCGCCGGGGATGATCTTGCCGTCCATCAGCGGCCAGGTGTTGTAGCTCAGGCCGGCGTCGAGCCCTGCGACCAGCCCGCCGAGATAGATCTGGACCAGCGCCAGCAGCACGATGAAACCGGCCAGTCTTTGCGTCGACCGGCCGGCGGCAGGCTCCGAATGCGGCGCCAGCCCGCGCGCGACCACCATGGTGGCAGTGAAGATCAGGGCGGCAAGCGTCAAATGCGTCGCCAGCCGGTACTGGCTGACGGAGACGCGGTCGACCAGGCCGGAGGCCACCATCCACCAGCCGATGGCGCCTTGCAGGCCACCAAGCAGCAGAATACCGACCAGCTTTGGCCCAAGGCCGCGCTCGATGCGGCGCGTCGCCCACAAGACCAGCAACGGCAGGCCGAAGACCAGGCCGACACTGCGCGCCAGGATGCGGTGCGCCCATTCCCACCAGAAGATCGATTTGAAGGCGTCCAGGCTCATGCCCTTGTTGAGCTCGGCATATTGCGGAATCTTCTGGTAGAGCTGGAACTCCTCCTGCCACTCGGCGTCGTTGAGCGGCGGTATCACGCCGTGGATCGGCTTCCACTGCGTGATCGACAGGCCGGAATTGGTGAGCCTGGTGGCGCCGCCGACCAGCACCAGCGCAAACAGCACCAGAAGCACGACATAAAGCCAGCCGCGCAGCAGAGCCCGGTTTTGCAGATCGCGATCGCGGTCAATGTAAGGCGCGGCGGCTGATATGGCGGCCATGGGTTGGTCCCGGCAGGTTGACGTGGCGGATTGGTGAACCATCGCAACCCGGCTGACAAGACCGGACGCCGCGGCACGCCGTCGCGCCGCAAGTCACGGGTTGCACGCGCCCCCGGTTGGGCCTAAGCGGAGGCGATCAACGAGAACGCTCATGCCCATCCGCCTGAAAAAGCTGATCGGAACTGTCCTGCTGGTGGCGCTGGTCATCATCTATGCCCTGGTCGCGTCGATCATAGCGGTCGCGCAGCTGTCGCAATCCAGCCCGCTGGTGCATTTCCTGTTCTTCCTGTTCAGTGGCCTGTTCTGGGTGCTGCCTGCGATGGGCATCATCAAATGGCTGATCCTGGAGCCGCCGCCGAAAGGCTGAAGCCCAACCCAGGTCAGATGGTGACGACCATTTTGCCGGCATTGGCCAGCGGCGTCGTCACGCCCGACAACATGGTGCGGATATGGGCGACGCTCTGGTAGCGGCCGTTGACCGAAATGCGCGGCAGCGCGTGCAGGAAGCCGGCGTGCTCGGCGTGCAGCACGCCGTGGCGCGTGGTCACCGCCGAGGCGTAGCCGGCGTCGCGGGCAAGGCCCACTTCGCGGCAGCCGACAGCGCTGGCGTAACCATAGGGGTAAGCGAGATGACGGGGGTCTTCGCCGAGCTGCGCCTGCAGCTGGCGCCTGACGTCGACGATTTCATGGCGCGCATCGGCTTCGTCGAGCCGCTTCAGATTGCGGTGGTTGACCGTATGCGCGCCGATCGTCACCAGCCTGTGCCCGGCCACGGCGCGGATATCGTCCCAGGTCATCAGCGTGCTTGGGCGCAAGCCATCGAGGTCGATGCCGTTCGAGCGCGCCAGATCGCGCAGCACAGCGCGCTGATCCTCCTCGCGCACCTCGAGCGTCAGATAGGCATGTAGACGCGCATTGGCGTGGAGTTTCTTGCCGTGGGTCGAGCAGTCGATGGTCACCGGCCCCTTCGGCGTCGCCAGCGTCAAACGCTCCCGCGCGTTGACGATATCCTCGACCACGTCCCACCATAAATCGGCGCTGCCGTCGATCAGACCCGGCGCGACATAGATGGTGATCGGCGCGTCGTGCTTTTCCAGCACTGGCAGCGCTTCGGTCATGTTGTCGCGATAGGCGTCGTCGGCGGTGATGGTGGCGAACTGGCCGTCCTTGCCGCCGGCCTTGATGCGCTCGATCGCCTCGTCGAGGGTGACGAAGGCATAGCCCCTCGCCTTCATGTCGGCGACGAGAGCGTCGAGGAATCGCGGGGCGATGTTGAGGTGGCGGTTAACGCCGTCCGGCTTCTCCGGCGTGGCGGTGACCCGATGCAACATGAGGATGGCGCCAATGCCGCCGACAAACGGCTTGGCCAGCGGTGCAAGGCCGGTAAAGCGGGCGATATTAAGCGCCAGTTTCCGAACTGCCTCACCACCGTCGATCATTCATTCACCTTTTGCGCCTAGGCTCGATCCAAGCACGGAACGCGCCGACGCGAACTCCTGATCGCGACGAATACGCCTTAAGGATTGAGGTATGGTTGACGCCACCGCGTCATTTGACGGCAATCGGCTCGCCGCAAGCAAGGCGTCTGCGCGCACGCCGGCTGCCGACCAGACCAGTCTGTCGGTGTCGATCGCAGATGCTGCCGCGCTCGCCTCTTACGGCGAATTCTGCCGTTCGGCGCTGTTTGCGCCGGCGCAAAGCGCGGCCTGGGTTCGTGCCTGGACGGCGCAGGCCAATCCCGATGCCGTCATTGCCACGCTGACAATCGAGGACAGGCCGGTCTTTGCACTGGCACTGGAAATCACGCGAACTGGTCCATTCCGCGTCGCCCGCTTCATGGGCGGGCGCCATGCCAACGGCAATTTCGCCGCTGCCGATCCGGCATGGCTGGCAAAGGCCGATGCCGGGGGGATCCGCAGGCTGGTGACGGCGATCGGCAAGGCGCGTCCCGACATCGATCTCGTTGCCTTGGAAAGGCTTCTGCCCGACCTCGATGGCTTTGCCAATCCGCTGGCGGCGTTCTCCAACTTTCCGAGCCCAAACCTGTCGCTCGCCGTCAATCTCGACGGTGGTTTCGATGCGCTGCTGTCGCGTGTGGGCGGCAAGCGCAAGCGCAAGAAGCACCGTTCGCAGACACGCAAGTTCGAGGCGGTCGGCGTTCATCGCCGCATCGAGGCGCAGACACCCGAAGACGTGAACCGGCTGCTCGACGCTTTCTTCGAGATGAAGGAGTTCCGCTTCGCCAAGATGGGCATCGCCAATGTCTTCGGCGAGCCGGAGGTGCGGGCTTTCTTCCGTGCCCTCTTCGCCGGCGCGCTGGCCGAGGAGAAACCGGCCTTTGTGCTGCATGGGCTCGAAGTGGCCGGCAAGCTGCGCGCAATCACCGGCTCGAGCCGCTCGGGCAAACGCCTGATCTGCGAATTCGGCGCCATCGCCGAGGACGATCTCGGCCACACCAGCCCCGGCGATTTCCTTTTCTTCGACATCATCGAGGAAGCCTGCCAAACAGGCTTCGATGTCTATGATTTCTCGGTCGGCGACGAGCCCTACAAGCGGCTCTGGTGCGATATCGAGACCCAGCATTTCGAGGTGCTGGCGCCCCTGACGCTGAAGGGACGCGCCCTGTCGTCGGCGCTGCGGCAGGGCGCACGGGCGAAAGCCTTCATCAAGAACAACCCGACGGTCTGGAAGCTGACCAAGATGCTGCGCCGCAAGGCCGCCGGACAGGCAGCGCCCGCTCCCACGGACGACGAAAACTAGCGTTCAGAAATTCAGCGCTTCGCGGAGCGCCGGGCCGGCCCTGACCCGCAGGTCGAGATCCGCCTCGATGTGGTCGATATGGTGCAGCATCAGCCGGCTCACCAACCCGCAATCGCCGCTCTCCAGCGCGCCGACCATTTCCGTGTGCTCACTGTGCCCGCAGGCCGACACGCCGGATCGTCCGTAAAGGGCGATCACCAGAGACGAACGCGCCACCAGCTCCTCCATGAAGCGCTGCAGGATGGCATTGCCGGCGACGGAGGCGAGCAGCAGATGGAAATCGCCCGACGCCTTGATTTCGGAGCGCCGGGCGGTTGGGCCGCGCTCGGCGATGAAGCGGCCTTCCTCGTCGAGCTGCGCGCGGAACGCAGCGATATCGGTGGCTGTGACCCGCCCACAGGCGGCAATGGCTATGCCCGGCTCGATCAGCCGGCGCGATGCGAACACCTGGCGCGCTTCCTCGGGCGAAGGGTTGGCGACGAAGGCGCCACGGTTGCGCTCGGTACGCACCAGCCCCTCGAAGGACAGCATCTGCAGCGCCGCGCGCGCGACGGTGCGCGAGACGTCGAACAGCGTGCCGACCTCGCCTTCCGACAGCTTGGTGCCGGGCGTCAGCCGACGGTCGACGATGGCGTCCCGCAGATTGTCGCGAATCGCCTGGGCGCGATCCTGGTTGGCGCTGTCGGCGGAATGGATCTGATCGGCAATGTTCATGGCGATGATGGTTCCCAGCCTCTTCTAGCGCAACTCGTCGCCTGCGCACGAGAGGCAAAGTGGACACGAAGCCAAAAAAGATTGCATACTATTCTTGTGCAGATCGCGCACAATCGCCCATAATTTGTGCAATGCACAAGATAGCCTACCGGCTAGGCAGTGGGCAAGAACCCCGATTTCACTGACAATTCAAACGCTTGGGCCGATTGCCGCCGATTGGCACGCATAATGCATTGGTTAATGCGACCAAACGGGGAAGCCTGAATGTCCAAAGCCGCCGAGATCGACATCGTGTCCGTTTCGAAAGTGTACGGGACGACGACTGCCGTCGAGGCCATCAGCCTGAAGATACCGGCAGGCACCTATTGCTGCCTGCTTGGCCCCTCCGGCTGCGGCAAGACCTCGACGCTGCGCATGATCGCCGGCCACGAAAGCATTTCGTCGGGCGATGTCCGCCTCGGCAACATTGTCGTCACCGACCTGCCGCCGGCAAAGCGTGGCACGGCGATGATGTTCCAGTCCTATGCGCTGTTTCCGCATCTCGACCTTGTCGACAATGTCGCCTTCAGCCTGAAGATGAAGGGCGTCGACAAGGAGCAGCGCCGTGCCAAGGCGCTCGACATGCTCAAGCTGATGCAGATGGAGGCCTATGCGACGCGCCGGCCGGCGCAGCTTTCCGGCGGCCAGCAGCAGCGTGTTGCACTCGCCCGCGCTCTGATCACCGATCCCGAGGCGCTGCTGCTCGACGAGCCGCTGTCGGCACTCGACCCGTTCCTGAAGATACGCATGCGCGCCGAGCTGAAGAAATTGCAGACCTCGCTTGGCATCACTTTCGTCCACGTCACCCACAGTCAGGAGGAGGCCATGGCATTGGCGGACCTGATCGTGGTGATGAATGACGGCCGCATCGAACAGGCTGCGCCGCCACGAGATGTGTTCGAAAGGCCGGCCACCGCCTTCGTCGCGCGCTTCATGGGCGACCACAATGTCATCTCCGGCCGGGTCACCGGCGCGCGCGACGGCATGGTCGTCTTCGACGTCAATGGTGGCGCCTCGCTCGCCGCCCGCGGGCAAGGCCTGGAGGCGGGCCAGGAGGTGGGCACGCCGATCGACATCGCCATCCGCACCGACCATGTGCGCATCGGCGAAGCACCCTCTCCCGGCCTCGGCTTCACCGGCATCGTCTCCAACATCGAATATCGCGGCGCCACGGTGAAGCTGTCGGTCACCGGCGGCGGCATCGACGATTTCACCGTTATCATCGACGATTCCGACTTCTTCGCCAAACCCGTCGCCCTTGGCGACGCCGTACCGCTCGCCTGGGATTCCGAGGACGCCATCGTCCTCGGCCGCCTTCATTCATGAGTTCAACGAAGCAAAACAAAACAGGGGAATAGGCATGACAAACACTATAAAAACAAAGACTGGCATATCGCGCCGTTCGTTGCTCAAGACGGGTGCCGCCGCCGTCGGCCTCGCCGCCGGCTCGGGCGTCATCACCGGCTTCCCAACCATCTGGGCGCAGTCCAACATCACGCTGCGCCAGTTCGGCACCGGCGTGTCGAACCTGAACGCCATCGCCGACAAGTGCAAGGCAGACCTCGGCATCACGCTGGAAATGACGGCGACCGATTCCGACGCGGCCGCCCAGCGCGCCGTGACCCAGCCCGACAGCTATGACATCGCCGACATCGAATACTGGATCTGCAAGAAGGTGTTCCCGAGCGGCGTGCTGCAGCCGATGGATGTCAGCAAGCTGAAATATTACGACGAGCTGGTGCCGTTGTTCAAAACCGGCAAGCTGACGCCCGACAGCATCATTGCCCAGGGCACCGCGCCGCACACGGTCGGCTATGTCGAAGCGCAGGACTCAAAGACCTTCGCCAAGGCGCCGACCAAGTGGTTCACCATGGTGCCGACGATCTACAACGCCGATACGCTAGGCATCCGGCCCGACCTCGTCGGCCGCGACATCACCACCTGGGCCGACATCATGGACCCGGCCTTCAAGGGCAAGACCGCGATCCTCAACATCCCGTCCATCGGTATCATGGATGCGGCCATGATCATGGAGGCCACAGGCAGCATCAAATATGCCGACAAGGGCAACATGACCAAGGAAGAGATCGACAAGACGATCGACTTCCTCATCAAGGCCAAGCAGGCCGGCCAGTTCCGCGCCTTCTGGAAGTCGTTCGACGAGAGCGTCAACCTGATGGCATCGGGCGAAGTGGTCATCCAGTCGATGTGGTCGCCGGCCGTCGCCGCCGTGCGCTCCAAAGGCATCGCCTGCCGCTTCCAGCCGCTCAAGGAGGGCTACCGCTCATGGGGCGGCGGCCTTGGCCTTGCCGCCCATCTCAAGGGCGCCGAACTCGACGCGGCCTACGAATACATCAACTGGTATACGTCGGGCTGGGTCGGCGGCTATCTCAACCGCCAGGGCTACTATTCCGCCAATATGGTCTCGGCCAAGAAGTTCATGTCCGACGACGAATGGGGCTACTGGATCGAAGGCAAGCCGGCCAAGGGCGAGATCAAGGCGCCGGACGGCACCGTCATGGAAAAGGCCGGCGCCGTGCGCGACGGCGGCTCGTTCGAAGAGCGCATGGGCAAGGTCGCCTGCTGGAACTCGGTCATGGACGAGGACCGCTACATGGTGAAGCGCTGGAACGAGTTCATCGCGGCGTAAGCTAGCGGGTCAACGGGACATGCCTCATTCCTTCGCGCCCCCCTCTGTCCTGCCGGACATCTCCCCCTCAAGGGGGGAGATTGGATATCGCTTTGGTTTTCGCCAATCTTCAACTTCATGGAAAGAGGCGTCGAGGCAGAAGGTGCCGATCTCCCCCCTTGAGGGGGAGATGTCCGGTAGGACAGAGGGGGGCGCGAACGATCACAGCCAAGGAAATCTTCTCATCCCGGTGCGAAGGTGTTCCGCATGACCGTGGTTCTCGAACGCCCCGCCATCGCAGCAGCCAAGCCCGCCAGACGCCGGCGCTTCTCCATCAGTGCCGTCACGCCCTACCTCCAATCGGCGCCGCTGGCGCTCATCCTCGGTGCGTTCCTGCTCTTGCCAATCATCATGATCGTCGTCGTCTCCTTCTGGGATTATGACTTCGCCGCCATGTATCCGGATTTCCTGACGACGAACTATTCCGACGTGCTGGGATCATGGGTCACCTGGAAGACCTATCTCAACACCATCAAATTCGCTGCCATCGTCTGGGCGCTGACCTTGTTCATCGGCTTCTGGGTCGCCTATTTCCTCGCCTTCCATATCCGTACCATCGCCATGCAGATGGTGCTGTTCCTTGTCTGCACGGTGCCGTTCCTGACCTCCAACATCATCCGCATGATCTCGTGGATCCCGGTGCTTGGCCGTAACGGGTTGATCAACTCGACGCTGGTGCAATTGGGGCTGGTGCCAAAACCCATCGAATGGCTGCTCTATTCGGAATTCGCCGTGGTGCTGGCCATGGTGCATCTCTACACGCTGTTCATGGTAACGCCGATCTTCAACACGTTGATGCGCATCGACCGCTCGCTGGTCGAGGCCGCGCGCGATGCCGGCGCGTCCGGCTGGCAGGTCTTGTGGAACGTCGTCATCCCGCTGGCCAAGCCCGGCATGGCGATCGGCACCATCTTCGTCGTCACGCTGGTGATGGCCGATTTCTCCACTGTGCAGGTGATGTCGGGCGGCCAGAGCGCGTCGGTCGCACTGATGATGAAGAACCAGATGTCGCTGCTGCAGTATCCCGCAGCCGCCGCCAATGCCGTAGTGTTGCTGGTGTTGGTACTGTTGATGGTCGCGGGCATCCTGCGCATCGTCGACATCCGCAAGGAGCTTTGAGGTGAGCCACGAAAAACGCACCCTCGAATTCTATGTGCTTGCGGTCTTCTTCACTCTGTTCGTGCTGTTCCTCTACGGCCCGCTGTCGGCGATCCTGATCCTTTCTTTCCAAGGCGAGACCGGCGGCCTCACCTTCCCGCTCAATGGCGTGTCGCTGCACTGGTTCGCCAATCTGTTCGAGCGCCAGGCGGTCGGCGATTTCGGCGGCAGCTTCAAGCGCTCGCTCGTGCTCGGCCTCATGGTGATGATCGTCACCGTCGTCGTGTCGCTGCTGGCAGGGCTCGCTTTCCGGCAAAAATTTCGCGGCGCCACCGCTTTGTTCTACCTGGCGGTCGCCAGCCTCGTAGTACCCTCGATCATCATTTCGCTCGGCATCGGCGTCGTCTTCCAGCAGGTCGGCTTCCGCCCAGCCTGGTACACATCGGCCTTCGGCGCGCACCTGACCTGGACCTTGCCCTTCGGCGTGCTCATCATGTTCGCCGTCTTCAACCGCTTCTCGCCCGCCTATGAGGAAGCCGCGCGTGACCTGGGCGCCAACTCCTGGCAGACCTTCGCCCATGTCGTGCTGCCGATGATCGCGCCGAGCCTGATCGGCGTCGGCCTGTTCGGCTTCACGCTGTCCTATGACGAGTTCGCCCGCACGCTGATGACGTCGGGCACCTTCAACACGCTGCCGCTCGAGATCTACGGCATGACCACCAATGTCACGACGCCGGTGCTCTACGCGCTGGGCACGGTGACCACCGTGTTCTCCTTCCTGGTGATCCTGGCCACACTGGGCGCCATCCTCTATGTTGGCCGCAGGCGGGCCAGGGTTTGATTGTGCAGATACTGGTGGTGAACCCCAACACAACGGCGAGCATGACCGAGACGGTCGCGGCGGCGGCGCGCGGCGTTGCCGGCGCCGGGACCGAGGTGATCGCGGTCACCTCCTCGATGGGCCCGGCCTCGATCGAGGGCTATTATGACGAGGCATTGGCCGTGCCCGGCCTCTTGATGGAGATCGCCGCCGGCGAACGTGCCGGGGCTCAGGCCGCCATCATCGCCTGCTTCGACGATACCGGCCTGGATGCGGCACGCGCCATGGCCTCCATTCCGGTCATCGGCATCTGCGAGGCCGCACTCGGTGTCGCCTCCTACATTGCCCAGCGCTTCACAGTGGTGACGACCACCGAACGCTCGCTTGTCCCTGTCGAGGGGCTGGTGCAGCGCTACGGCATGGCCGGGCGCGCGCGCGTGCGCGCCGCCGACATTCCCGTACTCTCGCTCGAAGACGCTGCTTCCGGCGCGGTCGAGAAACTGCGCGCCGAGATCGCCCGCGCCATAGCGGAAGACCGCGCCGAGGCCATCGTGCTCGGCTGCGCCGGCATGGCCGACCTGGCACACCGGTTGCAGCAAGAGTTCGACCTGCCCGTCATCGACGGCGTCGGCGCCGCCCTCAAACAGGCCGAGGCGCTGATCGCATTGGGCCTGTCGACCTCGAAGCGCGGCGCCTATGCCAGTCCGCTGGCCAAGCCCTATCGCGGCGTGCTGAAATCCTTCTCGCCGGGGGTGATCGCGGCGGAGTGAACGCTATGAAGCCTACCGTCCGCGCATTGTCTCCGCCGGAACTGACCGTTCTCATCGACTGGGCGGCGGCTGAAGGCTGGAACCCTGGCCTTGACGATGCCGCCGCGTTCCGGCCAACCGATCCTGAAGGGTTCATCGGCGCTTTTGTCGACAACGAGATGACCGCCGCCATCTCGGCTGTCGCCTATGGCGGCAACTTCGGTTTCATCGGTCTCTACATCTGCCGACCAGACATGCGCGGCAAAGGCCATGGCAAAGCAGTCTGGAATGCGGGCATGGCCAGGCTGGCCGGCCGAACGGTCGGCCTCGACGGGGTCGCCGCGCAGCTGGCGAATTATCGCCGCACGGGATTCAGCTCGGCGTACGAAACCATCCGCTTCAGCGGCCGTATCGCGACCCCGCCCGTCCAAAGCGAAGGGGTGCGCATGATAACCACGCAACTCGTGCCCGACATCATCGCCTATGACGCCCGCTGTTTCCCCGCGCCTCGACGAGCCTTCCTGCACCGCTGGGCGCAGCCGCCGCATTGCGGGTTCGCCGCGATCAGTTCACTCGGCACCATAGGCTACGCCGTGGCTCGTCCCTGCCGTTCGGGTTACAAGATCGGCCCGCTGTTTGCCGACGACACCGAGACGGCCATGCAGCTCATGGGCAGTCTGGCTGCCGCATGCGAAGGTGGCGACCTGCATATCGACGTTCCTGCCGAAAATTTCGATTTCACCACGGCGCTTTCAGCAATTGGTTTCAGGCCGACCTTCACCACCACGCGCATGTACAAGGGCCCGCCTCCGAAGGTCGACTCGCGCCGAATATTTGGCGTGACAACCCTGGAGTTGGGGTAGATCCCGGCGCCGACTGACAAGCTTGGTTTTTCGGGAGCCGGCGGGCGATGGACGAGCCGATCCGTAGTAGCGCGGCCTAAGTCGAATTGTCTGATGTCTCAGGCGGCGCTACGTCGTCCCGGCACGGGGTTACCCGGCGTCTCGTGGCCGATCGGCGTCACCAGAGTGAGGTCGGGATAGCCGCTTTCGATCAGCTCGACGGCGGCCTGCGCCACCTCATCGTCCGCCTGCAGCATGGACATGAAGACCTCGGTGCTGTCGCCGACCAGTCGGCTGATGCCTTGCGCATCGGCCGGTCCGCATTCGACGATGACCAGATCATAGGCGGTGGTCAGCGACTGCATGATGATCGGCAGCCGGTCGGCGGCGCGCATGGCGCGCACCGGATCGGCGGTGCCGACGGGAACGACGTGGCAGTCCGAATAGAGGTCGGCGTGGATGACGTCGCTGAACTGCGCTTCCGAAGCCAGCAGATTGGTGATGCCGGGGAAAAGTCCGCTGTCCAGCATCGGCCGCGAGGCGGCACCTGACGCCGTGAGATCGAGCAGCAGCACGCGCAGGCCAGCGTCGGAGACTTCGCGCGCTACCAGCACTGCCGAGGCCGCGGCCTCATCGCCTTCGGGCGAGACGAAGATGGCGCGCGCAGCACCGCTGGCGATCAGCTTCTCCGCCGCCTTCTCGACATCGATCTCGCCAAGGCTGGAGCGGACAGGTTCAGGTTCGGCTTGCGGTTCGGAACCGGCGATCGCTGCGTCCTCCTGCACTGCAGGAGCCGGCTCGGGCTTTGGCGCCAGTTCAGACTCCATGGTCGTCGGCTGATCGTCCACTTCCACGACCTCAGGAGCCGGTTCCGGGTCGCCTACCGGCGCCGACATTGCCGGCATCGCAACCTGCTCGATACGCTCGAAGCGCGCCCCTGGGGCCGGACGCATGGCGCGGCCCGAAAACAGCTCCTGCAGCAGCGTGATGACCGACATCAGAACCAGCGAGCCGACGAAGGCGGCGCCGACGATCGGCACGAGCTTGGGGAAATAGGGTTCCGACGGCACGCGCGCCTCGGAAAACACGCTGGCATCGACCGGCAGGTAATTCTTGCGCGAGGACACTTCGCGGAAGCTCGCCATATAGGATTCAAGCTGCTGGCGCCGGACGTTCGCCTCACGCTGCAGCGCATCCAGCTGGACTTGCTCCTCGCCGGCGCGCGACGACGCCGCTTTCAGCTTGTTGACGTCCGATACCAGCTGGTTTTCGCGCGCCTGGGCGGTCTGCGCCTGCGTCAGCAACCCGCGCATGATCTTTTGCGCCTCGTTGCGGATCTGACCGTCGAGATCGGCTAGCTGCGACCTCATCGCCCGCAGGCGCGGATGGTTGTCGAGCAAAGTGGTGGAAAGATCGGCGATGTTGGTTCTGAGCTCGATCTGACGCTCGCGCAGCCGCTGGATCAGATCGGAAGACAGCACTTCGGGTACAGCGTCCAGCGAACCGCCATTCTGCAGGGCCTGGCGCACCCTTTCGGCCGTTGCCTCAGCCGAGGCGCGGCTGGCGCGCACACGCGACAGCTCGCTCGATAGTTCGGACAATTGCTGTGTCGCCAGCACCGAATTGTTGCCAGCCATCAACAGGTCCGACTGAGCGGAGCGGAAGGCCGCGACCTTGGCCTCTGCATCCCTGACCTGCTTCTGCAGCTCCTCGATCTCCGGCCCGAGGAAGGCGGTCGCGGCCGCGTTCGACGTGGTCTTGGCATCCGCCTGATAGGCCATGTAGGCCTTGGCGATGGCATTCGGAATATCGGCGGCAAGCTGGCGGTCTTCCGAGGAAAATTCGACGGCGATGGCACGCGTCTTCTCCACGCCATAGACGTTTAGCTTGTCGCGCATTTTAGTCAGCACGCGCTCTTCGAGCGGAATCTCTGCCGGATCACTTTTCAGTCCGGCAATGACAAGAAGTCGGGCTACCGGCGACATGCCGAGCGCATCGTTGAACTCGGGCTTGTCGCCCAGGTGCAGATTGCCAGCCACCTTATTGAGAATGTCGGACGAGGAAATGACCTGAACCTCAGTTGCTACACCTTCCGCATCGAGCACAGGTTTGTCGTCTTCATTGGTACCGGCAGGCCGCGTATAGGCCGATTCGCTCAACTGGATTTTCAGCTGCGTCGTCGCCTTGTAATGCGGCGTGGCAAGCCACGCGAACGCGAAGGCGAGACCAGTGACGAGAATCGTGATCACAAGAATGCGCAGCCAGTTCCGCGCCAGGCTGGCGAAGAGCTGTCTCAGGTCGACATCGACATCTGCGGCCGCGGACTGGTCGGACATGCATTCCTGCTCCGGAACATGAGGCTAGATGGTAGCGTAAACAACTATGGTAACTCAGCCGTTAAGATCGCGGCAAGCAGCTGTTAGGGTTTGCTGACATCCGGTAAACAAAGCCAGCAAAACTATACGGCTTTTTGTCGATTGCCGCCAAATCGGCCGCGTCCCTTTACCGGCCATTAACCCTAACAGGATGATAACGAAACCAGATCCTTAAGGTTTGCCGCCGTGTCCTGGCGGCCATAGCGACGAAGGTGTGTGTCCGATCATGAAAAGCGCTGCTGGTCTGTTTCGCGCTCTGCTGGCCGTGTCGATGCTCGCCGGTTGCTCCAGCTACCGGCCGACGCCGGCGGCCTTCCACGAGGTACTCGACCAGCCGTATCGGCTCGGCGCCGGCGACCGTGTCCGCGTCACGGTGTTCGAACAGGACGGTCTGACCAACACCTACAGTGTCGACCAGTCCGGCTACATGTCCTTCCCGCTGGTCGGCGCGGTGCCGGCGCGCGGCCACACGGCCCAGCAGCTGGAAAAAGCGCTCGCCGACAAACTGCGCCAAGGCTATCTGCGCGACCCCGACGTGTCGGTCGAGATCGATCGCTACCGGCCGATCTTCGTCATGGGCGAAGTGGGTGCCGCCGGCCAGTATTCCTACGTGCCGGGCCTCACCGTGCAGAAGGCCATCGCGATTGCTGGCGGTTTCTCGCCGCGCGCCAACCAGGAAAGCGTCGACATCACCCGCGACATCAACGGCAAGGTGATGACAGGCCGGGTGGTTACCTCCGATCCGCTGCTGCCGGGCGACACGGTCTACGTTCGCGAACGCCTGTTCTGACATCAACGTGGCGGACCAGCTCAGGATCGTCCACTGCTTTCGCTCACCCGTCGGCGGGATCTTCCGGCATGTGCGCGACCTGACGGAGGCCCAGCTCGCCGCCGGACATGCTGTCGGCATCGTCTGCGATTCGACCACCGGCGGCCAATACGAGGAACGCCTGTTCGACCAGATGAAGGACAGCCTGGCGCTCGGTATCCATCGCACGCCGATGCAGCGCCATGTCGGACCGGGCGACCTCGCCTCCGCTTGGCTTACCTATCGAATCATCAAGGAATTGCGGCCGGACGTGTTGCACGGGCACGGCGCCAAAGGTGGCGCCTATGCCCGTCTGTTCGGCTCATTGTTGCGGGTATCAAGGTCTCGCGTAGCCCGCCTTTATTCGCCGCATGGCGGCTCCCTCCACTACGACGAAACGACGACCACCGGAAAGCTGTTCTTCGCGCTCGAGCGCTTCATGGCGCGCTTCACCGACTGCCTGCTGTTCGTCTCCGACTATGAGCGGCGCACCTATCGCAAGAAGGTCGGCGAACCGCCTATCCCGAACACGCTGGTCTATAACGGCCTGCGCGCCGCCGAGTTCGAACCGGTGGTCGCACAGCCCGACGCAGCCGACCTGCTCTACATCGGCATGATGCGCGACCTCAAAGGACCTGACATTTTCATCGACGCGCTGGTGCTGGCCGGGTCCCAGCTTGAGCGCCGCTTGACCGCGGTCATGGTCGGCGATGGCGACGACCTGCCGCGCTACCATGCGCAGGTGAAACGGCTGGGCCTCGAAAAACAGGTCCGCTTCTTGCCGCCTATGCCAGCCAGGGAGGCCTTTGCACTGGCCGACCTCGTGGTTGTGCCGTCGCGCGCGGAAGCCATGCCCTATATCGTGCTGGAGACGCTGGCCGCAGGCAGGCCGATGATCGCCACGGCCGTCGGCGGCATTCCCGAAATCTTCGGTGAGGGATCCCCTGCCCTGATCCGTCCCGATCCGCGCCAACTCGGCGACAAGGTGGGTGAAGCGCTGCGCGATCTCGACGCATACCGGCGCGTCATGCCCGACACCGCCAGGCTCAGGGCGCGATTCGGCGCCGATGTGATGGCCGCCGAAATCGAAAGGGCCTATTTCGCCGCGCTCAACAGATAGACGACCGTCCAAAACCACAAGTTGTTCTCAAGGTTTTTTTAGCTCTCTTTCTGCTATCGTCATGGCGGAACCTTGTGGGAAACCCGATGAACGAGACCGACCCCACGCGCCGCTTTTCGGCCGATGCGGTGCGCAAATTCGGCAGTCCTGCCGAGAGCCCCACGCCCGGCGGCATGAACAGTGTTGCCCGCCAGGTCGCCTCGCAATACCGGCGCGATACGATGTCGCCGGTCATGGTCAGCGGCGTACTGCGCATCGTCGAATTCGGCTTGCTGTTCCTGTCGGGGCTCGCGCTCTACTTCCATTTTGTCGGCTTCTTCAACTATCTCGCCTGGCAATATCCGCTGACCATTGCCGCGGCGTCATTCGTGGCTGTGGTGCTGCTCGACGTCAGCGATTGCTACCAGATCTCCGCCTTGATGCGACCGATCTCCAATCTCGGTCGCGTGCTGATGGTCTGGGCCGGCACCTTCGCGCTGATGGCGCTGACGGCCTTCATCATGAAAATGTCGGAGGATTATTCGCGTCTGCTGTTCGGCACCTGGTTTGTCGTCGGCCTGCTTCTGCTGTTCGGCCTCAGGCTGGTGATGTCGAAGCTGATCCGGCGCTGGGCGCGCAACGGCCGCATGGAACGCCGCGCCGTCATCGTCGGCGGCGGCAAGGCGGCCGAGATGCTGATCCGCTCGGTCGAGAAGCAGCCAGACAACGACATCCGCATCTGCGGCATCTTCGATGACCGCGGCGACAAGCGCTCGCCGCCGATCGTGGCCGGCTATCCCAAGCTCGGCACCATTTCGGAGCTGATGGAATTCGCCCGCATCGCGCGCATCGACATGCTGATCGTGTCGCTGCCGCTGACTGCCGAAACGCGCGTGCTGCAACTGCTGAAGAAGCTCTGGGTGCTGCCGGTCGACATCCGGCTCTCGGCGCATTCGAACGCTTTGCAGTTTCGCCCGCGCGCCTATTCCTACATCGGCTCGGTGCCGATGCTCGACATCTTCGACAGGCCGATCAACGACTGGGATTCGGTCGCCAAGCGCGCCTTCGACATCGTCTTCTCGCTGATCGGCATCATCCTGTTTTCACCGGTGATGCTGGCGACTGCCATCGCCATCAAGCTCGACAGCAAGGGTCCGGTGCTGTTCAAGCAGAAGCGGCACGGCTTCAACAACGAGATCGTCGAAGTCTACAAATTCCGCTCCATGTATACCGATCGCTCGGACCCGACCGCCAAGCAGACGGTGACCAAGAACGATCCGCGCGTCACCCGCGTCGGCCGCTTCATTCGCAAGAGCTCGATCGACGAGCTGCCGCAGTTCTTCAACTCGCTGTTCGGCACTCTGTCGCTGGTCGGTCCGCGCCCGCATGCGATTGCCGCGCAGTCGCACAACCTTCTCTACAACGAGGTGGTCGACGGCTATTTCGCCCGCCACAAGGTCAAGCCCGGCGTCACCGGCTGGGCGCAGATCAATGGCTGGCGCGGCGAGATGGACACCAATGAGAAGATCCGCATGCGCACGGAATACGACCTCTATTACATCGAGAACTGGTCGATGCTGTTCGATCTGCGCATCCTGCTCATGACGCCGCTGCGGCTGCTCAACACGGAAAACGCCTATTGAGCGCGATTTCCCATGATGTGCCGCAGGCTGCGGTCAATGCCAAGCTGATCGCGCTGATATCCTCGGGCGCGGTGTTTTTCGGCGTCTTCCTGTCGGGCTTCGTCATCGACGAACCGGCGCCCTACGATCTTTTCATGCTCGGGCTGATCGGGGTGTGGGGGCTGTTTGGCCTGCGCATATCGCGCGCGGCCGTGCCGCTGCTCGTGCTGCTGATCACGATGAACATCGGCGGCATGATTGCCATGACGCAGATGGCCGATCTCGCCAACACACCGCTCTATCTCGCCGTCTCGCTTTTTCTCGCGTTCACCGCGGTGTTCTTCTCGTCTGTGACGGCGGTGCAGCCCGGCCTCTACCGGCTGATCTTCATCGCCTATGTCGTCTCCGCGGTGGTGACCTCGCTGCTCGGCATTGCCGGCTATTTCCACGCTTTCCCGGGCGCTGAAATCTTCACCAGATACGACCGCGCCCAGGGCGCCTTCCAGGATCCGAACGTGTTCGGACCATTCCTGGTGCTGCCCGGCATCTATCTGCTCTATCTCCTGTTGACCGGCTCGATCGCGCGCATGCCGCTTCTGGCGGTGCCGCTGCTGATCATCACCGCCGGCATTTTCTTCTCCTTCTCGCGCGGCGCCTGGGGCATGTTCGCCGTCTCGGCCATCCTGCTCACCGGCGCCCTGTTCCTGCAAAGCAACAGCGGCAAGTTCCGGCTGCGCGTCATCATCATGAGCATAGCCGCCGTCACCCTGCTGGTGGTCGCCATGATCGTCATCCTGCAGCTGCCCGGCGTCGGCGAGATGTTTTCCAGCCGCGCCCAGTTCGAACAGAGCTACGACACGGCGCGCCTTGGCCGCTTTGCCCGCTACACGATCGGCTTCGAGATGGCGCTCGAACATCCGCTCGGCATCGGCCCGCTGGTGTTCGGCACCATTTTCGGCGAAGACACGCACGACATCTGGCTGAAGACGCTGATGGATTATGGCTGGCTCGGCTTCGTCTCATTTCTGTCGCTGACGCTGTGGACGATCGCGGCCGGCTTCCGCATCCTTTTGCGCGACCGGCCGTGGCAGCCCTATCTGCTCTGCGCCTACGTCGCTTTCATCGGCAATATCGGGCTCGGCACCTTCATCGACATCGACCACTGGCGCCATGTCTACCTGCTGCTCGGCCTGATCTGGGGCGCGATCGCGCTGGAAAACAGGCATCAGCGCGGGTTGCGGGCGGTGGCGGCAAGCTAAACCGATGGGAAAGCCGCCGAGTTCGGATGACTTCGCCTTCAGAACGAATTGCGACCGACGATTTCGTCTATCTCGCGATACCGGTCACCCGCTCGGGATACCGCACTGCCAGCATCGATTTGTCGGCGTGATCGGCAAAGATGGCGCTAACCTTTTCGGCGTCGAACCGCGCCCGTCGCTTGCGCTTCTCGTCGTTGAGCAAAATCCCGCTGATGGCGTCGAACTTGCGGCCGAGGTTTTTCAGTATGCCTCTCTTGATCGGCCAGCTGCTGCTGAAACGGCCGGCCCAGGGCGTGCCTTTCGCCAGATCGCGATAGATGGCCATAGCGTCGACCTCGACACCGACCGGGCGAGGCTCCCAAGGTTTGCCCCAGGCGAAGTGCCGCGCATAGGACCTGCTGAACGGGATCTGGCTGCTGTAGTTGGTCATCACGTTCCAGAACGGGTGCATCGTCTGCCACCTGCCCTCGAAAGCCACGTTCAACGCACCTTGATCCATCCCGTAAACCTGCTCGGAGGCCAACTGCCGGGTACGCTCCAGAAGCCCCTCCTGCCTGACCAGCGGCATGTTGAACACCAGCACGCCGGCATTGAACTTCGGCGCCCCTGGCTGCATCGGCAAATGCTGTCGATACTTTACGTCGAAATAGGTCTGCTCGTCGTGTGCGGCCAGCAGCGGAGCGTTGAGCGGGGTGTTGCAGAGATCTGCTATCGATCGGTTGAAAAGCACATCGGCGTCTGAATAGGCGATGCGGTCGTATGGCTCGAATTGAGGCAATTGATCGGCGAACAGCCTGATGTAGGTCGCAAGCGTGGGATGCGTTCCACGATTGAAGTTCGTCGCCTCCATGAACTTCGTTACGTCGATGATGCCGATCCTCCCCTCGAGCAAACGCTCACCGGCAGACCGGTCGTCACTGGGAATGACGCCGGTGTGCAAAATAAAGCCGTCGACGGCGCCGGACAAATCCAACACACGGCGCGCCGCCAAGCAGGTGTACGGAAAATACCTTTGATCGGCGGCGAAAAAGAAGCATGGCTTTTGCGACACAGTCTAATTCTCCTGCCCTGCGCCTTACGGATCAAAGTCGCGAATATCTCAAGCGAAACCGCCGAGTATTTCAGGAAACTGCACGGCCATCGCACCGGCAAGGGCATGCTCGGCATAAATCCTATGCACCTTGCTTCCATCATACCTTGCCCGCCGCCGATACCGATCCTTGGCAGGCAACATCCCCATGATGCCGTCGAATCTGCGAGCGAATCGCCTCATGACGCCTCGCTCGAAGGGAATGCGCTGCCGGAAGGGCTGGAGCCAAGGCGTATCCCTTGCCAGACCGCGCCAGACGGCAAGCGCCTCAAGTTCCACGTCGACCTGGCTCCCCCACGGCTTGCCGCCGGCGAAATGCCGGGCATAGGCTTGGGCGAACCGAAATTCCTTCGTATCGTTGGACATCAAATTCCAGTTCGGATGCATCGTCTGCCACTTGCCCTCGAAGACGATGTTCAGCGCGTTCTGATCGTTCATCTGCCCGGCAACGGCGACATCTCTGGCGCGGTGCAAAAGTCCCTGTTCACGCACCAGCGGCATGTTGAAGACGATGATACCGGCATTGAAGTAAGGCGCTCCCGGCTGCATCGACAATTTGTGCCGGTAGCCTGGGCGGAAGTACATATAATCGTCATGGGCGGCCAACAATGGGGCATGAAGTGTCTGGCCCACCAGGTCACCTATATCCCGATTGAAGAGGACATCACAATCAACATGGGCGATGCGGTCATAGTCCGCGAACTGAGGCAGTTGGTCGGCGAAAAGCCGAACAAAAGTGCCGACATTGCTTGGCCGGAAAGTATGACCGGCCTGCGCAAACAACGCCGATACGTCCATTATGCGAAGGCAATTCTTCAGCAGGCGTTCAGCAACACGCATATCGGCATCGCGTGCGCCGAAATGCAGGATGAAGCCTGGCGTTGCGTCTCCCGAAACGTCCAGAATTCTGCGCGCCGCCAAGCATGCATATGGGAAATAGTTGGCGTCGGCCGCTAGAAAAAAACAGGAATTTGCCACGCGCAATCCTTCTTATCGGTATTGGGCGAGCCATACCGTCTTGGCGTTGCGCCGACAAGGCCGGATGCCTCGCGATTTTTCCGGTCCAACGCGCCGTTTTAGCGCTTGCACCATAACCCTTGAAAATATATGGCTTTGCGCGGTCCGGAGTGTAGCGCAGCCCGGTAGCGCACTTGACTGGGGGTCAAGGGGTCGTCGGTTCGAATCCGGCCACTCCGACCAAACAAATAGTTGGCCGCTTCCCCCAAGGTGGCTACCGTCTTTTCGACTTCCCGCAAACAAGATGCATTCTTAAGCCGTCATGCTGGCGTGCCGCTCGATAAAGAGTTCGATGGGACCTGTGAGAAAAGCAGCCTCCTGCTTGATCTTCTCGTCGCTCCATTCCCACCACCGGATCGCCAGCAATTTCGCAATAACATCCTGTGAAAAGCGATACCGGATAAGCTTGGCCGGGACCCCGCCGACGATCGCGTATGGCGGCACATCCCTGGTGACAATGGCGCCGGCCGCAACAATAGCGCCATCCGCGATGTGGACGCCTGGCATGATCAGCGCTTGGCGGCCGATCCAGACATCATTGGCGATGGTAATGCCGACGGGTTTGCCGCCGTGCGAATTGAGATCGGTCGCGTTCATCATGCGGCTGTGGATCGGAAAAGTGGTTGCAGCCCAAGGCACGTGGCTTCCCCCGGAACATTCAAAGCTCACGTTGCCGGCGACCGAACAGAACGCCCCAAGGGCCAACGGAGTGGCGGCAGACGCTCCAAGCACCTTCTTCCGGCTCACCCCATAGGTGTGACGTCCAACGGTCACGCTTGGGGGCAGCTTGGATCGAAACAGATTCCTCATGCGCAGCCAGCCCGTCACAGTGACCTCTTAAGCTTCTGGAGCAAGAGATCCGCGGGAGTCCGCCATAGACGATATCGACTGGCCTTTGCAACCTGCTGGCCGACTGGCGCCATGCCGTACGCGTTAAAGAACGCATGAACACGCGGCTCAGCGAACTGCTTTTTGCCTCGGGTATTGTAGTGTCGGATCGGCAGGCTATGAGGGCTTATGGTTCGGCCGTTTTGAGAAAGGGCTACCCCGAGGCAGAACTGCTCGGGCGCCCAAGTGTCGGTCACCTTATGAACGGCCTTGATAGCGGCGAAGGCGTCCACCATGGCTGTGAGGTTGTCCCGGTGGATCCCGACGATGCCGCTGTTCCACATCGGTTCCTGGCCGGTCAGGACCTGGCCGCCGACGCTGATGTTCTTGCCCGGCAGCGCGTTCTGATAGATGCGATGCGGCCCTTCGCACAGGCGCATAGTGGAATGGGTCGCAGAGATCGAGCGGAAGCCCTTCGACGGGTCACCCACCGGGTACATGTCGGTGTCCATGAAAAGGAGCCGATCTGCTCGCTGCAAAAGCTCACGCATAGCCCCGGCCTTGATACCGAAATGGTAGCTTCCGCCGAAAGACCACTGGTCTTTCTGTTCGGCCGTTATGAGCATTGTCTCAACAGGATAAGCGCGAAATAGGTCAGTCCTGTCCGTTGCGACGACTATTCTGGCGGTCGGGCAATGGTGCAAAAGCTTGAGGGCGCTGAGTAGCGCGCCGCGATGGTAAAGCTCGTTCTCACCATAGGCGATGTAACCAAAAACGTCGTTCATTCCGCCACGTATAATGGGTCGTTCAATCTTCTACTAGCTGCGCTCGCAGTCGTTTTGCTCCCAGAAATCTCCTGCTGAAATCAGCCGACGATTACTACTGGCACACATCGACCCATTCGGCATCGACAATCTGTGCCATGCGCTCAGGGCTCAGCCGCACCGCGGCGTTGGTGGCGCCGGCCGCGGGCACGACTTCATCGAAGGCGCGCAGCGAGACGTCGCAATAGACCGGCAGCGGCGCCGGCAGGCCGAATGGGCAGACGCCGCCGACGGGATGGCTGGTAATCGCGACAACCTCGTCGGCGTCAAGCATGCGCGGCTTGCCGCCGAAGCGGTCCTTGAATTTGCGGTTGTCGAGCCTCGACATGCCGCCGGCCACGATCAGCATGGTCTCACCGCCGACGCGCAGGCAGATGGTCTTGGCGATCTGCGCCGGCTCCACGCCATGCGCCTCAGCCGCCAGCGCCACCGTCGCGGAACTCGCTTCGGTGACGAGCACTTCGACATCGGGCGCATGGGCAGCCAGGAAGGCGCGCACGGTCTCAAGGCTCATCTCGGCATCGTCCCATTCGAAAACGGTTAGCGTTCACACTGGATAGCTTCACGCTCGGTCGGCTGCAACCTCCCCGCCCCTCGACGGCTGCAGCGATACTAGGCCAGGCGGGTCGCGCCGCATGTCGGCAACACAAGGCGCATCCCCCGTGCGGGAGATGTGTTCGGGCTGCTGCATTGGTAGGTCGCAATGGATCAGGGCCGGCGCTGATGCTGTGCTCCCACGACCAACCGGAGAGATCATCATGCTCAAGCTCGCCTCGGCTCTGGCGCTGCTGCTTATCGGGACGGCGCCGCTGCTTGCCGACGACATGCCGATGAACGCGGACGCCATCAAATGGGGCCCTGCTCCTGCTGTGCTGCCCGCCGGCGCGGACATGGCTGTCATCGCCGGGGACCCCTCGAAGGATGGCATCTACGTGCTGCGGTTGAAGCTGCCGGCCGGCTACAGGATTGCCGCGCACAACCATCCCACCTCGGAATATGTGACGGTGATTTCCGGCAATTTTCATATCGGCATGGGCGACAAGCTCGACGAGACCAAGGGCATCGAACTGACCGCCGGCGGCTTCGGCGTAGCCCCACAGGGAATGAACCATTACGCCTGGACGACAAGCGCTACGATCGTCCAGGTTCATGGCGAGGGGCCGTTCGCGATCACCTACGTCAACCCGGCGGACGATCCGAGCAAGAAGTGACATTCGCCGTTGGGCGAATGCAACAAGCCCGCCAGGGCAAACCATGGCGGGCTTGTTGAACGACGCTTGGCCGTTGTTTATGAAACGGACCGGTTTTCCACAGGCGCCGTGGGCGCCGGGGCATCGATCAGGGCCGTTTCCGGCAATTGCAATGCTGCGGCGATCCGGCGAAGTTTCGTCGGATCGGTGTCCTTGCCGCTCTCTATGTCGGCAATCTCGCTGGTCGACAGACCGCAGGTCAGGGAAAGCTCTTCAATACTGTATCCCTTTGTCTCCCGGATGGCTTTGAGGCCGGGGTGCTCGAGCGCAACGTCGGCCGCAACATCGGCCGCCAGCCTGGAGAAGGGTTCGTGTTTTGCAGTTTGGGGCATTGGCAACTCCATGGGGCTAAAGAGTTTTGGATCAAATGATAGGGTGTTGCCTGAGAGCCGGGACAATGCCCGCTTGACGGCGATTTGCCAAGGCCCAAACCGACCGTCACAGCATCGTGAACCAGCGTCAAAACCGCAGGCGCCAGGGCACATATAGGATCTCCGCCCCGATCTCCCAATCAAGTTCTTTTGAAGGGCCGCACGCCGAAGTGTTCAGCGGTTTTGCGCCGCTCGCGCGTTAACCTGATGTTGCTGGCAGCCGCATCGGGCCAGCTTTTCCCAAGAGGATCAGATCCATGACATTCAAGACATCAGCCATCGTGCTCGCCACGATTTCAGGCCTCGCTGGCGCGAGCATGGTCGCGGCGCAAGCCGCCGAGGCCGTGCGCATTCGCGGCACGGTGACCGCCTTTGCCGGAGCGACGCTGACGGTGAAGACCCGCGAAGGCGCTACCGACGCCATCGCGCTGGCTGAAGGGTGGAAGATTTCCGGCGTCGCCAAGGCGGATGCCGGGGATATCAAGCAAGGCGATTTCCTCGGCATTGCCTCTGTTTCGAAGGCCGATGGCGGCAGCGGCGCGCTTGAGGTGGTGATCTTCCCGGCCGCGCTGAAGGGCGCCGGCGAAGGCGACCGCCCGTGGGATCTCGAGCCCAACAGCCGGATGACCAACGGCACGGTCGCCGATGTCACCGAGATTGCAGATCGCACGGTGATGCTGACCTACGACAATGGCCAGAAAAAGCAGATCGCGATCCCGCAGACGACGCCGGTGGTGACCTTCGCGCCGGCGACGCCCGCCGACCTCAAGCCTGGCGCTGTGGTGTTCGTCAACGCCGAGCGCGGCAGCGACGGCAAGCTGACCGCGGGCCGGGTCGTTGTCGGCACCAACGGCGTCATTCCGCCGATGTAAGTTGCCGACGAAGCCGCCAGACACAATCCAGAAACAAAATTCTACAGTCCGGAAAAACTGTCGAAAAGTTCGGAGGCGATAGTCATGACTGCGGGGTTCACCGGCACCGATCTTGCTCGGTGACGGCCAAATTCAGCCCGCGCAGAAAAGGAAACTAAGTCATGAAGAAGTCCCTCCTGTCGGCTCTCGGGCTGGCTTTTGCCCTGGCTGTCTCTCTGCCGCTCATCGGCGCCAGCAGCGCCGACGCAGCACCGCTGCACAAGAAGCATCACCACCATCATCATCATCACAACAAGCATCACCGCCATCACCATCACCACCACCACCACCACCACAACAAGGTGGAGGCCAAGAAGGCCTGACACGGCCGACTTGCCCAACGGGAAGGCTGGCCCTGGAGTCCTCGCCAAGGCCGCCTTCCCGTTGGTTTTTGCCAGGCGACACGTGGAAAAGCTGAAGGCAGGATTCGATGGCGCCGATGCTCCAGAACGCGAGCAACCACAGCGCACCCCAACGAACGTATCAGGCGCAAGGCCGACAACACAGCGGTTGCCAGTTGCAGGACACCACGGGTCTCTCAATGCTGTCGGAACCCGCTAGGACGGCGCCGCGAACGCGAGCACTATTGCGATCAAAATCAAAAGCGGTCCCATCCATTTGAAATGCTTCGCGACCTGCAGCCACCATTGCTGCTGACCTTTCTGGGCCTGAAAAGGACTTTGGAGCAGCCCAAAACCAACGCCTGTCATCCACAGCCCAGCGCAGAACATGATGAACTCGTCGATGTAATTTGCGACCACGCCCGTCTCCTCCGCCGGTACCTTTGGACTGGCGTTATAGTCGCAGCCGGGAGTGGCAGAAAGCGCGGTGCCAAGTGGCGGCAATGACTGCTGCCGCCACCTGACAAGAGCCGGGCGCGGACTCGGTCTTGGCCGGCCATTTGGGCACGCCACGGTGTGACCTTCGCATGGGATGCCGCGCCGCTACGTCAGCGGCCTTCACGCGAAAATGCATGATCGATGCCGGCCCCGCCAGGCGCCGTCCGTTGGCGAAGGCTAAAAATCGACGTCGCGAAACAACGCGAAGAAAATTCGAACCACGCATGAACCTTTGCTTTGGAGGCCGCACTAACCGGCATGGACGCCGAGAAGGCGATCCCAACACAGAAGGACGCCATGGTGGCGATCCTCGATCCAGAGAAGGAAATGCTCAAATGACCAACTTCAAGCGCATCACGCTCGCCGCGGCCCTCATCGTCTCGGCCTTCGGTTCGGCTTCCGTTCCGACCTCGGCTTTCGCCAACGGCACGCATCCCACGGGCGCCGGCGGCGCGGTTTGCAAGGGCTCCGGTCATTGCCTGGTGCTCTCGATCGAGTGCAAAGGCACCTATACCGACGCCACGGACAAGAATGGCACTGTCTATGGCAAGTGCAGCCAGACCGCGCAGGTTTCGCCGCAGGCCAAGATCAAGCTCGCCAAGTAATCGGCCGCAGATCAGGGAAATGGCGGTCGTCCGCGGGACGGCCGCCATTTTCTTTTTGTTTTCGTGAATTGTTTTAGCGCCGGCTGAGCAACAAGCTGGCGAGAAGGCCTACCACGACCAACCCAACAGCAGCGGCTGTTGCCGGACGATCGCGCGCCGTCTTTTCGATCGCCCTGCCCTGCTTCCTGATCGCCGGCAGCGCATCGCTGACAAGGTCGGCAAGCTGCCCATAATAGTCCGAAGCGGCATCGCGCCCGTCCTCGTAGTAAGCACCGCCGCGTTTGGCCACGACTTTGCGCAACGCGGCGAGCTCTTTGGAAAGGGTCGCGACCTGCTTTTCGAGATCGAGATCGGAGAGGGTCGAAAGCGATACCATGATTGTTTTTCCTTCTTTTGAGAGAAGGCCAAACGCATGGCCGCAGAACCGGTTCCGGTCTGCTTGCCCGAGGGCAGCGGAAAGGTTAGCGCACCTGGTCGAGCAGGCGCTTGCACTCCAGGAGGTCAAACAGCGCCTCCTGCAGCAAGGCCCGGTTGTCGCGCGACAGTTTCGATGCGCCGGGCTGGACCGGACCTTCCTCCTCGGTCTTGCCCAGGCCGAAAAAGCGGCGGCTGGGTTTTACCTTGGGCTGACCGACCAGCATCTCGTCATCCATGCCGCGCGGCTGGGCGGCTGGCGTCAGCGGCACCTGATCGGCCTGCCTGCGCTGCGAGATCGCTTCGACGGCAGCCATGTCGCCATTGCCGATGGCGACCAGGAAATGGTTGCCGTTCTCGCGCAGCAGTTTCTGCACGCCCTTGATCGTGTAACCCTGGTCGTAGAGCATGTGGCGGATGCCCTTGATCAGTTCGACATCCTGTGGCCGGTAGTAGCGGCGGCCGCCGCCGCGCTTCATCGGCTTGATCTGGTTGAAACGGGTTTCCCAGAAGCGCAGCACGTGCTGCGGCAGATCGAGATCCTCCGCGACCTCGCTGATGGTGCGGAAAGCGTCGGGGCTCTTGTCCATGGGCGAAATCCTCACGCTGGACGGCGATCCGGCCCAGTCTGCCGAATCGGGTATCATTTCAGCGGTTTATGAAACAATATTCAAGCCCGGCGTCAAAACGGCCCGGCGTTTTCAACCGAAGCCTGCGGCAGAACCTATTTGCCGCCCTTGGCCTTGCTGTTCTGGTGCGAGCGCAGGATACGGCTTTTCAGCACGTTCGACGACTTGAAGGTCATCACCCGGCGCGGCAGGATCGGCACTTCCTCGCCGGTCTTGGGATTGCGGCCGATGCGTTCGTTCTTGGAACGGACGTGGAAGGTGGCGAAGGACGACAGCTTCACCGTCTCGCCGCGTACGATGGCTTCACAGATTTCGTCCAGCACCGCTTCGACGAGTTCTGCCGATTCAGTGCGTGACAAGCCGACCTTACGGTAAACAGCTTCGGCAAGGTCGGCGCGCGTAAGTGTCTTTCCCCCCATGCGACCGTCCCATCAGTTCAAAAAACATAAATCGATACAGGTAAAGGCAGAGCCTAAGTAATTGATCCGGCAAGGTCAAGGACCGAAACCGGACCGTTCGGCACTTACCAGCGAACGAGAACCGCGCCCCAGGTGAAGCCTCCGCCCATCGCTTCCAGGAGCACGAGATCACCCTTCTTGATGCGACCGTCGGCGAGGGCCACCGAAAGCGCCAGCGGCACGGAAGCAGCCGAGGTGTTACCGTGCAAATCGACGGTGACCACCACCTTTTGCTCAGCAATCCCGAGCTTCTTGGCCGAAGCGTCAATAATGCGTTTATTGGCCTGATGCGGCACGAACCAGTCGAGGTCGTCGGCGGTTATGCCGGCCTGCGAAAACGTCGCCTCGATGACATCGGTGATCATGCCGACGGCGTGCTTGAACACTTCGCGGCCTTCCATCCTGAGATGGCCGACCGTGCCGGTGGTCGAGGGACCGCCATCGACGAAAAGCTTGTCCTTGTGGGCGCCGTCGGAGCGCAGGCTCATCGCCAGCACGCCACGGTCGGCAATGCCGCCGGTGCCCTCATCCGCTTCCAGCACCAGCGCGCCGGCGCCGTCGCCGAACAAGACGCAGGTCGAGCGGTCGCTCCAGTCGAGGATGCGCGAAAAGGTCTCCGCGCCGATCACCAGCACGCGCTTGGCGAGGCCGCCTCTGATGTAGAGGTCGGCGGTGGTCACCGCATAGACGAAGCCCGAGCACACCGCCTGCAGGTCGAAGGCAAAGCCGTGATGCATGCCGAGCCGGTTCTGGATCTCGACGGCGGTCGCCGGAAAGGTGTTGTTGGGCGTCGAGGTCGCCAGCACGATCAGGTCGATGTCGGCAGGCGAAAGACCAGCATTGTCGAGCGCTGCGCGCGCCGCCGCCTCGCCCAGGGATGCCGTCGTCTCGTCATCGGCGGCGATATGGCGCTGGCGGATGCCGGTTCGCTGGGCGATCCACTCGTCCGAGGTCTCGACCATGCCTTCGAAATCGGCATTCTTCATGATGCGGCGGGGCAGCGCAGCACCGGTGCCGCGCACGACTGATCTGATCAAAGCTCTTTCCTATTCCTTTTCGTCGACGGTGGCGTCGGATTTCCTGCTTGCCTGGGCATGCGGGTTGCGCGCATGGAACAGGTCGAGATCGGCCTCGATGCGGTCGATCAGATTGTTGCGCACCATGTCGTAGCCAAGCTCGATGGCCGCCGCGAAACCGTCCGAATCGGCGCCGCCATGGCTCTTTACCACGATGCCGTTCAGACCCAGGAAAACACCGCCATTGGAGCGGCCTGGATCGAGCTTTTCGCGCAGGCGGTCAAAAGCGCCCTTGGCGAAGACATAGCCGATCCTGGCCATCAGCGTGCGGTTCATCGCGGCGCGCAGATAGCCTGAGATCTGGCGCACAGTGCCTTCTGCCGTCTTGAGCGCGATGTTGCCGGCAAAGCCCTCGGTGACGACCACGTCGACCGTGCCCTTGCCGATGTCGTCACCCTCGACGAAGCCATGATAATTCATCGAGGCCATGTTGGCCTCGCGCAGCATGCGCCCGGCTTCCTTGACCTCTTCCTGTCCCTTGATCTCCTCGACGCCGACATTGAGCAGGCCGACTTTCGGCCGGTCGATGCCGAACACCGAGCGCGCCATGCCGGTGCCGAGAATGGCAAAGTCGATCAGCTGGTGCGCATCGGCGCCGATGGTGGCGCCGACATCCAGCACCACGCTCTCGCCGCGCATCGTCGGCCAGATCGCCGCGATCGCCGGACGGTCGATGGTCGCCATCGTGCGCAGGCAGAATTTCGACATCGCCATCAGCGCGCCGGTATTGCCGGCCGAAATGCAGGCCTGCGCGCTGCCACTCTTGACTGCTTCGACAGCCTTCCACATCGACGACTTCCAGCGGCCGTGGCGCAGCGCCTGGCTCGGCTTGTCATCCATCCTGACCGCGACTTCGCAATGGTGGAACTCGCTGACCTCGGCCAGTTTGGGGAATTTGGCGAGTTCGGGGCGCACCAATTCCTCGCGCCCATAGATGACGAAGCGGATGTCGGGACGCCTGACGGCGACCGTCATGAGTGCCGGGATGACCACGTTTGGCCCGTGATCGCCACCCATGGCATCGATGGAAATCCTGATCACGCGGTCTTTATCTCACTAGCTTGGGCCAGGGCACATGGCCCGCGAAAGAAATACGAAACTCGCGAAATTCGCGGGCTCGCGAAGGTTCGGCGAAAATAGCGGTTTTGGGCTGCCGCACAACCGGCTTTTCTCCGATCGCTTCGTGTTTTAGGATTTTCCAAGCAAGGATCGCAGCTTTTGCTGGAATTCATTCTCGACGGGCTCGTTCGGGCCGGCGGCATCGAGCGAGGCGCCTGCCTTGCGCGGATAGGGATCGATCGCCAGCCCGAAGAACTGTTCGGCGAGCGCGCCGACGTCGATCGTGTCGCCGGAGAAAGTTTCCGGGCTGTCCGGCCCTTCGGCGTCGAGCAGGATTTCGCCACCGCCTTCGAAACCTTGCCGTCCGAGTTTGGATTGTTCGGGCAGGAACAGCGCCTCGACCTCTTCGTCGATATGGGCCGCGACCGGCTCAAGGGTGACGATGCAGGCCTGGGTGATATCAGCCTCGACGCGGCCGCTGACCTTGACGCCATTGCGCTTCCACGGCGCCACCAAAAGCTCAGCACGGTAGTTTTCGACCGAAAGCAGCTCGTGCTCGCGCGCAAGCATTGCGCGCTGCGCGGCGTCGGCGTCGATCACCACCTGCAAACCTTTGTGCGGCAGGCGGCCGACATTGGCCGCGAATGAGACCGGGCTAGGCGTGTCCACATGTTTCATCTTGGTCTCCCCTCCTCACTCCGCTTTCGCGACCGGAAACGCCACGGCACCGGAAACGATCGATTCGGACGGCTGTGCTTCAAGCTGCCTTGCGGCATCGATTACATAGGAAGCCAGCGGCAGGGCTTGCGGCCAGGCGCCGGCATCGGGTCTGACATTGCGCGCCAGGGCGGCAGCAAGCGCGTCGCGGTCGCTGCGTTCCAGCGCGTCGTCATAGGCGGCGGTACGGCCGTAGAACATTTTGGCCAGCCTCTTCATGCGCTTGGGCACGCCGACATCGCCAACGCCCAGTTCCCGCAGCGAATGCTCGACATCGAGAAAGAACTCGTCGATCAGCACCTGCGCGACCTCATGCGCGACGCCCTCTTCGCCGCGGAGCCGGTGCTGAAACAGGAACATATGCAGCGACAGCATCTCGAAACGGCCGAGCGGCGTATCCGGCACATTCCAGTGGGAATAAAACACGGTCTGCCGCGCCGCCGCCACGATTTGTGCGTAAAGCGCCTCGGTGATAGCGCGGTTGGCGTTGCGTTCGCGGCCAAAAAGGCGCTGGAACATTGAGGGTGGTCTCCTGGGGACCGATTGTTTGAATGGGCCTTGTTGCATCGGCAAGCAAGCTGGTTTACCGGTTTTGCCGCCCAGCGCAAGTTGCGGCCAGCTAATGGAGTTGTTGTTGCGCGCGCTGAAATTCAAGTCGACTTTTCTGCCTGGGGCCACCGCCGCGGTTTCGCTGGTGCTGGTGGCTTCCGCGCTGTCGGGCTGCAATTCGTCCAAGATGTTCGGCGACCTTAACCCTAGCGAGACGCTGACGCAGGGCTATGTTATCGACCAGCAGGCGGTCGATTCGGTGCCGGTGGGCTCCAGCCGCGAACAGGTGCTTCTGGCGCTCGGTACGCCATCGACGAAAGCGACCTTCGACAATGAGGCGTTCTATTACATTTCGCAGACGCGCAAGCGCTATGTCGCTTTCGACAAGCCGCGCCTGGTCGACCAGAAAGTGCTCGCGGTCTATTTTGGCGAGGACGGGCGCGTCACCCAGATTGCCAATTACGGTCTGAAGGACGGCAAGATTTTCGACTTCATCTCGCGCACCACGCCGACCGGCGGCAAGGACCAGAACTTCCTCAGCCAGATCATCAAAGGCGCCAGCAAGCTGGCGCCCCCCATTCCTGGCGGCGGCGCCTAAGAAGCGACCACCTTCCTCAGATTTTTGCTTCCCCCGAAGCGACACCATCTCAGGCGACCAAAAGCCCGCGGGAGCGATCCTGCGGGCTTTTGTTTTGAGGTCATGCGGCCGCAACACCCGTCGCGCTTTGCCGCGCGTGGCCTGTTCGGCCGCCGGGCTCCAGCGAGGCGCGGTGCACAGCCGCACTCTGCCGCGCTTCCGAAGGCGTCATGCCGAAATGCCGGCGGAAGGCGTGGTTGAAGGTCGAGAGATCGCCGAAGCCGGCGTCGAAGGCGATGGCGCCGATGGTGCGGTGTGCCAGGCGCAGGTCGGATAGCTTGCTGCAAACCAGCGCCAGCCGCCGGCCAAGCACGAACTGCGACAGCGAGGTACCCTCACCCTCGAACAGCTTTCTGATATAGCGCGCGCTGACGTGGTGGCGCCCGGCCAGCGCGTCGGACCCGACATCGCCGGAAGCCAGATTGCTTTCGATATCGGCTTTGATGGCGCGCAGCCGCGCGGCGCGTATGCCGCGGCCTGCGGCGACCTCAGTGGCGTCCTGCGTTGCCCCGACCACGACCGCGACAAGGTCCTGTATGTGCTTGGCGGCAAGCCAGCGCAATTCGGACGCGGCCAGGTTCGGCTCCTGCATCAGCAGACGGACATAGCTGGTCAGCAGCAAGAACTTTTCGCCCACGCATGACATCGGCGTCATCAGGGCGGCATCCGCATTCGCAGCCATGGGCCCGAGCGCTGCCTTGGGGATGGTGATGAAGAGATGATGCGACATCGCCCGCTCGATCACATGCGGATCAGAGGAGGACAGAAGGATTGCCTGGCCGGCCTCGATGCTGGCCTCGCGACCGAGATGCGAGAAGGCGGCAGCGCCCTCCAGACACATGAAGAAAATGTAGTCATCGGTCCCCTTGGCCATGGCGCGGGAACGGATGGTGCGGAAGGCGGTGGTCCTCGAATCGGCAATGCCGACGCCCGGCAGCCGCAGGATGGTCGCGTCGATGGAGAGCTTTTCCTCCGTGACGTTAAAATCCATGTCGGTCACCATCCGGCGCAACAGGTCGCAATAGACGTTTCGCCATTCCGCTCGCGGCCACATTGCGGTCGAAAAGCGCGCATGCGCAAACTCGGGGGGTCGAATAGTCATGGGGTACTCCCAAGCGATTGTCTTCATTTCACTGTCGTTCGTAGTCGAGGCTCGTTCCATGAACGGCCTCTCATCCGACGGCGGCAATCGGGGGGCACTGGATGGCTACAATGATTTGCGCACTTGGACAAAAGACTATTTACGAAGCTATGGATGAGCTTTGTTCATTCATGCTAAGGAACCCATGGGCAGGATCGGGTAACGGCAAATGACAAGACGGCTTCCACAACTGGAATCCATTCGTGCTTTCGAGGTCATTGCCCGGCTGGGCAGCTTCAAGCGCGCCGGCGATGAGCTGAATGTTACGCCAAGCGCGCTCAGCCACCGCATCGCCGATCTCGAAGCCGATCTCGGCGTGCTTCTGTTCACCCGCCATGTCCGCCGCGTCGAACTAACGCTTGAAGGCGAACGATTGTCCGCGGGCGTGCGACGCGCACTGCTGGAAATCCAGAGCACGATCGCGAGTGTCGCGCGCAACGAGCGCACGAGGCTGAGGGTCACCGCCATTCCTTCGCATGCCGTGCGCTGGCTGGCCCCGCGTCTGCACAGGTTTCGCAAAAAGCATCCCGAAACAGAGATCGACATCAATGCGGATCTTGCAGTCGTCGACCTTTCGCAGCGAACAGTCGACATCGCATTGCGGTTCGGCGGCGGACACTATCCGGCCGTCGAGACCGAATGGCTGATGGCAGATGCGATCTTTCCTGTCGTCAGTCCCGACTATCTCGCCGCCAACGGCCCGGTCAGAGACCAGCACGATGTGCTGCGACTGTTTCGCATCCTCGACACGACGGCCGAAAATGACGAGAGCGGCGCCAATTGGCGCCACTGGTTCGAGAGAAACAATCTGCCGCTGGATACGGTTGGCGACGGCATGAATCTGAACGGCACCTTGCTGGCGGTCGAAGCGGCGGCCAGCGGACTGGGCGTCGCCATCGCGAGGAAGTCGCTGGTCGAGAGCGATTTGCGCACCGGCAGGCTCGTCCGCCTCCTGACGACGGACATACCGACGAACTGGAACCACTACGTCGTCGTCCACCCGTCCATCTCCGCCTGGGAGCCTGCCAGATCGTTCATCAACTGGCTGAAGGCGGAAGCCGGCGACAACACCGGCGACGGTTGACCTCGGCGGCCGTCCAGGAGCTCTCATCGGAAGGCGTCGGGGCTCACGGACTCATCGTATCGGCCAGTTGCTCATCCTTGCGGCCCGACTGGTTCGCCGCCTTGGCGGCAAGCGCTGCCGCCATCTGGCTCTCCAGCTCGCGCAGCTTGGCGTCGAGTGTCGCCATGCCGCCCCAGGCGAATGTCGCGCGGTACAGCGGTGCGACCACGGGCGTCAGGAATTCGACCAGGGTTTCGTCCTCGACCCAGACCTTGAGCACCTTGAACAGGCGGGCATCGATCAGCTCGCTATGCCAGCCCATGCGGGCGGCAATGCCCTGGATGGTTTCGGTCGAATTGGGCGTGCTGAGCAGCACATGCGAGCCGGAGCGCAGGCGCATGTTCGGGTCGAAGCCGATGCCGAGCGGCGCTTGCTGGTCCAGAACCGTGCCGCACGGCAGGATTTCGATCAGCGAGCCGAAATGGTCGCCGAGGCAGACAAACCATGCGCCCTCAGGAAATGGCGGCGACGGCGCACGAACCGCGGTGGCGACAAGCATTTCGGCAAGGACGCTGGCGACGGCCTGCGGATCGCGGGCGTTGAATGAAGCGTGATGCAGCATGGCAATACTCCTGTTTTCAACGGCGGCGGCCGGCAGAAGTGCCGACCCATGCCGCGGCGTTCCGTAAAAACTGAATCACCGGCTGAGCGTCAGGATGACCGCGGCAAACAGGCAGGCGTATTCGGCCAGTCCAAGCACAAGGCGCAAATTGTGGTTGGCCGCCCAGCTGTCGCGCGTCTGCGCCCAATCATCGGGGATGGTCACCGGCGTCCAGCTCTGCACCTGTTTGTTGAGCGGCACCTGACGGCTGACGGTGAAGCCAATGTCGATCACCACCAGCGCCGCGGCGACGATGGTCAGGATGCGCGGCAGGCCGGCATCGACCGCAAACATCGCCATCGCCGCGATCAGCACCAGCGTCGTCAGCCTGACGAACGGCATCACCCGAGTAAACGTCCGGTCGCGCATCTGATGCATGGCCATGTACTGGCCGGCGGTAAGATCATCGATGCGAAAATCGTGGATTACGCCCGAGACGTAGATGCCGGCAATAATTCCAGCCAGCGCAAGCGAAGCCGCCATCAAGAAAATGTCCATGTCTTTTCCCTGCCCGAATGTCGTTTCCCTGGCCAAAATCGCCGCAGAGGCGAGCCCGACACCGCGCTTATTGCAATGTCCTGGCCAATGGCCGGGGTATTAAAGCAGGCGGACGGTCCGGGCTTGGGTAGGATGGAACGATGTTTTGGGCAATGCGGCCCTCCGATTCCGTCGGAAACATCAAGTGCCGTGAGGTCGAAACCTATCAGCAAACCTTGACGCGTACTTGCCAGCGACAGGTCAAATTCGTATCAGACCGTGCTGGCCAATGGCGCATCACGCTGAATTGGGAGGAGCATCCGTGCCGGAAAAAACCCGGACAAAACCGACAGGCTGGATGGCGACCGGAACGGCTGACAGCCAAGTGGTCACGCCTGACTGGATGCCCATCGAGCCGGTGACGATCGATGGCGTGAGGGTCAAGGAGATCAGGCCGGTCGCAACCTCCACCGGCTATCTGACCGAGATCTTTCGCGAGGAGTGGGAGCTCGATTCGGAGCCGGTCGGCCAGGTCTTCCAACGCACCTTGTATCCCGGCGCGGTGACGGGCTGGCATGCCCATGCGGTGACGACCGACCGGCTGTTCTGCTGCGTCGGCAGCGTTCGCATTTCGCTGTTTGACGGACGCAAGGCCTCGCCGACCTTCGGCGCCGTCTGGCACAAGATTATCGGCCCGTTGCGCCCGGCGGTCGTCATCATTCCACCCGGAATATGGCACGGTGTTGTTTCGCTCGGAGCGGAGACGGCGGTGCTGCTCAACCTCGTCGACAAGGCCTATGCCTACGATCAGCCCGACCATTGGCGCCTGCCGCCAGACACCGACCACATTCCCTACAGACTGGTGTAGCGTGGAAGCATCGGCGCAGCGCGATCGGGCCGGCGGCGAACCGCTGGTTTCGATCGTGATCGCGACGCACAACCGGCCGGCAGCACTGCGGCAGGCATTGACCAGCGTCATGCGCCAGACGTTGCAAGGCTGGGAAGCCTTGGTCATCGGCGACGATTGCAGGCCGGATACGGCGGCCGTTGTCGCCGAATTTCACGATACCCGCATCGTCTACATCGATCTTCCCGTCAATTTCGGCGAACAGTCCGGTCCCAATAACATCGGCTTTGCCAGGGCCCGTGGCCGCTTCGTCGCCTTGCTCAACCACGACGATCTGTGGTTTCCCGACCATTTGGCGGCGATGACCGGCTGGATCGACGCCACAGGCGCCGACGTGGTGCTGGCGCGCGGCGCCGTCATCCAGCCGCCGTCGGCGGCCGGCAATCCTGTCAATTCGATCTTCGGGATCGGCAAGGATGGTTTTTACGACCCCGTCACGACGGAAGGATTTGGCTCGGCACACATGTTTCGCCGCGCTTCGTTCAGCCTGCTCGGACCTTGGCGACCCGCCAGCCAGTGCTTTTGCGAAAGCTCGCAGGACTGGCTGTTTCGGGCATGGCGAAAGGGCGCGGTGATCGCGACGATGCCGCACCTCACGGTGATCAAGCTTCATTCCGGCATACGCAAGGGTTCCTATCTCGGCGACAATGCGCAGGAACAGAAGGATCTTCTGGATGCCATGCAGACGCCGGACGCCTTGCGCGTGAAAATCCTTGGCTGCGCGGGCGAACCCATTCGCCTGGCGGCATCGAGTTATCTCAGGCGCAGGCTGATGGCGGCTCTTGGCATCCATCCCCGCGCCCGCGCCTTCCGCCGCAAGTATAAGCGAGGCGCCTTCCTTGCCAAGCTGCGGCGCCTGCGTGGCCTGGCGCCGATGCCTGAGCGCGAACCTGGCGTGAGCGAATTGCTGGATCGCTACAGCAAGCGCGGCCATGCCGGGACCGAGCCGGATGAGGGTTGACTGCCACCAGCGTAAATCTCAAACAAAAACCCGCGGGATCGCTCCCGCGGGTTTGTTCCTGAAGCAGTGGCGTTGCCTTAGCCGTGCGCGAGCACGGCCAGCAGCAGAAGCGCCACGATGTTGGTGATCTTGATTGCCGGGTTGACCGCCGGGCCGGCGGTGTCCTTGTAGGGATCGCCAACCGTGTCGCCGGTGACCGAAGCCTTGTGCGCTTCGGACCCCTTGAGGTGCTTGACGCCGTCCTTGTCGACAAAACCGTCCTCGAACGACTTCTTGGCATTGTCCCAGGCGCCGCCGCCCGAAGTCATCGAGATGGCGACGAACAGGCCGTTGACGATGACGCCGAGCAACGAGGCGCCGAGCGCCGCAAAGGCGGACGCCTTGGAGCCCGAGATCAGCTGCACGCCGAAATAGACGACGAGCGGCGCCAGCACCGGCAGCAGCGAGGGGATGATCATTTCCCGGATCGCCGCCTTGGTCAGAAGGTCGACGGCGCGGGCATAGTTCGGCTTGGAGGTGCCGGCCATGATGCCCGGGTCCTCGCGGAACTGCTTGCGCACCTCCTCGACGATGGCGCCCGCCGCGCGGCCGACCGCCGTCATGGCGATGCCGCCGAACAGGTACGGGATCAGGCCGCCAAAGATCAGGCCGGCGACAACATAGGGATTGGAGAGGTCGAAGGAGACATCGCCCATGCCCTGGAAGTATGGATATTTGTCGCCATTGGCGGCAAAGAACTTCAAATCGTTCGAATAGGCCGCAAACAGCACCAGCGCGCCAAGACCGGCCGAACCGATGGCATAGCCCTTGGTCACCGCCTTGGTGGTGTTGCCGACCGCGTCGAGCGCGTCGGTGGAGTGGCGCACTTCCTTGGGCAGGCCGGCCATTTCGGCAATGCCGCCGGCATTGTCGGTGACCGGGCCGAAGGCGTCGAGGGCGACGATCATGCCGGCAAGGCCGAGCATGGTGGTGACCGCGATCGCCGTGCCGAACAGGCCGGCGAGCTGGTAGGTCGAAATGATGCCGCCGACGATGACGATTGCCGGCAGTGCGGTCGATTCGAGCGACACCGCAAGTCCCTGGATGACGTTGGTGCCGTGACCGGTCACCGAGGCCTGGGCGATGGAGTTCACCGGGCGCTTGTTGGTGCCGGTATAGTATTCGGTGATCACCACGATGAGACCGGTCACAACGAGACCGATCAGGCCGCAGATGAACAGGTTCTTGCCGATGATGGTCATGCCGGCGACGGTGCCGATCTCGCCCCAGCCGACGGTTGCCGAGGTAGCGACGCCGAGACCGACGATCGACAGCAGGCCGGTGACGATCAGGCCTTTGTAGAGGGCGCCCATGATCGAGCCGTTGGAACCGAGCTTGACGAAGAAGGTGCCGACGATCGAGGTCAGGATGCAGGCACCGCAGATAGCGAGCGGATAGAGCATCGCCGCACCCAGAGCGGCGGTTCCGCCGAAGAAGATGGCGGCCAGCACCATGGTGGCAACGACGGTCACCGCATAGGTCTCGAAGAGGTCGGCGGCCATGCCGGCGCAGTCACCGACATTGTCGCCGACATTGTCGGCGATGGTGGCCGGGTTGCGCGGATCGTCTTCGGGAATACCGGCTTCGACCTTGCCTACGAGATCGCCGCCGACGTCGGCGCCCTTGGTGAAGATGCCGCCGCCCAGACGGGCGAAGATCGAGATCAGCGATGCGCCGAACCCGAGCGAAACCAGCGCATCGATAACGGTGCGGTCATTGGGCTGCAGGCCCATCGGGCCGGTCAGGATATAGTAGTAAATCGACACGCCGAGCAGCGCGAGGCCGGCCACCAGCATACCGGTGATGGCGCCCGACTTGAAGGCGATGTCGAGACCGGCGGCGAGGCTGTTGGACGCCGCCTGCGCGGTGCGCACATTGGCGCGCACCGAGACGTGCATGCCGATGAAACCGGCGGCGCCCGAAAGCACGGCGCCGATCAGGAAGCCGACCGCGGCGGTGATCGAAAGCAGCCACCAGGCGAGCACGAGCACGACCACGCCGACGATGGCGATGGTGGTGTACTGGCGCGCCAGATAGGCCTGCGCGCCTTCGCGGATGGCGGCGGAGATTTCCTGCATGCGTGCATTGCCCTGATCGGCTGCAAGAACCGATCGTGTCGCCCAGATGGCGTAAAGGATTGAAAGCAAGCCGCAGGCGATGACGGCAGAAATGATGGTCATTGCCGAATTTTCCTCGATTGATGGCCCAAAAGAACCCCTCCCTGGGCCGTTGGTGCGGGGAGCGGATAAAGCCTAGGCGGAATCCGTCCTTCGCAGCGGTGTATGCGAAACAGGGCTCGGAACGTCAAGATATTGTTCGGTTTTTGCCCCGCTTTCAGCCAAAAGGTTTAGGCCAGAACATTCCCGTGGCCGATGCCTTGCTATTAGATCGGTTGAAATGACGCAGCGTCAGTCAATGCTTTGCCCGCAGTCCAGCGAAGGTCAGTCGCCAGTCTCCTGCCCCATCTTGCGCGCGGTGTAGCGCTCGATGGCGGACAGTCCGTCATAGATCAGCACCGCCAGCGCCGCGACGATCAGGCCGCCTTGCAGGACGAAGGCGAGATTGTTGGACAGCAGGCCGGCGATGATCACCTCGCCCAGCGTCTTGGCGGCAACCGTCGAACCGATCGTCGCCGTGGCCAGGCTGATCACCACCGACAGCCTTATGCCGCCCAGAATGATCGGCGCACTCAGCGGCAATTCAACCTTGATCAGCCTTTGCCAGCCAGTCATGCCGGCGCCGCGCGCGGCCTCCATGATGTTGCCCTGCAGCGTCGTGAGGCCGGTCAGCGCGTTCTCGAAGATCGGCAGCAGGCCGTAGAGAAACAGCGCAATCAGCGTCGGCTTCTCGCCGAAACCGACGGCGGGCACCGCCAGCGCCAGCACCGCCACCGGCGGAAAGGTCTGGCCGATATTGACCAAGCTGCGCGACAGCGGCAGGAATTCGGCGCCCGCCGGCCTGGTCACCAGGATGGCAAGCGCCACGGCAACGATGGTTGCGGCGACGGTAGCGATCAGCACGGTCCTGAGGTGCAGCAGGGTCAGCGTCAGCAGGCTGCCCTGATTGTAGATCGCCGGCGCATTGTTTTCGGTCAGCGGCTTCAACAGCGGCTCGAACCAGCCGGGATTGGTGACGAAGGCTATGAGAAGCACCACCAGGGCAAGCCTGAGCAGCGAAGGCAGCCAGGCTTTTAGACCGGCCCCTTTCATGCCGGCCTCGCCGCGCGCTTCACCAGCCCGTCGACGGTGACGCGGCCGAGCAGCTTGCCATCTTCGCCCTTGACCGGCAGCGCCGGCCGGCCCGACCACAGAAGCTCGGCCAGCGCGTCGCGCTGGCTGGCGTCGCCTGGGATCGCCTCGCCTTCGGCAGACCCCTTTTCCACGGCCTCGCGCACGCGGCCGAGCGACAAGAGCCGGAACGGCTTTTCGCTGGCGCCGACCAGGGTTTCGACGAAGGCGTTCGCCGGCCGCGCCAGGATCTCTTCCGGCTTGGCGTATTGCACCAGCTTTCCGGCATCCATGACGGCGATCTTGTCGCCCATATGGACCGCCTCCTCCATGTCGTGGGTGACGAGGATGATGGTGGTACCGAAGCGCTTCTGGATTGCCAGCAGGTCCTCCTGCGCCTTGGTGCGGATGATCGGGTCGAGTGCGCCGAACGGCTCGTCCATCAGAAGCACATTGGGCTCGGCGGCGAGCGCGCGGGCGACGCCGACACGCTGCTGTTGCCCGCCGGACAGTTCGTGCGGGTAGCGCGGGCCATAAGCCTCGGGGTCGAGCTGGTAGAGTGTCATCAACTCATCGACGCGGGCCTTGATGCGGTCCTTGTCCCAGCCCAGCAGGACCGGCACGGTGGCGATGTTCTGCGCAACGGTGCGGTGCGGGAACAGGCCGTGGCCCTGGATGGCGTAGCCGATGCTGCGGCGCAGTTCGTAGCCGGGCAGCGAGCGGTTGTCGTTGCCGTCGAGCTTGATGGCGCCGGCGGTCGGCTCGGCCAGCCGGTTGATCATTCGCAGCAGCGTCGTCTTGCCGGAACCGGAGGTACCGACAATGACGCAAACCGTGCGCGGCTCGACGACCATGGACACGTCGTTGACCACGGTCGTCGCGTCATAGCGCTTGGTAATGCCTTCGATCTCGATCATGCCGTTTCAACCCTGCGCCTGGTGGCGGTCATTTCGATCACTGCGTCGAGGATGATGGCCGCGGCGAAGGCCAACGCCACCGTCGGCACGGCGCCAAGCAGCACCAGGTCCATCGCCGTCTGGCCAACTCCCTGGAACACGAAGACGCCAAAGCCGCCGCCGCCGATCAGTGCTGCGATGGTGGCCAGGCCGATGTTCTGCACCAGCACGATGCGGATGCCGGTGAGGATCACCGGAAAGGCCAACGGAAACTCGACGCCGAACAGGCGCTGGCCATCGGTCATGCCCATGCCGCGCGCTGCATCATTGGCCGCGCAGGGTACGCCGGCAAGCCCGACCACGGTGTTGGCCACCACCGGCAGCAGCGAATAGAGGAACAAGGCAACGAAGGCGGGCGCGGTGCCGATGCCTCTGATACCGAGCGCTGCGGCACCCGGAACATGTGTGGCGACCCAGCCGAGCGGCGCGATCAGCAGGCCGAACAGCGCGATCGAGGGTATGGTCTGGACGATGTTGAGCACGTTGAGCACACCGGCGCGCAACCGTTCGACGCGATGGCATAGAATGCCGAGCGGCAGGCCGACGATCACCGCCGCCGCCAGCGACCCCAGCGCCAGTGTGATGTGCTTGGAGCCTTCGGCCCAGAAACTATCGGCGCGGTTTGCATATTCCTTGAGGATCGACAGGCTGTCCCACTGTCCCGATATCAGCAACAAGCCGATGGCCAGCGCCGCGACGACGAGCACGCCGACGCGGGCCGGTGGCGACAGGTTGAGCCTGGTCAGCACGTCGGCGAGCAACAATGTGAAGGCAAAGATCAACAGCCAGAACCCGGAAGCCGGCGAGATGCGGGCGAAGGTGTTGCCGGCCGGCATCAGGAAGGTGCCGGCGACACCGATCAGGATGGCAAGGGCGGCGAGCGCCACGACGCTTGCGGCCAGGCGCAGGACAAGCGGGGTTTTCAGCAAGGCAACAATAGCGGCCACGACGACGATCGCCAGCAGTAGCGGCCCGACTGTGGCCGGCAGCGCCTCCAGGATCGAGCGCGCCTGACCGGGAACGATACGATTGGCGCGGAAGGTGGCGAACGGAGCCAGAAACGCCGCATAGGCAACGATCGCCGCGATAACCATGCCGAGCTTGTCGAAACGCAGGGTCATGGATTCCCCTCATGAGGAGCGATTTTCCACGTTGCGCAGACTACGCTGTTGATCGGCGCAAGCCGACGCGAAGTCCGATCTCCCCCCTTGAGGGGGAGATGGCCGGCAGGCCAGAGGGGGGTGTGAAGGATCGTCAGCTTTCGAGCGTCGGCCTGTTCGGAAGCAACCCTGTCGAGGCACGCACCTGCTACCGGTTGTGAGGTCGGCGGGACAGCACCCCCCTCTGTCCTGCCGGACATCTCCCCCGCAAGGGGGGAGATCAGCAGCTTCCAGAGAGGGGTGTCTCGCACCAGCGTCACGATCAGCTATGCGCTGACTACTTCAAAAACCCGTTCTTCTTCAAAAAGTCCTCGGCGACACCCTTGACCGGCTCGCCGCCGACCTGGACGCGGCCGTTGAGTTCCTGCAGCGTGACGAGGTCGAGCTTGGCGAACACCGGCTTCAACAGCGTCTCGATCTCCGGATGCTCTTTCAGCACCGCTTCGCGGATGATCGGCGCCGGCTGGTAGACCGGCTGCACGCCCTTGTCGTCGGCGAGCACGACCAGGCCGGACGGCGCGATGCCGCCGTCGGTGCCGTAGACCATGGCGGCGTTGGCGCCGTTGGTCTGGTTGGCGGCAGCACCGATTGTCGCGGCGGTGTCGCCGCCCGAAAGCGTGATCAACTGCTCCGGCTTCAGCGTGAAGCCGTAAGTGGTCTGGAACGCCGGCAGGGCTGCCGCCGAATTGACGAACTCAGCCGACGCCGCCAAAACCACCGTGCCGCCGCCGGCGACGTATTTGCCGAAGTCGGTCAGGGTCGCCAGCTTGTTGGTCTCGGCAACCTCCTTGCGCAGCGCGATCGCCCAGGTGTTGTTGGCCGGTGACGGCGACAGCCAGACGATCTTGTTGGCGTCATAGTCGAGCTTCTTGGCGGTCTCATAGGCCTTGGCGGCATCCTTCCAGACCGGATCGTCGGCCTTCTCGAAGAAGAAAGCGGCATTGCCGGTGTACTCGGGATAGATGTCGATCTCGCCGGCGGTGATCGCCTTGCGTACCACCGGCGTGCCGCCGAGCTGGATGCGGTCGGTGGTCTTGATGTTGTTGGCGTTGAGCACAAGCTGGATGATGTTGCCGAGCACGCCGCCCTCGGTGTCGATCTTCGAGGAGACGACCACCTGGGCATTGGCGGAGGCGGCCGTGATGCCGAGCGCCAACGCCGCGCCGGCCAGAATCTTGACTGAAAACATTGTGAAAACCCCTTGCTTTGGACCGAAATGCGGTGGCCGCATATGAGCATGGCTTCAACGCCCCGTCGGGGCACACGGTTTCATAACAATGGGTACAGACGCAATAATTTTGTGCGGTCGCCGCGATTCGGTCGGCGCCATGCTGACAGGTCGTGCCAAGCCAAAGATAGAACCGGATCAGGCGCGGGCTTTGCGCGATCCGGTCAGTTTGAGCGCGCCAAGGGCGACGAAACACAGGGCGACGACCGGGAAAACCAGCCAGTTCAGCATCTCCCAGCCCCACGCATTGTAGATGGCGCCCGACATTAGCGAGGCGAAAGCGACGGAGCCGAACAGGACGAAGTCGTGGAAGCCCTGCACCTTGCTCTTTTCGGACGGATGGTAGCTGTCGGCGACCATGGAGGTGGCGCCGATGAAGGCGAAATTCCAGCCGAGGCCAAGCAGGATCAGCGCCGTCCAGAACTGCCACAAATGCAGGCCGGACAATGCCACAGCGGCGCAGCCGATGAGCAGGACCAGGCCGGTTGCGACGATGCGTTCGGCGCTGAAGCGATGGATCAGCGATCCGGTGAAGAAGCTCGGCGCAAACATCGCCATCACATGCCAGGAAATGCCGAGCGTGGCGTCGTCCGTCGACAGGCCGCAGCCGACCATGGCCAGCGGCGCGCCGGTCATGACGAAACTCATCAGCGCATAGCTGCCGACGGCGCAAAACAGTGCCGCGACGAAACGCGGCCGGGTGACGATCTCGGACAGCGGCCGGGCGTCGTTTGACGCGACTTGCGCGTGGCCGGGAGCCTTGGCCGGGATGCGCAGGAATGACAGGATGATGGCGCCGGCCGCCGCCAGAACCGGAATGGCCACGAACGAGCCGGCAAACATCACCGGCGCCAGCAATTCGCGGGTGAAGATGACGATCTGCGGCCCGAGGATCGCGGTGATGACGCCGCCGGCCAGCACGAAGGAAATGGCGCGCGCCTTGAATTCGGGCGGAGCATTATCGGCGGCGGCGAAGCGGAACTGCTGGACGAAGGCGCCGCCGACGCCGATCACCAGCAGCGCGAAAGCGAACAGCCAGAAGCTGGCGTGGAACAGTGCCAGCGTGGAGATGACGCCGCCAAGCGCGGTCACGATGGTGCCGGTCATGAAGCCGCCGCGCTGGCCAAGCCAGCGGATGATGGCCGCGGCCGGCAACGCGCCGAGCGCCACGCCGATGTTGAAGCCGGTGATTGGCGCCGTTGCCAGCGACTTATCGGGGCCAAGCAGATATTGCCCGGCCAGCCCGCCCATGGAAATGGCAATCGGCGCGGCCGAACCGATAATCGCCTGCGACGTCGCCAGGATGATCGCCGTGCGGCGCGCTTCCCTTGCTGCGCCGGCGACGGTGCCGGTCACAATGCGTCCTTGCCGCGCCCCTCGCCCCGCACCCGGCGCGACACACGGTCGAGCACGGCGTTGGTCAGCTTCGGCTCGTCTTCCTCGTAGAAGGCCTTGGCGATGTCGACATATTCCGAAACGATGACGGCCACCGGCACGTCGTCGCGCTTCATCAGTTCGTAGACGCCAGCGCGCAGGATGGCGCGCAACGTCGAATCGAGTCTGGACAGCGGCCAGTCTTCCGTCAGCGCCTGGCGTATGATCGGATCGATGGTCGTCTGGTTCTCGACGACGCCGGCCAGGATGGCGCGGAACCACTGCGCGTCGGCCTCGCGATAAAGCGCGCCGTCGACTTCCTTGCCGAGCCGGAACGCCTCGTATTCGGCGGTGATCTCGAAGACGCCGCTGCCGGCCACGTCCATCTGGTAAAGCGCCTGCACGGCGGCCAGACGGGCGGCGCCACGCTTGTTGGCGTGGCGTATCGCGGGCTGGCCGGGCGAAGCGGGTTCGCTCACGATTGCGCTCCCAGCTTCTCTTTGAGCGCGATCATGGTCAGCGCCGCGCGCGCGGCAAAGCCGCCCTTGTCACCCTCCGAGCGCTTGGCGCGCGTCCAGGCCTGCGCGTCGTTCTCGGTGGTCAGGATGCCGTTGCCGATCGCAATCGCTTCCTGGACCGAGAGATCCATCAGCGCGCGACTCGATTCATTGGCGACGATGTCGAAATGATAAGTGTCGCCGCGGATGATGGTGCCGAGCGCGACAAAACCATCATAGTCCTTGCCGCCCTCGCCCATGCCGTCGAGCGCAAAAGTGATCACTGCTGGAATTTCCAGCGAACCGGGAACGGTGACGACGTCATAGGTCACGCCGGCTTCGTCGAGTGCTGTCGTCGCGCCGTCGAGCAGCGCGTCGGCAAGGTCGTCATGAAAGCGCGCCTCGATGATCAGAAGGTGGGCCTTCTTCTTCGGGCGAATGAACGCTTTGCCGTGTTGGGATGTGCCAGCCATAAATGTCTCCGGGGGTAGCCGGTGACTTAGGCCGAAGCCGGTTTGATCGCAAGCGGAAGATTGCTGGAGGCGAAGCCTGGCCTAGCGCGTCTTTGGGCTGGGCGTCGGTAGCGGGCACTCGCTGCAGAGGCTTTCAGCCCAGACGAGAACAGCTTCGTGATCCACTACACGACCCCCGTCTACATCGGCCATTGCTTCGCGCGTAAGCCGCTTTTTCTGTTCGATTGTGAGTCTTGCGGCCATCAAAGCCCCTCTTTCGCCGCCTCGACTAGGCGCGCGGCGTAGCGGGCCATGGTGTCGATCTCGAGGTTGACCTTGTCGCCGACCTTGCGCTCGCCCCAAGTGGTCACGGTCAGCGAATGATGGATCAAAAGCACGTCGAAACGGGTGCCCTCGACCTTGTTGACGGTAAGCGAGGTGCCATCAAGTGCGACCGAGCCTTTTGGCGCGATGAATCTCGCCAGTTCGCGCGGCGCCTCCAGCGTAAAGCGCACCGCATCGCCCTCTTCCTTGCGTTCGACGATTTCGGCCATGCCATCGACATGGCCGGAGACGATGTGGCCGCCGAGCTCGTCGCCGATCTTCAGCGCCCGCTCCAGATTGACCCTGGTGCCTGATTTCCAGCCCGACGCCGTGGTCAACCTCAGTGCCTCTTCCCAGGCTTCGACCTCGAACCAGCGGGCGTTCGAGCCATCGTCGGGCAAAGCCGTGACCGTCAGGCAGACGCCGCCGCAAGAGATCGAGGCGCCAATGGCGATGGTCGCGGGATCATAGGCAGTGTCGATGCGCAGGCCGACACCTTCGCTCAGCGGCTTGACGGCCGCGACGGTGCCGATATCGGTGACAATTCCGGTAAACATCGATGCTGATCCCTAGAGGTCCCTTATCCATTCCGCATAGACATCTTCCCCGAAGCGCATCTCGCGCAATTTGCGGAAGCCTGCCGGGATATGGTTGGCGTCGACGGGCGATACAATGCCGCCCTCGCCGATCGCTTCCGGTCCCTGGAACAGCACGATGCGGTCGATCAGTCCTTCGGCGAGGAAGGCGCTGGCCACCTTGGCGCCGCCTTCGACCAGAACGCTGGCCATGCCGAGCGCGCCGAGATCCTCGAGCAGTTCCGGCAAGGCCACGCCGCCTTCATGGGTTTCGGTGCCGATGAAGCGCACGCCGGCACGCTCCAGCACCGACCGCCGCAGCGGGTCGGCCTCCAGGCTCGCGGCGACATAGAGCGGCACCCGGTCGGTGCCGGAGACCAGCTTCGAGGCTTCCGGCAGCCTGATCTGGCGGTCGAGCACGATGCGTGCCGGCGAGCGGTTCTCCAGCCCCGGCAGCCGCACGGTGAGCGCGGGATCATCCTCCAGCGCCGTGCCGATGCCGACCAGTATGCCATCGGCTTCGGCGCGCATCAGATAGACTTCGCGGCGGGCGATATCGCCGGTGATCGCGACCTGGCCGGCGCCATGCCTGCCGATCTTGCCGTCGCTGGAAAGCGCAAGCTTCAGAGTCACTTCCGGACGCTTTTTCAGGGATCGAATCAAATAGCCGGCCATCTGCTCGGCGGCTTCCTCGACCAGCACCTTTTCGACCACTTCGATGCCGGCGGCGCGCAGGATGGCATAGCCTTTGCCGGAGACGCGCGGATCGGGATCGCTGGCGGCGCCGACGACCCGCGCCACTCCGGCATTGACCAGCGCGTTGGCGCAAGGCGGGGTGCGGCCATGGTGGGCGCAGGGCTCCAGCGTGACATAGGCGGTGGCACCGCGCGCCAACTCGCCGGCTTCAGCCAGCGCTTCGGTCTCGGCATGCGGCCGGCCGCCAACAGCGGTGACGCCGGTGCCGACGATCATCGGGCCGGCGCCATCGTCGCGAACGATTATGGTGCCGACGGAAGGGTTGGTCGAGGTGCGGCCGGCATTTCTGCGCGAGAGCCTCAGCGCCGCGGCCATGAAGCGGCGATCGAGGGCCTGCTGATCGGCCTTCCCTGACGTTTGGCTTGCCATGCTCAGCCGGCGTCCTCTTCGCTCTTCAGCTCGTCGCCTTTGAGTTCGTCACCTTTGAGCTCACCCAGCACGTCATGGAAGTCCTTGGCCTCACGGAAATTGCGATAGACCGAGGCGAAGCGGACATAGGCGACGTCGTCGAGCGACTTCAGCGCTTCCATGACGAGCCGGCCGACCTCGCCCGAGGCGATTTCAGTCTCGCCGGAGCTTTCGAGCTGGCGCACGATGCCGGTGACGGCGCGGTCGATGCGCTCGGGATCGACATTGCGCTTGCGCACCGCGATCTGCACCGAACGCAAGAGCTTGTCGCGGTCGAACGGCACCTTTCTGCCGGACTTCTTCACCACCACGAGGTCGCGCAACTGGACGCGCTCGAAAGTGGTGAAACGGCCACCGCAATCGGGACAGACGCGCCGCCGGCGGATCGCCGCGCCATCCTCGGCGGGGCGCGAATCCTTCACCTGCGTATCTTCGGACTGGCAATAGGGACAGCGCATGGAGAGCCTTCAGGTTGGCGATTCTGGCGGAACGATAGGCTTAGAGGTTTTTGCCGGGACGGCAAAGGTTCGGCAACGGCCGCTCGCGCCCTCAGAGATAGCGAGGCGGGAGGAAAATTGCCAGCCGCGCCAGATATGTCAGGGCGCGACGTCCTTGGTCGGGAAGCCGCAGGACGTTCCGAGGTTGCGGTAGGCCTTGGTGAAGCCGTCCATAGGGATGCTGGCGACGGCTTGCTTGCCGAACGTCACGTCGAGCGAGATGACCTGGCGCATGGCCCGCAACAAAGCGAGACTGGTCTTGGCCTGGTTGTCGACGGTCCAGCTCGGGCGGCCGGCATCATTGGAATAGACGGTCGCGGAAACCTTGACGCCGGGGTCACCGAAGGTCGCGGCGATCTTCTTGCCGGTCGGCAGCTCCTTGTTCGCGACGGTGAACATGATCGCCGGATAGGCATCGGGCGGCAGGGCGTCGCCAGTCGAGATCGAAAGCGTCAGCGTGCCGGCATTGCCGCCGCCATCGACAAAGGCCGTGGAGGCAGCGCAGGTCTTGTGGGAATCCTGGCCGGTGTCGAGCGCATCGATGATGGTGGTCCACCTGCCAAAGGTGTTTGTGGCGGGGATATCCGTGCCCGGCTGCGGCTGCTCCTGGGCGATCGCGCCCGACACGGCGACAGCGGCAAGCGAGCCGATGAAGGCCAGAACGGCAGGACGGAACACGCGCATCGTCAGATCTCCAACAGGCCGCGCCGCCCCAACAGCAAGCGGCGCAGAGCGCGGGATAAAAGACGATGCGCCGCTGGCGGTCAACCGAGATAGGGATAGAGCGGGAAACGATCGGTCAGCGCCACGACCTTGGCCTTCACGGCTGCTTCCACAGCCGCATTGCCTTCGTCGGAATTGGCGACCTTCAGCCCGTCCAGCACCTCGGCGATCAACTTGCCGATCTCGCGGAACTCGGCCTGGCCGAAGCCGCGCGTGGTGCCGGCCGGCGTGCCCAGACGCACGCCCGAGGTGACGAAAGGCTTTTCCGGATCGAACGGGATGCCGTTCTTGTTGCAGGTGATGTTGGCGCGGCCGAGCGCTGCCTCGGCGCGCTTGCCGGTGGCGTTCTTGGGCCTGAGATCGACCAGCATCAGATGGTTGTCGGTGCCGCCGGAGACGATGTCGAGGCCGGTTTCCTTGAGGCTCGACGCCAGCGCCTTCGCGTTGGCGGCGACACTCTCGGCATAGAGCTTGAAGCTCGGCTTCAGCGCCTCGCCGAAGGCGACCGCCTTGGCGGCGATGACATGCATCAGCGGGCCGCCCTGCAGGCCGGGGAAAACCGCCGAGTTCATCTTCTTGGCGATGTCCTCGTCATTGCACAGGATCATGCCGCCGCGCGGGCCGCGCAGCGATTTGTGCGTGGTCGTGGTCACGACATGGGCGTGCGGCAGCGGTGACGGATGCACGCCGCCGGCAACCAGGCCGGCGATATGGGCCATGTCGACCATCAGATAGGCGCCGACCGCATCGGCGATCTCGCGAAAGCGCTTCCAGTCCCAGATGCGCGAATAGGCGGTGCCGCCGGCCAGGATCAGCTTTGGCTTGGTCTCATGTGCGGTCTTTTCGATCGCGTCCATGTCGAGCAGATGGTCGTCCTTGCGCACGCCGTAGGAAACGACTTTGAACCATTTGCCGCTCATATTGACGGGCGAACCGTGCGTCAGGTGGCCGCCGGAATTCAGGTCGAGGCCCATGAAGGTGTCGCCGGGCTGCAGCAGCGCCAGGAAGACCGCCTGGTTCATCTGGCTGCCGGAATTCGGCTGGACATTGGCGAAGTTGCAGCCGAACAGCTTTTTGGCGCGCTCGATAGCGAGTTCCTCGGCGACGTCGACGAACTGGCAGCCGCCATAATAGCGCTTGCCCGGATAACCCTCGGCGTATTTGTTGGTCATGATCGAGCCCTGCGCCTCGAGCACGGCGCGCGAAACGATGTTTTCCGAGGCGATCAGCTCGATCTCGTGACGCTGGCGGCCAAGCTCGTTGCGGATCGAGCCGAAGATCTCCGGATCGGCATCTTCCAGCGTGGTTTCGAAGAAGGATTCGAACTTGTTCGACGCTGCCGCTGCAGTTGCCATGGCCTGAAATCCTTCGGTTCGGGGCATCTATCTATGCATATCGCTGCCCCGAAACCGCTGCACGGTTCCGGGCGACATGCATTGCCGCGCCATTAACACAGTTGTTTTCGCCTCGCCACGTTTGCAGCGCGAAATTTGCTGGCCGGATTGCGCCAGAGCGGCCCTGAACCGCTATTTTCGCTCCTGCCGCCCCTGCAGCAAGGCTTCGGTGAGCGTGATCTCGGTAAACAGCGCCCGCGCCGTATGGTCGTTGATCGCGCCGCTGCTTAACATGTCGCGCACGGCGATGCGCTCGGCCTCGATGCCGGCAAGCCGCATTTCGAGCTCCAGCCGCCCGGCTTCGCGGGCCTCTGCCCGGGCGTCGTCGGCCTCGTCCGAAGTGGCGATCCGGCGCCGGTAGCCGGCGACGATGTTTTCGGCGGCGGCAAGCCTGGCGCCGGGCACCTCGCCCTGGTCGTCGTCGCTGGCGCCCGCCATGCTTTCGACGCGGGCGATGGCCGCCTTGGCGGCGCCGATGCGGGCGAGACGCTCCTCGATGGCGCTGCCATCCTCGCCCGGCTCGACCAGCCCGCGCGCTATCTTCGGCAGCGCCACGCTGGCGATGGCGAGCGAACAGATGATGACGCCGGCGGCGAGGAAGATCACCAGGTCGCGCGCGGGAAAAGGCGAGCCGTCCGGCATGGCGAGCGGGAGCGACAGGATGCCGGCCAGCGTGATCGCGCCGCGCACGCCCGCCACCGAGCCGGCAAGCCGCACACGCATCCCGAACGGCTCGGCCTTGCGCTTTCCCCATTTTGCCTTGAGGCCTGCCGCGATGTCGCCGACCCAGATCCAGAGGAAGCGCAGCGCGATCAGGCACAGCGTCAGCGCAATCACCGTCGCGACCGGCTGGATGATCGGGTAATGGCCAGTCAGTTCGGGCGGCACGCGGCGAATGATTTCGGGAAGCTGCATGCCGAGCACGATGAACAGCGCGCCATTGTAGACGAAGGACAAGGTTGTCCACAGCGAGATCGTCTGCATGCGCGCCGAGACGCCGAGGAAGCGGAAGACGCCGGAGCCGCCGGTCAAAAGCCCGGCGGTGACCGCCGCCAGAATGCCTGAGGCATGCAGATGTTCGGCGACGAGATAGGCAATGAAGGGCAGCAGGACCATGACCAGAACCTGCGCCTCGGCCGGAACGCCGCCGATGCGATTCAGAAGCTGCAGGAGCCTGGCGGCGATGAACAACGCGGCGATGCCGGCCAGGATGCCGATGGCGACGGCATAAAAGAAGCTCAGCGATGCATCGGCGAAGGAAAAGCTGCCGGTCACGGCGGCGGCGACGGCGAAGCGGAACATGACCAGGCCCGAGGCGTCGTTGAGCAGCGCCTCGCCTTCCAGAATATGCATCAGCCGCGCCGGCACCAGGCTTCTGTCGACGATCGAGGACACCGCCACGGCGTCGGTCGGGGACAGCACGGCAGCGAGCGCGAAGGCGACGACCAGCGGGATGCTCGGCACCAACCAGTGCAAGGCATAACCGAAGCCGACAATGGTAAAGAAGACCAGCCCGATGGCCAGATCGAGGATCGGTCCGCGCAGCGCGATCAGCTCGCGTTTGGGCGCTCCATAGGCATCGCCGAACAAAAGCGGCGGGATGAACACCAGCAGGAAGAGTTCGGGGTCGATCTCGACATGGATGCCTTTCACCGGCCAGGCGAGCGCGGCGCCGATGGCAATCTGCAGCACCGGCAGCGGCACCCGAACCAACCGCACCAGTGCGCCGGAAAGAGCGACGAAGACCAGCACGGCGAGGATGAAGATTGCGACCTGCATGGCGCGATTCCGGCTGTTTTGAGGACCATGCGCAATTGCCGTTAGTCCGTCCAGATGGGCCTGCGGCGCAACGTCCGGCAGTGTTCATGGCCTGCATGGCTGGCGGCCACCAGTCTTCTTCTGTTGGGATGTCGAACGGAAAAGGCCACCTTGCGGTGGCCTTTCCTGAAGGAGATCAGCCGCTTAGAGCGAAGAGGTGATCTGCAGTTCGCTGGCGCCATCGAGCGCGTAGACGTCGTCGCGGAACTGCACGACGCCCGGACCCGTCGACCAGGCCGACACATAGAGGAAGTGGACCGGAACCGGGTTGACGACCTGCACCGGCGTGTTCTCGCCGGTCTTGATGGTCGCCTCGAAATGCTGGCGGTCCCAGCCGGGTGTGTCGCGCAGGACCCATGTGACGAGGTCGCGCACGTTCTGGACACGCACGCAGCCCGAGGAATCGAAGCGCATCATCTTGCCGAACAGGCTTTGCTGCGGCGTATCGTGCATGTAGACGCCGTCGGGGCTGGGGAAGTTGATCTTCACCGAGGCCATGGCGTTGCCGGAACCCGGATCCTGGCGGAAGCGGTATTTTGCGGCATCATCCGTCGACCAGTCGACAGTCATCGGATCGACTTCGCTGCCATCAGGCGCAAACAGCCGGATGTGGCTGTCCTTGAGATAGTCGGGGTTCTTCCGCATCAGCGGAATGATGTCCTTGCGCACGATCGAGACCGGCGCGTTCCAGTAAGGATTGACGATGATCTCGTTGATCTTGGAATTGACCACCGGGGTCTGGCGGTCGATCTTGCCGACGATTGCGGTGTGGCGCAGCACGACGCGATCGTTCTCGACCGCCTCGATCTGTGCCGCCGGGATATCGACCAGCACATAACGGCTGCCCAGCGTGCCGGCCTTTTCGCGCAGGCGCTCCAGGTTGGTCTGCAGCTGACCGAGGCGGATCTGCGCCGAAACGTTCATCGCCGCATAAGTGTATTTGCCCATGGCGCCGTCGGCCGGCAGGCCATGGCGCGCCTGGAAGCGCTTGACCGCGGCGTCGACGTAGGAATCGAACGACGTCGAAATGCCGGCGCTCTGCGCCAGGTCGCCCGAAATCATCAGCCGCTTGCGCAGCGGCACCACGTCCGGATCGTCGACGCCAAGCTGCAGCTTCTTGGTCGCCGGCACCTCGCCCCAGCCGCCCTGGGCGACGATGTTCTGATACTGCGCCACCGCCTGTTCGGTGAAGGCGACCGTCTGCAGGCTGAAGATCGGCAGCGTCGAGGCGACCTTGCCGCCTTCCGAGGCCCGGGCGTCGAACTGGTCGTCCCAATTGCCGCGGGCCGAAGATTTCAGGATATCGTCGATGACATCCTGCGCGCTGGCGGCATTGGCAACCATGGCGACGGCGAGCGCGGAGGCTCCAGAAAGGAAAAAGCGGCGGCTGGTTCTCATGGACGTTCCAGACATTCTTGTCGTGTTTGGCTTGTAGCGTTTGGCTGTTGCAGCGTTCGGCTACGTGCTCGATGTTGGGCGATATCGCCCGCACTTTAAAGTTGGCACTGTTAACAATTAGCCAACCATGACCTGCGTCACCTGGCCGTCAAAAGCGGACGGCGATGCGACCTTACAGGCGCGCGAACAGCTTTCGCCGCCGCATACCCACACCCCTCGCTTCCACCGCGAATATGGCGGCAACGTGGCTTTGCGCCGAATTGGAAGCGCAGGCGGCTCGAAAAAGAAAAGGCCGGTGCTTTTCGGCACCGGCCTGTTGGCTGAGACTTGCCTCCGGCCGCGCTTCTTCCGGCGCAGCTGCTATTCAATGGCCCGCTGATTACATCCTGTAGGCAATCGTGTCGTTCCAGAAGCGGTCGAGGCGCTGCAGCGCGCGGTTCATCTGCTTGAACTCTTCGCTGTTGATGCCGCCGACCTGTTCGATCGAGCCGACATGGCGCTCATAGAGACCGGCGACGACTTCCGCCACTTCATTGCCCTTCGGCGTCAGCGAAACGCGGACCGAACGGCGGTCGATGCGCGAGCGCTGGTGGTTGATGAAGCCGAGATCGACCAGCTTCTTCAGATTGTAGGAGACGTTCGAGCCGAGATAGTAGCCACGCGAGCGCAGCTCGCCGGCGGTCAGTTCGGAATTGCCGATATTGAACAGAAGCAGCGCCTGGATGGCATTGATGTCGGAACGGCCGTTGCGGTCGAACTCGTCCTTGATCACGTCAAGCAGACGGCGATGCAGACGCTCCACCAGCTGCAGCGATTCCATGTAAAGCGAACGGATAGCCTCGCGGCGATCGTCGGATACGTTGGCGGTCTTCGCCGCCGGACGCGAATTGATCATTGTCTTTGCCTCTCGTTTGTCGCCCTGGTGATTTTTTGTTTTTCACCTTGATTGCGACACTATCGAATACTCATAAAATTCGACTTAAACGCTAGGGCTAACAAGAGCTTACCGGTAATAGGTTTCGCAAGACGCTTAACGAACGGTCACCCGAGCAAGGATAATTAACCTAAAGATTTACCCAATGGCTGCGGGGCGGCGTTTCAGGCGCGCGCGGGGCGCTTGCGCATCCAGATAACGGCGCGGAAGGCGATGTAGAGCAGCGCCACCGCGGCATGCGAGAAGACGATCAGCGGCCGGTGGCCGTACAGATCGGGGAAGCCGGCATACATGATGGTCTCGGTCACCGCGCAGATGAACCAGATCACCGGGCCCCACGACGCCAGCATCCAGAGGCCGGCGGCGGCGAAGGGGAAGAACACGGCCAGCATCACCGCCACGACCTGCCAGTGCACCGGCATCAGGTCGAAGCGCCACAGCGGGCCGGGATAAAAGCCGATCAGCCGGATCCAGTACAGGATGCCGAACAGCAGGCAATAGCCCGCTATGACGCGCTGGAACCAGGCGAAGATGATCTCGACACCCGAGGGCTGCAGCACGATGCGCCGCGACGTGACCTCGCTCACAGTTCGAGCTCCCGTTCGAGCGGCGCGAAATAGGCGTCCACCGAAGCAGCGTCGACCTCGGCCAGGCTTGCCGGCCGCCACTGCGGCGTCGAACCCTTGTCGACGAGGACGGCGCGGATGCCTTCATAGAAGTCGTGCCCGGCCAGCATGCGGTTGAGGATGCGGAACTCCATCTTCATGCAGGCTTCCATCGACAGCGTCAGCCCGGCGCTGATCTGGCGCCACGCGACATTGAGGCTGGTCGGCGAGCGGGTGCGGATGGTGGCCAGCGTCTTGGCGGCAAACTCGTCGGCGCCTGCCGCCCGCTCCAGGCTCTCGAGGATTTCGGCGAGCGAGGGTTGGGAAAAATGCCGGGCAATGGCTTCCAGCACCGGCTGGCCGGTCTCCCGCCTGGCCGGCACGAAAAAGCCGCGCAGCACCGATTCCGGATCGCCATTGGCGCAGAGCCGATCGAGAAAGGCAGCCTGGTCGGCGGCCTTGATGGTGTGGGTGGCCAGGCCAGACCACAGCGCATCGCCATAGCGAATGCGGTTGCCGGTCAGCGCCAGATACATGCCGAAGCTGCCGCCAAGGTCGGGCAGAAGATGGCTGCCGCCGACATCGGGGAAGAAACCGATGCCGACTTCGGGCATGGCGAACTGGGCGTTCTCGGTCAGCACACGCTGCGAACCGTGGAAAGAGATGCCGACGCCGCCGCCCATAACGATCCCGTCGATCAGCGCGACATAGGGCTTTTTGTAACTGTTGATGCGGGCGTTGAGCCGGTATTCGTCGGCGAAGAACTCGACCGGCGGCTTTCCGGCGCGGGCCTCGTAGACGTGCATGATGTCGCCGCCGGCGCAAAACGCCCTGCCCTCGGCCTTGACGATGACGACATCGACGCCGGTATCGCGCTCAAAAGCGTCGAGCGCCTTGTCCAGCGCCTTGATCATGCGATGTGTCAGCGCATTGAGCGCCTGCGGCCGCGTCAGCGTGACGACGCCCGCCTTGCCCAACCGTTCGAAGCGGATCTCGTCGCCGCCGCCAAAAACCATCGTCAGAGAATCCCTCCCCGCGCCTGCGGGACTGAAGTGCTAAAGGTGGCGCATGGGTGCGTCAACCGGCGGGCGCGGTTTGGATTTTCGCAAGGGAACGCGACCGTGCTTTGCCCCCGACAGAAATGCGCGCAAAATTGCCGGGCAAAACAGCCTTTCTTCTGATGCAGGGACAAACGCATGACGCTTGAAACCGCAGCGCCGAGCCATGGCTGGGAGATGCCGAAAAAGTTCGACCCGGATGATGTTCTCAGCCGCCCGCTGATGGCCAATCTGGCGACCGTGACCGCTGACGGCGCGCCGCGCAACGCGCCGATGTGGTTCATCTGGGAGGACGCTGCGATCTGGCTGCTCGGCTCGACCGGCGCAAGTGCTGTCAAACACCTCGAACGTGACCCGCGCTGCGCCGTGGAGATCGTCCATTTCGACAATGAGGCCGGCATCCTGCTGCATCTCGGCCTGCGCGGCGTCGCCACCATAGAAGCTATGGCGCCGAACCGCTTCAAACGGCTGCTGCACAAATATCTCGGCCCGGAGGCGACCTGGAACCGCTGGTTCATCGACAATGTCGCCGACATCGGCCATCCGGACGGGCGCCTGATCCGGCTCGCCCCGGAGAGCACCTTCACCAACAATGTGTCGTTCTTCAAAACCGGCCCAGAACTGGCGTGGCCGCCAAAGCCGTAAGCACCGCGTCATCGGCTGGCACAATCGTGTCGCATTGGTCAGCGGCAAGGCCTCGTGGTAAAAGCCGCCTCGACCCGGAGTTTTTGCGATGAACAAATTCACCCCCGCGACGAGCAACAAATTCGCGCCGGCAAAGCTCGGCGCACGCAGCGTCGACGAGATCACCGGCAGCCGCCGCTTGCGGCGCATGCGCAAGGCCGACTGGTCGCGCCGCCTGGTGCAGGAAAACCGGCTTACGGTGAACGATCTGATCTGGCCGATCTTCGTGATCGACGGCAAGAACACGCGCGAGCCGATCGCCGCCATGCCCGGCGTCTTCCGCCTGTCGCTGGACCTCGCCGTCAAGGAGGCCGAGCGGGCCGCTAAGCTCGGCATTCCGGCGATCGCCACCTTCCCCAATGTTGAACTCAGCCTGCGCGACCAGACGGGATCGCACATCCTCGACCCGGAAAACATCATCAACCGCGCCACCCGCGCCATCAAGGACGCAGTGCCCGAGATCGGCATCATCACCGATGCCGCGCTCGATCCGTTCACCTCGCACGGCCATGACGGCATCTTGCGCGACGGCATCATCGTCAATGACGAGACAGTGGAACAGGTGACCGCCGCGGCCGTCATCCAGGCAGCGGCCGGCGCCGACATCATCGCGCCGTCCGACATGATGGACGGCCGCATCGGCGCCATCCGCGACGCACTCGACGCCAACGGTTTTTCGGATGTGGCGATCATGTCCTATGCGACGAAATTCGCCTCCGCCTTCTACGGCCCCTACCGCGAGGCGGTCGGCACCGCCGGCCTGCTCAAGGGCGACAAGAAGACCTACTATCTCGACCACGCCAATTCCGACGAAGCGGTGCGCGAGGCCGAGCAGGATATCGCCGAGGGCGCCGACATGCTGATGGTCAAGCCCGGCCTGCCCTATCTCGACATCATCCGCCGGCTGAAGGACGAGTTCCAGATGCCGACCTTCGCCTACCAGGTGTCAGGCGAATATTCGATGATCAAGGCGGCGGCCGCCAATGGCTGGATCGACGGCGAAAAGGCAATGCTGGAGAGCCTGCTCGCCTTCAAGCGCGCCGGCTGCGACGGCATCCTGACTTACTTCGCGCCGGAAGTGGCGCAAATGCTGAAGGGTTAGCCGGAACCTGGATGCTCCGGGTTCCGGCTTTTCCTCACGCCTTTGGCAAATAAGGAATCGTTCCGGCGAGATCGGTATCGTCGATCAGTTGGAAGCGGCTGTCGCTGCCCTTCCGGCGCTCCGCCACAAACGGAGCGTATTGCGGATCGTTGGTGAAGGCTTCGGCTGCCTTTGCCGACGGAAACGCCATGATGGCGATCAGGCTGGTGTCGAGCGGCTTGCCCTCCAGCGTCTTCACATTGCCGCTGCGGGCGAGATACTTGCCGCCATGCTTGTGGACGAGGTCATGCACCGAAGCGGCATAGGCCGGCACCCATTTGTCGTCCTTCACCTTGATGTCTGCGATCACGTAAGCGGTCATTGTCCAACTCCTCATGGATCGGCACCGGACTGCCCGGTGACGTGACCGCTGCCTCGCATGGCGGCGCCGGACCGCTCCAGTCACAGAACTGTACCGGGGGTGCCAGTACAGCTTCTGTACTGGCTGAACTCAGGTTTTCTGAATAAGGTCCGGCAACATCTTTTGGAGCTCACCACATGACACAAGCCGGTTACAAGCAATTCTGCCCGCTCTCCATGGCCGCCGAGCTGCTCTGCACACGCTGGACCATGGTGCTGCTGCGCGAACTGGTGGCGGGATCGACCCGCTTCAACGATTTGCGCCGCGGCGTGCCGAAAATGTCGCCAACCCTTCTGTCGCAACGGCTCAAGGACCTCGAGGCCGGCGGCATCGTCGAGCGGACCGAGATCGCGACCGAGAAGGGCGTGTTCGAATACCGGCTGACCGAGGCGGGCCGGGATTTGCGCCCGGTTGTCGAGGCGATGGGGTTTTGGGGCCAGAAATGGGTCGAGGCCAGGCTGTCGCTCAAAAACCTCGATCCGTCGCTGCTGATGTGGGACATGCGGCGCAATCTGAACCCCAGTCCGCTGCCGGACGGGCGCACCGTGATACAATTCCTGTACCATGACCTGCCGGCGTCAAAACGATCGTGGTGGCTGATCGTCGAAAAGCAGGGCGAGGTCGATCTTTGCTGGTACGATCCGGGCTTCGACGTCGATCTCTACGTCTCGACCGATCTGTGCACCATGACCTCGATCTGGATGGGGCTGACGACAGTTCACAAGGAACGCGACAAGATCAGCCTGACCGGCGATCTCGACGTCGCCGGCAAGATGCAGATCTGGCTTGGGCTCAGCCCGTTTGCGGTGATGCCGAAGCGCGTGGCGGCTTGAGGTCCCTGCGCATTCCACAGATCGGCTTGCCTCTAAAAATACTAGTTGCAAAATGCAATCAGTTTGAATACTGATTGCAAATCACAACTGGTCACCGAAAGGGAGTCTCCATGTCCAAACTTCGCGTCAATGCCTTCACCTTGTCGCTCGACGGTTTCGGCGCCGGTCCTGACCAGGACCTGCAAGATCCGCTCGGCGTTGGCGGCGAACATTTGCACAAATGGATGACCGGCACCCGCACCTTCCACGAGATGGTCGGCAAGGATGGCGGCACCACCGATGTGGACGACCGGTTCACTGTCCGCAGCTTCGACAATGTCGGCGCCTGGATCCTCGGCCGCAACATGTTCGGCCCAATCCGCGGCGAATGGCCAGACGAGAGCTGGAAAGGCTGGTGGGGCGACAACCCGCCCTATCACGTGCCGACCTTCGTGCTGACCCACTACAAGCGCGACCCCATTGTGATGGAAGGCGGCACCGTTTTCCACTTCGTTGCCGGCGGCATCCACGCCGCGCTCGAACAAGCAAAGGCCGCGGCCGGCGGCAAGGATGTCCGCGTCGGCGGCGGCGTTTCCACCATCCGGCAATATCTGCAAGAGAAGCTCATCGACGAGTTGCATCTGGCGGTGTCGCCGGTGTTGCTCGGGAGGGGCGAGAGCCTGTTTGCCGGGCTGGATATGCTGAAGCTGGGTTACCAGTGCACCGAGCAGGTGGCGACAGCGCTCGCCACGCATGTGACGATCAAGCGGGTGTAGTGGCGAAGTGATAGGCGCAGGCTTCTTTCTCCCCGTTCTACGGGGAGAAATGCCCGGCAGGCAATGAGGGGCAGCGCTGCTTTTGGAGGTTAGCAGCGTCCGACGACTGTGAATTCGCCGATGCCGGCGCTGCCCCTCATCCGCCCTTCGGGCACCTTCTCCCCGTGAAACGGGGAGAAGGAAAAGTGCTCAATACTTCTCCGGCACGTAAAGCTCGCGCGGCAGGACCTGGCGCTCGTACTCCGGGTTGAACACCCGCTCGGGCAGCGTGATTTCTTCGTGCGGCACGTCCTCATAGGGCAGCTGTTTGAGGAGATGGTCGATGCAGTTCAGCCGCGCCCGCTTCTTGTCGTTGCCTTCGACGATGTACCACGGTGCCTCTGGGATGTTGGTGCGGGCAAACGTCTCTTCCTTGGCCTTGGTGTACTGCTCCCAGCGCACGCGCGACTGCAGGTCCATCGGCGACAGCTTCCACTGCTTCATCGGATCGTGGATGCGCATCATGAAGCGCATCTGCTGTTCCTCGTCGGTGATCGAGAACCAGTATTTGACCAGCGTGACGCCGGAGCGGACCAGCATGCGCTCGAACTCCGGCACGTCGCGGAAGAACTCTTCGACCTGATCGGGTTCGGCAAAGCCCATCACCCGCTCGACGCCGGAGCGGTTGTACCAGGAGCGGTCGAACAGCACGATCTCGCCGCCGGCCGGCAGATGCGGCACGTAGCGCTGGAAATACCATTGTGACTTTTCGCGCTCGGTCGGCGCCGGCAGCGCCACGACGCGGCAGATGCGCGGGTTGAGGCGCTGGGTGATGCGCTTGATGACGCCGCCCTTGCCGGCGGAATCACGGCCCTCGAAAACCACCACCAGCTTCTTCTTGTGGTAGGCAACCCAGGACTGCAGCTTGATCAGTTCCGACTGCAAGCCGATCAGGTCGCGGAAATACTGCATGCGATCGATCGACGGCGGATGCGCGTTCTTGTAGATCTTGGCGATCTCCAACGACAGCGCCGGCTCCGAGATTTCCAGCTCATAGTCCTCGTCGAGCGTGTCGGCGAGTTCGGCTTCCAGCCAATCCCTGGCCGCAGAATTCTGCTTTAGCTCATTCATTTCCACTGCTCCGCTTGCCGGCTGACATGAAACCCTGAGCCGACTTGATATAGGCCGGCAATGACGGTTTTATTGCAAGCCGCCGGCCAGCCGGTCTTCACTGCAAAGCAGCGAGGCATTGCCGATCCAGCGCCCTGGCATGGCGACAAGCCGCTCAAATTGTCCTACAAATAGCGGACCCGTTCGGGCTTCCCCGCCCTTTCCTGCTAAAACCGCCTCCCCACCAAAACTACGAGGATCAGACATGGAATACCGCACGCTTGGCCGTTCCGGCTTGAAAGTTTCGGCGCTGACCTTGGGAACCATGACCTTCGGCGGCAGCGGGCCGTTCGCTGCCGTCGGCAATTCCGATCTCGCGGAGGCCTCGCGCATCATCGACACTTGCATCGATGCCGGCATCAATCTCATCGACACCGCCAATGTCTATTCGAACGGATTGTCGGAAGAGATCATCGGCGAGGCGCTCGGCGGCAAGCGCAAGAACCACGTGCTGATCGCCTCCAAGGCGCGCATGCGGATCGGCAAGGGCCCCAATGACGAAGGCCTGTCGCGCCATCATCTGATCCGCGAATGCGAGAAGAGCCTGAAGCGCCTCAGGACAGATGTCATCGACATCTATTTCCTGCACGAATGGGATGGCGCGACGCCGCTCGAGGAAACCATCGCCGCGCTCGACACGCTGGTTGCCCAGGGCAAGATCCGCAATGTCGGCTGCTCCAACTATTCCGGCTGGCAGGTCATGAAGGCGCTGGGCATCAGCGACAGCCAGCACCAGCCGCGCTTCGTCACCCAGCAGATCCACTACACGCTGGAAGCACGCGAGGCCGAGTATGAGCTCTTGCCGATCTCGGTCGACCAGGGCCTTGGCGTTTTGGTGTGGAGCCCGCTCGCCGGCGGCCTCCTGTCGGGAAAATACCGCCGCGACAGCCCGACGGCGCGCCAGATCGGCGGCTGGTCGGAACCGCCGATCCGCGACGAAGACCGGCTGTGGCGGATCGTCGATGTGCTGGTCGATATCGGTGCGGCACGCGGCGTTTCGGCGGCCCAGGTGGCGCTGACCTGGCTGCTCGGCCGGCCAGCCGTCAGTTCGCTGGTGATCGGCGCACGCAACGAGGCCCAGTTGAAAGACAATCTCGCCGCGGCAAGCCTGACGCTGTCCTTTGATGAACGCCAGCGTCTCGATGCCGTCAGCCGGCCGCCGGTGCTCTATCCCTACTGGCACCAGCAGTTTACGGCGAAGGACCGCTTCGGCCCGGCCGATCTGGTTATGGACCGCAGCGTCATCTGACTTAAGGGCGCCGGAAGCCGCTAGCCCGCGATAAACCGCCAGACCTGCGGATCGGGCTCGATCTGGCCGCTGAGCACGAAATATTTGTAGAGCACGAGCAGGCAGATCGCCTGCTCGGCCCGCTCGTCGGCGAATTTGCGGCAATAGGCGTTGGCCGCCGCAACGATGCGCTGGGCCTCGGCCGGATGCTGCTCGAGATGATGCACCCGCTCGGCCAGATCGCTGAAGTCGGGCGCCAGCGGCACATAATGGACATCGGGCTCGAGCTGCCCCTCGGCGAACCAGGTCTCGTAAGTCGGCGGCGGCATCAGGCAGAGCGAGTTCGAGCTCATGATCCATTTCAGATTGGTCGCGACATCATTGCCTTCGAGCGAGATAATGTAGCGGTAGCGGCGCTGCTGATCGATGCTGAGATAGGGCTTGCGGTATTCCGCCGGTGCTGTCGCCCTCGGCGTGCCGACATCGCAGAACGGCAGATTGCGGGCTGCATCCAGCAACAAGGTGCGGATCGGATTGTTGAGTTCGCCGCGCCAAACGACGAGCGGATGTTTGTCGGCGAAGGCGACATCGTCGGCCGGCATGTGGAAATGGCGGAACTTGTTCAACTTGAACAGGACGCCGTTGCTGTTGTCGCCGGCTATCGGCCGGTCCTTGACGATCGACGGCATCTTCGGCACTTCGATGACGTCGCCGAATTCCAGGTCGATGCGCAGATCTGGGTCGAAATAACGGGTGAACTCCTTCAGATCGTAATAGTACATGCTGCGGTCCGACGGCAGCCGGCTGACCGGCACGGCCTCGGGGCTGGAGCTAAAAGGCTCCCGCAGCGTGTTGTAGTAATTGAGCCGCTGGCGGACCGATGCGTCGGAAAGCCTGGCCTGATCGAGCAGCCGGCCGAGCCGGCGCCGGAAAAGAACCGGCGGCGCGATGTCGCGCATGGCGTTGCGCGCATAGTAGATCAGCTTCTGTGCGTTTCTTTGAAGCGTGGCCATCGGTCGTTTTGATTCGAAATCGGTCGGCGGCGGCTCCAGCAACTGTCCCGCAGCCTTTTCTAAACCATTGTGTTCGCCATCACGCAAGTCCAGAACCGCTGGCATCTGCCCTCGCGGCGCTGTTGTGTTTGCCGGCCAATGCTTCTAGGCAGGATCAGGCACAGCGAAAGGAAACGATATGGCTCGACCACCGAATTACGGTCAGGAACGCAAAGAGCGCGACCGGCAGAAGGCCGCCAAGAAGGCGGAGAAGCTCGCCGCCAAGGTCGCGGCCAAGGAGCGCGCCGAGCCTGAGAACGAGGCAAGTTCGAAAACCGACACCGAGACAGAAAAATAGGCAAGACAGGATCACCGGCCCGCGAAACGGGCCGGATCCTGGCAAAATGCCGGTCTGATCAGGCCGATGTGATCAGGCCGGGGCCTTGTCGCTGACGAAGACGTTGACCTCGCGCGCGGCGGCGATGAAGGCGCGTCTTGCAATCATCGCCGGCTTGTCGCCGGCCAGCGCGTCATGGCAGGCCTGCAGCGCTTCGCGGTGCTTGGGGCTGCGCTTGCCGGGCCAGCTGTTGAGCAGGTAATCGGAAGCCTCGCGCACCGTACGCAAGAGCTGAGTGCTTCCCTCCGTGCCCGACTTAACGGTCACGGGTGTTTCAAATCGGTTGTTTTCCATGGCCGCCTCTTACGCCATCGGCGTCCGCGAAGCGAGGCCGAAAGCGGATCGCGACGGCGTTCTTTCGTTTTCGTGACCAGTATCAAGCGGCGACGACGGCAAAACCCCTGGCGCGTAGGCCGCGCCGGTCATTGTGCAACGACGTCACCAGGCGGGCGCGGCTGCCGGCTATATGGGCGGAAAGTCGCGCCGCCGCCGCATCGGCATCGCCGGCCCGCACCGCCGCCAGAATGGCGTGATGCTCGCTCCAGGCGCGGCCAAGGGCCGCCTCGTCGCGCACCTCCAGCCAGCGCGCCCGCGACAGCCGCGTCATGGCATCGCGCACGGCCCGAAACAGGAACTCGTTGCCGGAGAGCCGCGCCAGTTCGATATGGAAATCCATGCCGACGCGGTGCCATTCCTCGCGCGGCGTGGCAGTGTCGCAGGAGTCCAGCATCGCCTCGATGACATCGGCTGCGCTCCTGTCGGCCAGCGCCGAAGTCAGCCTGACCGCCGCGACCTCGACCGCTTCGCGGTACACCGCGATCTGTTCCAGTTCGGCAAGGTTGATCGGCGACACGGTCCAGCCGCGCCCGTCGCGGCAGATCAGCCCTTCCGTCTCCAGCCGCAGCAGGGCTGCCCTGACCGGCGTACGCGAGGCGCCGAAGCGGCTCTCCATCCAGCGCTCCGTCAGCCGCTCGCCAGGACCGAGCTCGAGGCCAAGGATCATCTCGCGAAGCGCTTTTTCGACGATCTGCATCTGCGACATAGTTGCTTCCATTGCTGGCGACCGGCCTTGCCCGTTGGTCTTGCCGATCACATTGATGGCGCCTGATTGACAGCAGCCGGGCTTTGCGTCCATGAGGGTACCAAGTTGGTATCCCAAAATGGTATCCGCAGCAAGCGGACAGGACAGGACATGCCGCAGGACAGTGCAGCGCAGGCCGCCGAAGCGCCTTCCACCCACAACATTCATTGGCGGCGCAACCTGTTCGTGTGCTTTGCCGGATCGTTCAGCACGCTTGTGGCGATGACGCTATTGTTGCCGTTCCTGCCGCTCTATGTCGAGCAACTGGGCGCCGTCGGCCACGCGGCGATCGTGCAATGGTCCGGCATCGCTTTCGGCGCCACCTTCCTTGCCGCCGCCCTTGTCGCGCCACTGTGGGGACGGCTGGGTGACCGTTATGGCCGCAAGGTGATGCTGGTGCGCGCCAGTTTCGGCATGGCGATCTGCATGTCGCTGACCGGCATGGTGCAGACCGTCTGGCAATTGGTGCTTTTGCGCCTGTTGATCGGCTTTGCCGGCGGTTATTCCTCAGGCTCGACGATCCTTGTCGCCATGCAGACGCCGAAGGAGCGCTCCGGCTGGGCGCTTGGCGTGCTGTCGGCCGGCATCACCGCAGGCTCCCTGGTCGGCCCGTTGCTTGGCGGCGCGCTGCCGCCATTGATCGGTATTCGCGCCACCTTCCTCATCGCGGGCGGCGTCATTTTCCTGGCGGCGCTGGCGACGACGTTCCTGATCAAGGAGATGCCTCGCCCGCCAGTACAGGCAAAACGCGAGGAGAAACCAAAGGGAAGTTGGGCGCAGATCCCCGACAAACGCCCTGTCGTGGCCATGCTGGCGACCGGCATGCTGTTCACCTTCGCCAACATGTCGATCGAGCCGATCATCACCGTTTACGTCCAGCAACTGGTCGCGGACGCAAGCCGGGTGACCCTGGTCTCAGGTGTCGTCATGTCGGCGGCCGCACTCGGCGCCATCCTGTCGGCGTCACGGCTGGGTAAGCTCGCCGACCGCATCGGCCACTGGAACGTCATCGTCGCATCGCTGGCCGTCTCGGCGCTGCTGTTGATACCGCAGGCCTTCGTCACCGAGAGCTGGCAGTTGGTCGGGCTGCGGTTCCTTATGGGTCTGGTGCTGGGCGGGCTGTTGCCCTGCATCACCAGCGTCATCCGCCACAATGTTCCCGATGGGGTCGGCGGCAATGTGCTGGGCCTGGCAATCTCGGCGCAATATGTCGGCCAGGTTGCGGGGCCGCTGCTGGGCGGCTTCGTCGGCGGCCATTTCGGCATGCGCGCGGTGTTTCTCGGCACGTCGGTGCTGATGGCGGGCGGTGCCGCGTATAATTGGCTGGCCCAGGCGCGCCGCACGCGCGACATGCTGGCGATATCGGAAAAATCCTGACAGACAGGTCGCGCCGCCTATCGTCAATCACGGAGCCCGAGACATGAGCATCGCCGAGTCAGCACCAGCAAACAGCGCGCGCATCCTTGTTTTCGCCGGCGGCATTGCCGGCGCGGCGGGCGTGGCGCTGTCGGCGGCTTCAGCGCATCTCGGCGGCGCGTTCGTCGGCACGGCCGCATCCTTCCTGCTCATGCATGCGCCGGTGTTTTTGGCCGTCGGCCTCGCCGGCGCAAACCGGATCTTGCGAATCGGCAGCCTGGTGCTGCTCGTCGGGCTTGTTCTGTTCTGCGGCGATCTGCTGGCACGGGATTTCGTGGGATCGCGGCTGTTCCCGATGTCGGCGCCGATCGGCGGCACCTTGCTCATCGCGGGCTGGCTGGTGATCGCGGCCTCGGCGCTCGTGCGACAACGGTCCTGACGGGGCAAGAACCCTGCCCCATCAAGTATCGCAGATTTAATCCTGCCGGCTTTCCGGCAGCAGGTCACGGTTGCGCTTGGCAGCCTTGGTCGGCCGCCGCCGTTGCGGCTGCTCCGTGGCAGGCGAGATACCCCAGTAATTGCGATAAATGTCTTCGAACAGATGTTTCACGGGATGCATGTTCGTTCTCCTCTTCAAGAACTTGAATCGATCCAATCAGCTGGCACGAAAATGCCGGGACCGATCAGCTGCGCTTGCGTTTCACAAGGTATTGCAGGTCACGCCTCCACGGCCCGACCTTGTCGCGGCACCTGCGGGTGGCGGCGTCGGAGACTATGCCCCAATCATTGCCGTAGATGTCTTCGAACAGATAATTCACGGGATGCATGGCACCCTCCTCTTGAATCGATCCAAGTGTACTTGATGCATCCCTTGGATCGATTCAAATATAGACCCTCTCCGCCGTCCGATCAAGGGAAAATTTGAACCGATCCAACGAAAGTGCTAAACAGGCTCCGGTTCAGGAGACGAAAATGACGGCATTGACCTCCGGCAAGACGAGACCAGTGCGGCTTGCCGACATCGCCAAGGCGGCCGGGGTCTCGCACGGTACCGCGTCCAACGTGTTCGCTCGCCCGGAAATCGTGCGCGAAGAGGTCCGCGAGCGGGTCAAGGCGGCGGCGGAAGCGATGGGCTATGCCGGCCCGGATCCCAAGGGCCGGCTGCTGCGCGCCGGCAAGGTCAACGCCATCGGCGTGGCAACGGCAGAACCATTGTCCTATTTCTTCGACGATCCCTTTGCCCGCGTCATGATGGCCAGCATTTCGCAGGCCTGCGACGCCACCGGCGCCGGAATTTCGCTGGTCTCGGCCGCCAACAGCGAGCAGCTCGCCTGGAACATCCAGAGCGCCCTGGTCGACGGCTTCATCGTGTTCTGCATCGAGGGTGGGTCGCGGCTGGTCGAACTGGCGCGCGAACGCAAACTGCCTTTCGTGGCGCTTGATCTCGATTCGGAAAATGAGGCGGTCGCTGCGATCGGCGTCGACAACGTCGCCGGCGCGGGTCTGGCGGCGCGCCATCTGGCCGAGTTCGGCCATCGCAGCTTTGCCGTACTCGCCCTGGAATCTGCCGGCGCTGGCTTTGGTCCCGTCACGCAGGAGCAAGTCGAGACGACATCCCTCTACTCGGGCACACGCGACCGTCTGCGTGGCTATTTCGGCGAGCTCTCCCGCTTCGGCATCGACGTCTCGCAAGTGCCAATCTACGAAACCCTCAATGACGAGGCGAGCGTTCGGGCCGGCCTCGATCATATTTTCGCGCTGCCGCAGACGCCGACGGCAATCCTGGCCATGTCGGACAAGATCGCGCTGCATGCGCTCGACTGGCTGCGCGAGCGTAACATTGCCGTGCCGGGCGATGTGTCAATCGTCGGCTTCGACGGCGTGCCGGAAGGCGCCGACTCCGAGCCGCCACTAACCACTGTCGCCCAGCCGATCGCCGAGATGGGCCGGCTGGCCGTCAAGGCGATCCTCGAAAATGACGGCTCGCAGCACCGGCAATTGCTGCCGGTCGATCTTGTGGTGCGGGGGTCGTCCGGCCCCTCGCCTGCTAGCTAGGCGGCTGATGTGGGATCATCGGCTTAGCCTTGGCATCGCGGGCATGCCGAAGGTCTGGTGAACGGCTGGCGCTTCTTTGCGAACCGGCTTTTTGCCCAAGCCGATGCCGGACAGCCACTCAAGATAGAAGGCGAGCGCGAATTGCATGGCGATGCCGGCCGAAATCAGCAAGACGTCATAGGCAAAGCCGCCCGGATTGATCAGCTTCATCACCTGCGCCGCCATGGCGATCAGCGTGCCGGCGAGGAACACCGGCAAGGAGCGCTTGCCGAGCAGGGCAAGCGGATGGTCCGGGCTGAGACGGAACAGGTTCGAGAAAGCCGGCAGGGCGACGATCAGATAGCTCACCGCCAATATGTGCAGGAGCCGCGGCAGCGACAGGAACGTCTTGTCGAAGCCGCCGATCACCACGGGCAGGTTAAACCACGTTATCTCGCCCCAGAGCGGGCTGTGCACCCAGACCGCCGCTGCCGCGACATAGGTCGCCGCGGCGCCCACCAGCCAACGATTGACGGGAATTGTGCCGCCGCGCCTGACATGCAGCATGCCGGCAAGGCCGATGTTGAACAGGAATTGCCAGGACAGCGGGTTGAGGAACCAGAAGCCGGGCTCCGGATAGTTCGGCGGCGCGATCTGCCAGAGGCCGGCGACGAGCCACAGCGCGCCGGAAAAGACCAGCGCCGGCAGCGGCCGGTAGCTGACGAAGAGCAGGAAGAGCGGCGCCATCAACAGCAGCGCCGCATAGACCGGCAGGATGTTGTTGTAGCCAAGCTGGTGGCCGAGCGTGACAATGCCGATCATGACCTCCGGCGTGTTCTTCATCAGCGGCTCGATGTTGATCAGCTTGAGCAGTTCCGGCCGCCGGCCGAACACCGCCGCGGCGCAGAACAACGCCATCACAACCATGGTGGTGACGATGTGGGCGCTGTAAAGCACGCCGGCCCGGCGCCACATCTTCAACATCGCCAGCAGCCGGCCGCCCGGCTGGAACTTGGTGCCATATGCGAGTGCGACCGACATGCCGGAAATCAGCACGAAGGCTTCCGCCGCGTCCGAGAATCCGAAATTCTTGTAGGTCAGCGTTTCGAAGACGGTGCCTGGCACGTGGTCGATATAGATGGTCAGGAGTGCGAGCGCACGGAACACGTCAATGCGCGTGTCGCGATCGGGGATACGCGGAGCGCGATCGGCGATACGCGGGGCGCGATCGGGCGGAACTGGCAGGGTCATCGACAAAAGGCCTCAAAGGAGAGCAAGGGTGCTCGCGTTGTTCATGCCGGGATGCGACCATCGGCGCACACCGCTTCGATTCCTCCCGCAGGGAGCATATCGGCGCAGAAACGGTCTGAAATGAGCCTGTTGCAATCACATTTCGCGGAGCGTGAAAATATTCCGTTTTGAAGCTGGCAAAGGACCAATGTCTCCGAGAAATCAATGAGATATGAGCGTGCATCGATATAGCGACGAGAACGCCTTTCTGCATCAGGATCTGGCGTTTCCCTACCGCCTCCTCAAGCCGGAGAATGCCGGCGGCGAGAGCCTGTTTTTACTGCACGGATCGGGTGTCGACGAAACGACGATGGTGCCGATTGCGAGGCAGATCGCCCCCAACGCCACGCTGGTCGCGGTGCGTGGCCGCATCCGCCAAGAAGACGGCTTCCGCTGGTTCGAGCGGATCACGCCGACCAGTTTCGAACAGGCGAGCATCCGTGCCGAAACATCGTACTTTGCCGCCTTCGCAAGCGAGGCCGCAAAGCGCCACGGGCTCGACCTCGCCCGGGCGACTTTCCTCGGCTATTCCAATGGCGCCAATCTGGTTTCCAGCCTGATGCTGCTCAACTCCGGCCTCGTGCGAAAAGCGGCGTTGCTGAGAGCAATGCCCGTGCTTGACGATGCGCCGGCAACCGATCTGACAGGAAGGCGCGTCCTGATTGTCGCCGGTGCCGCGGACGAGACCTACGGGCCGTTTGCGCCGCCACTGGTGAGGCTGCTCAACAAACATGGCGCCGAGGTCGATGCGCGCATCGTGCCTTCAGGTCACGAAATCGGCGGCCCGGATGCCGCCATCGTCCGGCAATGGCTGGCGGGACCAGCATTGGTCGCACGCCAGGCAGGCTAAGAGACCTTGGTAGACCGCATCGGCGCCCGGCGGAACGGCTGAGCAGATGCTCGTCGCCTAGCCCTGTCCCATCCGGTTCCAGGCATCGAGCCCGGCGATCTTGTAGGCTTCGGCCAGCGTCGGATAGTTGAAGGTGTTGTTGACGAAGAAATCAACCGTGCCGCCGAGGTTGATCACCGCCTGGCCGATATGGATCAGTTCGGTGGCGCCTTCGCCGACGATGTGGGCGCCGAGCAGGCGGCGCGTTTCGACCGAGAACAGCAGTTTCAGAAAGCCGGAGTTGACGCCCATTATGTGGCCGCGCGAGGTTTCGCGGAACCGCGCCAGACCGACTTCATAAGCAGCGCCGCTCTCGCGCACCTGCTCCTCCGACTGACCAACGGTGGAGATTTCCGGCACGGCGTAGATGCCATAGGGGAAGGTTTCCGGCGGCGGTGGCAGTTGCACGCCGAAGGCGTGGCAGGCGGCCACCCTGCCCTGCTCCATCGATGTCGAGGCAAGGCTGGGGAAACCGATGACGTCGCCGGTGGCATAGATGTTGGGCGCACTGGTCTGGAAGGTCTGCGGATCGACCTTGATGCGGCCCCGGGAATCGGCCTCGATGCCGACCACGTCGAGGCCGAGGCTGCCGAGATTGCCGCTGCGGCCGGCGGCGTAAAGCACGATCTCGGAGCGGATGGTGCGGCCATCGGCGAGCGTCACTTCGGCATAGTCGGGTTTTGAGACGATTTCCTTGACCGTACTGCCGAGGCGAATGGTCATGCCGCGGTCGCGCATCTGGTGGATGAAGTCGTCGACGATCTCGCGGTCGACGAAATCGAGGATGGTGTTGCGCGGCTCCACCAGCGTCACCGGCACGTCGAGCGCCGAAAAGATCGTCGCATATTCAACGCCGATGACGCCGGCGCCGATCACCGTCAGCGTGCGCGGCAGATGGTCGAGTTCCAGCATCTCGTCGCTGTCGAAGACGCGGATCTTGTCGAAAGGCACGTCGCGCGGCCGGTGCGGCCTGGTGCCGACCGCGATCAGCGCATTGGTGAAACCAACCTCCGAGTAGTCGCCATTGTCTGCCGTCAGGCTGACCTTGTTTGGGCCGACGAATTTCGCCATGGCGCGCACGCTTTTGACGGCGTTGCGCATAAACTGGTGCTGCAGCACCTCGACCTCGTGGTCGAGCGTCTTGTGCAGCCGCTCGACCAGGTCGGCGATGGAGATGTCCTGCTTGACCCGGTAGCCGCGGCCGTAAAAGCCCCGCTCGCGCCAGCCGGACAGGTTCAGCACCGTCTCGCGCAGCGTCTTCGACGGGATGGTGCCGGTGTGCACCGAGACGCCGCCGAGGCGCCGGCCCCTGTCGACCACCAGCACCGATTTGCCGAGCTTGGCCGATTGCACCGCGGCGCGGCGCCCGGAAGGGCCGCTGCCGATGACCACCATGTCGTAATCCATGTAACCCCGTCCCCTCGGCGTCTTGTTGCGCCGCAGCAAGCTAACGCCATCCGTCCACCGAATTCAATCGGCTCAACCGCGTCACACTGCCGAGCCGGACCGATGGACGAACCGATCTTGATTCCGCCCGCGGTCTTCACCATTTCAGTGGCGGCGCACCCTAGCGTGGCGCCTGTTACGAGGACATGACATGAACGCGCGCGTACTTGACGGCGAAATCATCACCAGCAGGCTCGACGACGTCAGGGCCTATGACGGTGTGCGCACGCGGCGCATCCTGGCCTTCATCATCGACTATTGCATCGTGGCGCTGCTCACCATTCCGTTCGCGATCCTGGTGGCCGTGCTTGGCCTTTTGACATTCGGTCTTGGCTGGGCGCTGTATTCCATCCTCGTGCCGGCGGTCGCCATTCTCTACATCTGGAACACGCTGGGCGGTCGCAACCAGGCCACATCAGGCATGAAGATGATGGGCATTCGGCTCGATCGTCTCGACGGCAGCCGTATCGACGGCCTCACCGCCGTTGTCCATTCGGTGCTGTTCTGGGCGAGCACGATCATCCTGACGCCGCTCGTCCTCCTGGTGACGCTGTTTTCCGATCGCAAGCGCACACTGCACGACCTGCTGCTTGGCACGGTCGTCAGCCGCAGCGACCGTTGAACCGGCGTCCAACCGACGCCAACAGGCATTTGTGCGCAAATGTGAAGGGGTCCGTTCAACCCCGCCTTCACAATCCTGTTGAATTTTTCGCCAGCCAAGCCAAAGGTAGAGCGATTCGCAGGAGTGTTCCCAAGGTTCGATGACGCACCATCCGACCCAGTCGCCGCAGTTCTTCCTGACCGCGCCATCGCCGTGCCCGTATCTCGAGGGCCAGTTCGAACGCAAGGTGTTCACGCATCTGGTCGGCGACAAGGCGCCGGAGATGAACGATCTGTTGACGCAAGGCGGTTTCCGGCGCTCGCAGAACATCGCTTACCGTCCCGCCTGCGAGACCTGCCGCGCCTGCGTCTCGGTGCGTATCCTGGCGCAGGAGTTCACCGCCAGCCGCAACATGAAGCGGGTGATCCAGCGCAATTCCGATCTGATCGGCGCCATGCACGACGCGCAGCCGTCGACCGAGCAGTATTCGCTGTTTCGCGGCTATCTCGACGCTCGCCATCGCCGCGGCGGCATGTCCGACATGACGGTGCTCGACTACGCCATGATGGTCGAGGATACCCATGTCGACACCAAGGTGATCGAATACCGGCGCCGCGGCCCCGACACATTCATCACCGGCAAGGGCCAGGGCGAGCTGATCGCCGTGGCGCTGACCGACAAGATGGCCGATGGCCTGTCGATGGTCTATTCCTACTTCAATCCCGAGTTCGAGGACCGTTCGCTCGGCACCTTCATGATCCTCGACCATATCGCCCGCGCCCGGGCCATGGGCTTGCCCCATGTCTATCTCGGCTACTGGGTCAACGGCTCGCGCAAGATGAACTATAAAATGCGCTTCATGCCGCAGGAGCATCTCGGCCCGAAGGGCTGGGAACGCTACGACCACGAAGCGGTCACGCGCTGATTTTTCTTCTTACCAAATCCTGATCTAAACATTTTCAGCCGAGACGATGCTGGTCTTTCCGCCCGTTGGCGGGGCGATTGCGCCGACCGGCATCTGCTCAAATCATTGCGAAAGCCGTTGCATGTCCTCTCACAATGCCCACACCAAAGGACTTCTGCTCACCGCGCTTGGCGGGCTGGCGCTGACCATCGACATTCCCCTGATCCGGCTCGCCCATGGCGAAGCCTGGACGATCCTTTTGCTGCGCACCGGCTGCACCTTCGTGGCGGGGCTGATCGTATGGGCCATCTGGCGCTCGTTCAGCAAGAATGCTCCGCAGCTGATACCCGGCTGGTCGGGGCTCGTCGTCGCCACCCTCTACGGGCTCGGCGCAATCGCCTTCATCACTGCCGTCTACAACACCTCGACCGCCAATCTGGTTTTCATCCTGGCCTTCTCCACCATGTTCTCGGCGCTGCTGTCGTGGCTGTTCCTGAAGGAGCGACCGCAGCCGCTGACGCTTGCGGCAATGGCGCTGATGATCGTCGGCATCGCGATCATCGTCGGCGATTCCGTCGGCACGGGAAATCTGTTCGGCGATGTGATGGCGCTGTGTTCGGCCTTGGCGATTGCCTGCGCCATCACCGTTTCACGCGCCAGCGGCAGGGATATGGGATTCACCGCGCTGACCGGCGTCCTGCTGCCGTTCGGGCTGGCGGCGCTCATGGTCTCCAGGACCGGTTTCCAGGTGGAGGCGCCATGGTGGATCGTTTTCAACGGCGCCGTCATCATGCCGTTCGCCTTCTTCTGCCTGGCCAACGGGCCGAAATACATTTCAGGCCCGGAAGTGGCGATGTTCTATCTCCTGGAAACGGTTCTGGCGCCGGTCTGGATATGGATGATCTTTGCCGAGACGCCGTCGCGCAACAGCCTGATCGGCGGCGTGATCCTGATCGTCACGCTGGTCGCGCATTCCCTGTGGCAGTTGCATGAAGGGCGCAAGCGCCGGGCAGCGCTCGCCGTCGCTTACCCAGCCTGACTTTTCTTCGCGGGGCCGGCGACAATCTCGATCTGCGGCGGCCCGCCTTCGAGCTCGGCCGCCGTGTCGGGAACGGTGTCTTCGGCCAGTTCCACCTCGCGCAGCCATTCGCGCCAGATCGCCACCAGCAGCGCCATCAGCACGGGGCCGATGAACAGGCCGAGAAAGCCCATCGTCTTGACGCCGCCGATCAGGCCGAAAAAGGTGGGCAGGAAGGGCAATTTGATCGGTCCGCCGACCAGCTTCGGGCGCAAGGTCTTGTCGACGATGAACAGTTCCACCGCGCCCCAGATGAACAGCGCCAGACCCGCCATCGGCGAGCCGCTGGCGGCGAGGTAGATCGACACAAGCGTAAACGACAGCGGCGCGCCGCCGGGGATCAGCGCCATCACGCCGGTCAATGCGCCCAGCGTCACCGGCGACGGCACCCCGGCCAGCCAGTAGGCGATGCCGAGCACCAGCCCCTCGCCGATGGCGATCACGGTCATGCCGGTAACGGTCGAGGAAATGGTCGCCGGCACGACGCGCGAAATCCGCTCCCAGCGCGTCGGCAGGATGCGTTCGCCGAGCCGGTCGATCTGGCTGGCAAAGTGTTCGCCGTCGCGGTAGGCGAAGAACAGCGCGATCATCATGAACAGCAGCGTCAGCAACAGGCCGAAGGCGCTGCCGCCGGCAGCCAGCACGCCGCGATAGATGCTGCCGATATTGGCGCCGCTGACCAGCTGGATCAGCTCGCCGATGCCGCCGGGATGGCCGAAATTGTCGATCCACTGTTCGTTCAGCCACTCGCCGACGACAGGCAGCGAGGTGATCCAGTGCGGTGTGACCGCGCCGTGCCTGTTGGTCTCGATCGCCCAGCCGACCCATTCGCGGACCTCGTTGATGGCGTAGGTGCCGGCGAGCGCTATCGGCACCACCAGGAAGGCGAGGATGAACAGGATGGCGAGCGTCGCGGCGACGGTGCGGTTACCGCCGACACCGGCAAGCAGTCGGCGGTAGAGCGGCCAGCTGGCAAAAGCAATGACGAGGGCTGCCAGCACGGGAAACAGGAACCCGTGGAAGAAATAAACGCCGGCGGCGACGATCAGCACCAACAGCCAGCGCGCCGCCGACAGCGGCGGGATGACGGCGGCTCGCAACGGAGTCGACAGGCCGAACAGGCGCTGCTGACGCTCAGGCTTCTGGATCTTCGCTTCCTTCAAACGGTCAATTCTCCCCGGCCTAACAGCGTTTATGCACTGTTATAGTGCCGCAATCGTGACGATAGTCCAAATGGTTGGTGAAGCTGCCAATCTCCCCCCTTGTGGGGGAGATGTCCGGCAGGACAGAGGGGGGCGCGAAGGATCGCCAGCCTGGCACCCGACATTGAAGACCCAAGAGTTGCGACCGAGTGGCGAGCCATGACCATTTGATGAGCTGGCGGGACAGCGCCCCCCTCTGGCCTGCCGGCCATCTCCCCCACTTGGGGGGAGATCAGCAGCTTCAACCAAATTTCCCCGTCCGCGGAAACCCCTTCGGCACCATCCGTCCGGCCGACGCTCTCGCGCCGATCCATTCCGCCAGTTCCTCGCGCGACCTGACGAAGGTGCGGTCGGCGGAATCCTGCCAGGACAGGCCGCTCGCCAGCGTGAAGGGTTTCAGGTCGAGCAGACCGCCATCCTTGTATTTCTGCAGGCGAACGCCCTTGCCGCGGCCCATCTCGGGAATTTCGGAGAGCGCAAACACCAGCATCTTGCGGTTCTCGCCGACAATTGCGAGATGATCGCCTGACACCGGGACGCAGGCCTTGGCCTCGTCGGGCGCCTTGACGTTCATCACCTGCTTGCCCTTTCGGGTGTTGGCGACGACCTCCTCCTCCGGCACGACGAAACCATTGGCATCGTAGGAGACGAGCAGCAGCTTGCGCTTGGGGTCGTGGACAAAGGCGGTGACGATGTCCTGGTCGTTGTCCATGTCGACGATGATGCGGATCGGTTCGCCATGGCCGCGGCCGCCCGGCAGCCGGTCGGCGCCGATGGTGTAGAATTTGCCGCCGGTGGTGAAGACCAGGATCTTGTCGGTGGTCTGGGCATGGAAGGCGAGCTTGAGGCTGTCGCCTTCCTTGAAGGTGAGCGTGGAATGGTCGGCCAAATGGCCTTTCATCGCCCGCAGCCAGCCCTTTTCCGAGACCACCACGGTGACCGGCTCGCGCTCGATCATGGCGTGGGCAATGTCGGTCAGATCATGCTCCGGCGCGTCGGCGAACTGGGTGCGGCGCTTGCCGAGTTCGGTCTCGGGGCCGAACTTGTCGCGAACCTGCGTGACTTCCCATTTGATCGTCGACCATTGCTTGGCGTCGGATGCGAGCAATGCCTCGATCTGCTTCTTCTCGGTGGTGAGACCGTCGAACTCCTTGCGGATCTCGAACTCTTCCAGCTTGCGCAAGGCCCGCAGCCGCATGTTGAGGATGGCTTCGGCCTGGGTGTCGGTGAGCGACCAACGGGCCATCATCACCTGCTTGGGCTCATCCTCCTCGCGGATGATCCTGATGACCTCGTCGATGTTGAGATAGGCGATCAGGTAGCCGGCAAGGATTTCCAGCCGCTTCTCGATCTCGCCAAGCCGATGCTTCGAGCGGCGGATCAGCACATCGCGCCGATGGTCGAGCCACTCCTTCAGCACGCCCTTCAGCGACAGGACGTTAGGCACCTTGCCCCGCGACAAAACGTTCATGTTGAGGGGAAATCGGCTTTCGAGCTCGGTCAGCTTGAACAGCGATTCCATCAGAATGCCGGGATCGACCGAACGGCTCTTCGGTACGAGCACAATGCGGACGTCCTCGGCGCTTTCGTCTCTGACATCCTCGAGCAGCGGCAATTTGCGCGCGATCAACAGCTCGGCGATCTTCTCGATCAGCCTGGCCTTCTGGATGCCGTAGGGGATTTCGGTGACGACGATGCTCCAGGTGCCCCTGCCCTGATCCTCCTGGCCCCATTTGGCGCGCACGCGAAAACCGCCGCGGCCGGTCTCATAGGCCTCCAGGATGGATGCGCGGCTGTCGACGATGATGCCGCCGGTCGGGAAATCCGGCCCTTGGACGAACTCCATCAGCTTTGTCACGGGCGCGTCCGGCTGCTCGATCAACTGCAGCGCCGCGTTGCAAAGCTCGGCGGCATTGTGCGGCGGGATGGACGTGGCCATGCCGACCGCAATGCCGGAGGAACCGTTGGCGAGCAGATTCGGGAAGGCGCCGGGAAGCACTACGGGCTCCTCGTCCTCCTCATTGTAGGTTGGCCGGAAATCGACGGCGTCCTCGGTGATGCCGGCAAGCAAATCGCTCGCCACCTCGGTCATGCGCGCCTCGGTATAGCGCATGGCGGCGGCGTTATCGCCGTCGATATTGCCGAAATTGCCCTGCCCGTCGACGAGGGGATAGCGCATGGAGAAATCCTGCGCCAGGCGCACCAGCGCGTCGTAGATCGACTGGTCGCCATGCGGATGGAACTTGCCCATCACGTCGCCGACGATGCGGGCGCATTTGGCAAAGCCCTGGTCGGGGTTGAGCCTGAGCAGCCGCATCGCATGCATGATGCGGCGATGCACAGGCTTCAGCCCGTCGCGCACGTCAGGCAGCGCCCGGTGCATGATGGTCGAGAGCGCATAGGCGAGATAGCGCTCTTCCAGCGCCTTCTTAAGATCGACCGGTTCGATGTGGTCACCGTCGCCATTTTCAGGCGGCAAAATCCTTTTTCCCATACGGCTGGACTAGCCGAGCGGGTGATTCGCGGCAAGGCGGGGCTGCGGAAATCCGCACTTTGCAGCCTTTGGGCTTACGAGGGCGGCTCAAGGTCCGACAATGGATGTGACGGACTTCATGTTCCCCCTTGCCGTCCCTGTGCAACAGCAACGGTAGCAGTGCTGTTGCCAACCAACATCAATCTGTTACACGCCCTCTCTAAGGCAGGAGACGGTACGCAGGGGAGCCCGACCTTCATGACATATTCACCGCATCGGGCGAAGGCTCCCGCTCCGATTTGCCTTTCGCCGTGATTTTCGACAACTCTGCGGGAAAGCGCCTTTTTCCCGTCCAGTTCGTCACGGAATGGTGATGGCGTAGAATTGAGAAAACACTTTTTCAGGACTCTCTCAGGGAACTCGCGATGACAATCCAACGTTCGACACTCAAGAAACTTGCTTTTTCGACCTTTTTGCTGACGCTGCCGCTGAATGCCGCCTTTGCGCAAGACACGGCGGTTGCCGACCGACTGAAGGCCGCACTTGCCGTCCAGGGCGTCGATATCACCTGGACCGGCGTTACCGGCGACAATTCCAGCATGGTGCTGCAGGGCGTGTCGGTCAAACCGGCGGCCGAAAAGGAGGCGCTGCCGATCGGCGACGTCAAGCTCGAAGGCGTGACCGAAGCCAATGGCGGCTTCGATGTCGCGACCATCACGACTTCGGCCTTCGAGCACAGCAAGGACGGCGTCACGCTCAACCTCACCCCCTTCGTCATTCATGACGCCAACATCCCGGCAGAGGGCGCTACAGGCCCGCTCGGCTCGATGATGATCTACAAGTCGGCCGAACTCGAAAACCTTACGGTCAAGGTTGCCGACAAGACCGCCTTCTCGGTGGATGGGCTTGCTGTCCAGATCACGCCGCCGGCCGACGGCAAGGCGATGGAGTTCTCCGCCACCACGGAAAAGTTCAACGCCGACCTGACCCTGGTCGACGATGCGAAGTCCAAGGAAGCCATCGAGGCCCTCGGCTACCAGAACATCTCGGGCAATATCGAGATCGGCGGCACCTGGCAGCCGAGCGACGGCAAGATGGACCTGTCGAAATACGACATCTCGGTCGAGAATGCCGGCACGCTCGGCATGACCTTCGGCCTCGGCGGCTACACGGTCGACTTCGTCAAGTCGCTGCAGGAGATGCAGAAGAAGATGGCGGCGCAGCCCGAAGGCGCCGACAATTCGGCGCAAGGCATGGCGCTGCTCGGCCTGTTGCAGCAGCTCTCCTTCAACAGCGCATCGATCCGCTTCGATGACGATTCGCTCACCGGCAAAGTGCTTGAGTATGTCGGCAAGCAGCAGGGCATGTCGGGCAAGGACATCGCCAACCAGGCCAAGGCGATCGTGCCGTTCGGCATGGCGCAGCTCAACAATCCCGAACTGACCGCCGAAGTGACGGCCGCGGTGAGCAAGTACCTCGACGATCCGAAGAGCCTCGAGATTTCGGCCGAGCCGCCGGCAGCGGTGCCGTTCGCGCTGATCATGGCCGGCGCCATGTCCAACCCGGCCGACCTGACCAAGACGCTGGGCGTCCACGTCAAGGCCAACGAAGACTGATCGAAGTTCGCTCCCTTCTCCCCGTCACTATACGGGGAGAAGGTGCCGGCAGGCGGATGAGGGGCGGCGCCAACGCGTGCAAATTGTAGTTCGATGCTGAACCGATTGTCAGAAGGCGCCAACTGCTAAGGCCGTTCGCCAATCGCCTGCATGCGTGCTGCCCCTCATTGTCCTGCCGGACATTTCTGCCCGTATAGAGACGGGGAGAAAGGGCAGCTGCAACGCTGCTGTCAGTCCTTCTTCACTGCCGCGACACGCAGCGACAGATCACGCAACTGCTGCGGCGAGGCTTCCGAAGGCGCGTTCATCAACAAATCGTAGGCCTGCTGGTTCATCGGGAACATGGTGATCTCTCGCAGGTTCTTGGCGCCGACCAGCAGCATGACGACACGGTCGACGCCGGCCGCCATGCCGCCATGCGGCGGGGCGCCATACTGGAAGGCGCGGTAGAGGCCACCAAAGCGTTCTTCCACCGTGGCGCGGTCGAGGCCAACCGTCTCGAACGCCTTGACCATGGTTTCCGGCAAATGGTTGCGGATACCGCCAGAGGCGATCTCGAAGCCGTTGCAGACCATGTCGTACTGGAAGGCCTTGATGCCGAGCAGGTCGTCGCCGTTGAGCGCGTCGATACCGCCTTGCGGCATCGAGAACGGGTTGTGGGCGAAGTCGATCTTCTTCTCCTCCTCGCTCCATTCGAAGAACGGGAAGTCGACGATCCAGCACAATTCGAAGCGCTCGCGGTCGACAAGGTTCAGTTCTTCGCCGGCACGCGTACGCGCGGCACCGGCGAAGGTGACGAACTTCTTCGGATCGCCTGCGACGAAGAAGGCGGCGTCGCCATCGGCAAGGCCGAGCTGCTGGCGGATCGCCTCGGTGCGCTCCTCGCCGATGTTCTTGGCCAGCGGACCGGCGCCTTCAAGCTTGTCGCCTTCCTTGCGCCAGAAGATGTAACCCAGTCCCGGCTGGCCCTCGCCCTGCGCCCACGAGTTCATGCGGTCGCAGAAGGCGCGGCTGCCGCCGGTCTTGGCCGGAATGCCCCACACTTCGGCCTTCGGATCGTTGGCCAGGATGTTGGCGAAGACCTTGAAGCCGGAATCGCGGAAATGGTCGGAGACGGCCTGCATCTCGATCGGGTTGCGCAGGTCCGGCTTGTCGGAACCGTATTTGCGCATCGCGACATCGTACGGGATGCGCTGGAATGTCTGCGTCACCGGCTTGCCGTTGGCGAAGGTCTCGAAGACGCCGCGCATCACCGGTTCCATGGTCGACAGCACGTCGTCCTGCTCGACGAAGCTCATCTCGAGGTCGAGCTGGTAGAATTCGCCGGGCAGGCGGTCGGCGCGCGGGTCCTCGTCGCGGAAGCAGGGCGCGATCTGGAAATAGCGGTCGAAGCCCGAAACCATGATCAGCTGCTTGTACTGCTGCGGCGCCTGCGGCAGCGCGTAGAAGGTGCCGGGATGGATGCGCGACGGCACCAGGAAGTCGCGTGCGCCTTCCGGCGAGGAAGCCGTCAGGATCGGCGTCGAGAACTCGGTGAAGCCGACATCGGTCATGCGCTTGCGCATCTCAGCGATGATCTTGGTGCGCGCCACGATGTTCCTGTGCAGCGTCTCGCGGCGCAGGTCGAGGAAGCGATACTTCAGGCGGATGTCTTCGGGATAGTCCGGCTCGCCGAACACCGGCAGCGGCAATTCCTTGGCTGCCGACAGCACCTCGACCTCGCGGGCAAAGATTTCGATCTCGCCGGTCGGCAAGTTGGCGTTGGTGGTGTCCGGCAGGCGCGCCTTGACCTCGCCGTCGACGCGGATCACCCATTCGCCACGCAGCGTCTCGGCGACCTTGAAGGCGGGCGAATCCGGATCGGCGACGATCTGGGTCAAGCCGTAATGGTCACGCAGATCGATGAACAGCAGGCCGCCATGGTCACGCACGCGATGCACCCAGCCCGACAGGCGGACGGAAGAGCCGACATCGCTCTTTCTCAACTGGGCACAGGTGTGGCTGCGGTAACGATGCATTGTCATGTCAAAAGTCCGGGGTGCTGGGTTGTGGGCCGAGCTCAAAGCCCGGTCCAAAATTTGCGCGAAAAGCGCATGGGAGGCCGGATTTGTCAAGGCAAGCCGGGCGATCGGGCGCCATCGCGGTAGACGGATCCGGCGAAGTTTTCCGCAGTTAGCTGCCAGGGGCCTCTAAAACTCTCGCAGGGTTGCTAATGAGTGGCTAGGCTGCCGCATGCCATATTGTCTTCTCGCGACACGCTGATTCCACTAACATTGATGCTGGCTGGCCGTGGCGGTATCGTCTTGGCGATTCATTCGAACAAATCGGCTTCATCAATGACTCACATCAACGTGGGCGTCGACTCTAACATCCTTCTCCACTTCGGGAACGTTGAAAACCTTAAGTGGAACGAGCTCTTTCCAGATTCTAGTTCAGTAACTGTGTTTATATGCGCCCAAGTTCAGGAAGGAAATTGATAGTCACAAGGGAACCGTAACCGGATACATGGATAATCGGACGAGAGAGTATCAAAAAATACTTCGCTCGGCTGAAGCCAACGCCGATTATCGATATCGCTCCAATATCAACATAGGCGTTGAGTTTGTTTTTCTAGACCGCCCCCGTGATTCCGAATTAGACGACCAGGCTTTCGATCTGACGGAACCCGACTCGAGGATCGTCGCCCAGTTACTTCATGCTTCAGATTCCGGCGGCCTCGAAATGATAATGGTCGCGAATGACGCAAGGCCAATTAGGGTCGCCCGACAGCACGGAATGAAGGCCGTGAGGCCCGATGCTTGGGAACAGGTGCGAACCGAACTTGAGAGCCCAGCTACAATGCGGCTGCGGGCTGAGAATAAGGAACTACGAGAAAGGCTTTCGGCCCATCCGAACACCGTACTCGCGCGGCTGGAGGAACAGATCGAACATCGCATTTTCGCGGGCTTTGATAGCCATTTCGATCCAGATACTTTTTTTAAAAAGCTCAAGGCGAAGTTGCTGAAATGCCATGGCCTCCAGACGCCCGAGTCCGTGGCGAGGCAACATGATGTCGTTGCTGATCCTTGGGGTTTCGACATACCCAGGCTCGGAAAAGTTTCTATGAAAGATATCAACAATTATGCTGAAGAAATCTCGGTTTTTACCGAAAACATAGGAGAGTTGGACGCGGCCGTTTTCTATCAATTGATCGAGAACTTGGCACTGATTGGCAGTTTCGCCATGGTGCTCGCCAACCAAGGGACAAAACCAGATGAATCCGTGTCCGTGGAACTGGCATTCGTCTCGGAAGGCAACTTCATTGATCCGGAAGCCCTCCATGACTCAATGAATCTTGGACTGGAGGTGCCATCACCCCCTGCTCCGCTTATGACAGACTTTTCTAGCTTCGCGGACCAACTTGCAACTCGCCACGGCCAAGATCATGAATTCGTCGACGTATCGAACGAGTCCGGCGGGAGGACCAAACGCTACTTATGCAAAAGATTCCAGCATGGGACAGAAAAAGAATTTTTTGATCTCTTTCTATCGGCTGATCCCAACACTCCTTCGGCCATCGAGATAACGGTTCGCGCGCATTACCTGCCGACACCGATGTGCGGAGGGTTCATGTGTTACCAGTGCCGACTCATTTTTCCGAACCGGACGTCCTCAATCTTCTGCGAGAAGCGCATAGACTGATGCCACCCGAGCAGAGCGAACTCTTGCGCCGAGCGGTGGCGGAGTTTGAACGATAGGACGTGTTCGACCGCCAATTCGGTCGGTCATTGGCGCTAACATTGTCGACCTAGCCCGCATTCAAGCCAAATGGATCTCAGCGCCCTGGCGTTCGAAGTCGGCGAGGATCGCGGCCGGCGCGGTCTTTTCGACCACGAGGTGGCGGATCGCCTCTGGCCTGGCGACCCGGTAGGGTGCGGCTGTGGCTAGCTTGTCGTTGGTTACAGCGATGACGATGCCTGCGCTGTTCTTGGCCATCGCCCGCTTTACCTCGGCCTCAGCCGAATCGAAGGCCGTGACGCCGCGCGACGCCTCGAGACCGCAGGATCCGAGAACAAACAGGTCCGCGCCAAGTTGCGCGACAGCGGCAAGCGTGTCGGCGCCGACGCAGGCGCCGAGATGGCGGTCGAACCGCCCGCCCAGCACAATCAGTTCGACCAAAGCGTGGTCTGACAGGACGGAGGCAATTTCGAGCGAATTGGTGGCGACGGTCAGATCGATGTCGCGCGGGATGGCCCTGGCGATCGCGGCATTGGTCGAGCCGCTGTCGATGAACAGGGTCTGTCCGCGCGAAAGCAGTGCCACGGTCGCGCGGGCCAGCCGCGTCTTTTCTTCGACCGCATGGCCGGCGCGCAGGCCGACCGGCGTGGCCGCGAAGGGTGCGGCCGCGACCGCGCCGCCATAGACGCGGCGGCACTGCCCGGCCTTGGCCAACTCCCTGAGGTCGCGGCGAACCGTGTCTTCCGAAACGCCGAAGCGGCCTGCCAGCTCGCCGGCCAGCACCCTTCCCTCGACGGCCAGGCGATCGCGAATAATTTGATGCCGCTCATCGGTCAGCATTGCATGATCCTGTTTTTTCATGCACGTTCTTGCACGATTTGCATGTTTGTGCAAGATGTAGGCATGTCAAACAGTGACAACCGTCGACTCTCTTGCCTTGAAAGCATCTTCATGACCTTTGGCCTCCGCCTCGCTCCGCAACACCGGGTCTACGCCGGCTTTGCGATCTATTCGTTCGCCATGGGCCAAATCTTCCCGCGGCTGCCCGACATCAAGCACGCCATGGGCATCGGGGACGGCACGCTCGGGCTAAGCCTGATCGGGACGCCAATCGGCACCTTGACCGCGCTGACGCTGGCGGCGCCGATCCTGGAGCGCATCGGCTTCCGCCGCGCGCTGCTCGGGCTGGTGCCGCTTTTGTCGGTTGTCTTTGCCATTGCCGTGCATGCGCCTGGGCCGCTTGCGCTGTTCCTGATGCTGTTTCCGGTCGGCCTGATGATCGGCAGCGTCGAGATCATTCTCAACGTCGAGGCCGACAGAACCGAATTCCTGCTCAAGCGCCGGATCATGAACCGGGCGCATTCGTTCTGGAGCATTGGCTTTTTCGGCGCTGGCCTGTTCGGCGCCGCGCTTGCGCATCTCGGCATATCGCCGCAACTGCACCTGGCGATTGTCGTACCGATGGTTGCGACAGGAATCGCGCTGTTTCTCGGCGGTTACGAACCGGCGCCGAGCCGCTTCGCCGGCAATGACGAGACGGCGCCAAGGCTGGCGCGGCCGACGCTGCCTATCCTCGTCCTCGTCGCGGTGACGCTGTCGGCGATGCTGATGGAAGGCGCCAGCATCGACTGGTCGGCAATCTACATGCGCACCGTGTTCGATGCGGGCCCTTTCGTCGCCGGTTTCACGGTGGCGCTGTTTGCATTCTCGCAAGCGGCCACGCGCTTCTTTGCCGACTCCTTTGTCGACCGCCACTCGCCGAGCGGCGTGGCGCGGGTGCTGCTGGCGACGATGGCGGTCGGCGTGCTGCTCGTCTTCTTCTCGCCTGCCCCGCTTGTATCGATGCTGGGCTTTGCGCTACTTGGCATTGGCAGCAGCGCGATCTTTCCGCTGGCGATCTCGGCGGCGGCCCAACGCACGGACCGCTCCGCGGCAATCAATGTCGCGGCGCTGTCGCAGATCTCCTTCGTCGCCTTCCTGCTCGGCCCGCCGTTGCTCGGCTTCGTCTCCGACCATTGGGGCATCCGTTCGGCCTTCGGCATCGGCATTCCGTTCATCATCCTCAGCCTGCTGACCGCCGGCTCGCTTGGCCGAAGGGCGTCCCGCCCGGCCGCACAAGCGGATGAAGCTTTGACGAGGGCTTACGAAGCCTGAACGGCCCTACCTGAAAGCCACACACCTGTTAGCGGCGGGATAAGCCACTGGCATTGGCCACATCGATGGTTCAGAACTGTGGAGGCACCTGGACGAGTATGACGTTTCGTCGATCGTCACACTCATCCAACTCTTTCTCGAAGCATGATCTTTTCCGAAAACCGGTTCCCACTTTTCGGGATCATGCTCTAATCAACGGTTCCGTATGTCCTCCATCCGCCCGCTGATCCCGCTCCTCATCGCCGCCGGCATCCTGCTTGGCGGCAACGGGCTGCAGGGCACGCTGATCGCGCTGCGCGGCGCGCAGGAAGGATTTTCGGCCTCCGACATCGGCCTGATGGGTACGTTCTATTTCGCCGGCTTCCTGTTGGGGTGCTTGGCCGTCACCCGTATCCTCAAGGCAGTCGGCCATGTCCGGACGTTTTCAGCGCTCGCCGCCATCGCCGCTGCCAGTACGCTGCTCCTGGTGCTGGTGATCGATCCGGTGATGTGGTGCGCGGTGCGCTTTGCCGGCGGTTTCTGCTTTGCCGGCCTGTTCACCGTCATGGAAGCCTGGCTGAACTCCGGCGTCGAAAACAAGGATCGTGCGCGGGTGCTCGCCGTCTACCGCATGGTCGATATCGGCTCGGTAACCGGCGCGCAGTTCCTGATCCCGATCTTCGGCCCCGGCGGCTTTGCCATCTTCGCCATCATGTCGATGATGATCACGCTGTCGCTGGTTCCGGTGTCGCTCGGCGACCGCTCCAACCCGACGCCGCCGGAAGACGTCAAGCTCGATCTCGCCCGCGTCTGGCGGATTTCGCCGCTCGGCTGCTTCGGCTGCATCTGCGTCGGCGTCACCAACAGCGCGTTCCGCACGCTGTCGCCAGTCTATGCCGAGCAGATCGGCATGTCGGTGGCCGATGTCGTCACCTTCGTCAGCGTCGGCATCTTCGGCGGCGCCCTCATCCAGTATCCGCTGGGCTACCTCTCCGACCGCTGGGATCGGCGCGCGGTGCTTTTGGCCACGACATGCGGCGCCATGTTCGCCGCGCTTGCGCTGGTCTTCGTCGCCGGCGCCGATCCGACCCTCAATTTGATCATCGTCTTCATCTTCGGCAGCTTCGCCATGCCGCTCTATTCGCTATCGGCGGCGCATTCCAACGACCGCGCCGACAAGGGCGAGTTCGTGCTGATCAACGCCTCCTTGATGCTGTTCTATTCCTTCGGCGCCATTGGTGGCCCCTTCGCGGCGTCCGCAGTGATGCAACATTTCGGACCGGGCGCCCTGTTTGTCTTCAGCGCAGTCGTCTACGCCACCCTCATCGCCGTCATTCTCTACCGCATGCAGGTGCGCGGCAGCGTGCCGGCGGGCAAGCGCAGCCGCTTCACGGCGCTGCTGCGCACATCAACCGTCTTCGCGCGGCTGGCGCGCAGAAATGGCGATTCCGACGGATCGGCCGATACTTGACCGAAGGGCGGCTTGACGAAAGCGCCCATGGCTGAAATTGAAAGAGAACCTTACCCGTTACTAAAAAGCGATTTGATGCACGTCATCACCACCCAAAATGAGCTCGAGTCCGTTCTCGCCGCTTTTGAAAAGTCGGATTTCGTCACCGTCGACACCGAATTCATCCGCGAAACGACATTCTGGCCGATTCTGTGCCTGATCCAGATGGCGGCGCCCGGCGTCACCGCGCTGATCGACCCGCTGGCGCCCGACATCAACCTCGCCCCATTCTTCCGGCTGATGGCCAATGAGGCGGTGGTCAAGGTTTTCCATGCCGCCCGCCAGGACATTGAAATCATCGTCCATCTCGGCGATCTGGTGCCGCATCCGGTGTTCGACACCCAGGTCGCGGCCATGGTCTGCGGCTTCGGCGACAGCGTCTCCTACGATCAGCTGGTGCAGCGCATCACCGGCGCACGGCTCGACAAATCTTCGCGTTTCACCGACTGGCGCCACCGGCCGCTGTCGGACAAGCAGCTCGACTATGCCTTGGCCGACGTCACCCATCTGATCGACGTCTACAAGCATCTCAGCGCCGAACTGGAGCGGGAAAACCGCGCCCATTGGCTGAACGAGGAAATGGAGGTGCTGACTTCGCGCGAAACCTACGATCCGCACCCCGAAGACGCCTGGAAGCGGCTGAAGATGCGGCTGCGCAAGCCCCAGGAGCTGGCGATCGTGCAGACGGTGGCGGCATGGCGCGAACGCGAGGCGCGCGAGCGTGACGTGCCGCGCGGCCGGGTGCTCAAGGACGACGCCATATACGAGGTCGCCCAGCAGGCGCCGCGCGATGCGGCAGCCCTTGGCAAGCTGCGCACGACGCCGAAAGGCTGGGAGCGTTCGTCGACGGCTACCGCATTGCTTGGCGCGGTCAACACGGCGCTCGCTTTGCCCCGCGAAGAGATGCCGAAGCTGCCCAAGAGCTTTCAGCCGCCCGAGGGCTCCAATGCCGCCTCCGAGCTGCTGAAAGTTCTGTTGCGGATCGTCGCCGAGAAGGAAGGCGTCGCCTCGAAAGTGCTGGCGTCTAGCGACGACATCGACCGCATCGCCGCCGAAGGCGAAGCCGCAGACGTGCCGGCGCTGCAGGGATGGCGGCGTACGGTGTTCGGCGAAGCCGCGCTGAAGCTGGTGCGCGGCGAAATCGGCATCAAGTTCGACAAGCGCAAGATCGCGGTGTTCGATTTGTAGACCCCCACCCCGCTCCGCTGCGCGTAGCGACCCTCCCCACAAGGGGGAGGGTAAACAACTGCCCTACACCGCTCCGAGCAGGTGTAGCGCGAACCAGATCCATGCCAGCAAGAGAATGATCGCGCCGACGTAGAAGGCGCGGCTGCGAAACCGCAGATTGTTGCTGGTGAGGTGGACCCAGGCGTGGCCATAGCGGGAAATCACGAAAATCCACATCAAGGCCAGGGTCAGATAATTGACGCCATTGGTCGCGTGCAGCGCCAGACACAGCACATAGAACAGCACCGGCAGTTCGAACTGGTTGATGAGATTGTTGGCAACCGTGACGCTCGACCCGGGCTCGGTCGTGCGCACCTTGTATTGACCGACCTTGGCCTCGCCCGATTTGACCGCGCCGTAGCGGCGCCGGCCCATCACGACATAGACGATATAGACGAGGAACACCTGCGCCAGCATCGGCCAGAAAATCGCGGTCTGGCTCATGGCGTTGCCCCTGCTCTGTCGTTCATGCCTGTGGACGCCGCTGGGCGGCAAGGATCAAAAACGCGATGACGATGACGGGGATCGCCAGCAGCGCGAATTTGGTGACGATCAGCGACGAGGCGAAAGACAGAGAATCCGGGTTGGCCGACAGCGCATCGGACAGAAGCCGCGCCACCGCAATGTTCTGGGCGTAGTCGGCGCACGTGTAGGGCAGCACGATGACCAGCGCGAACAGTGCCTGAAGCTGCACCGGCATGGCACGAAAACTCTTCAGCCGCCGCCCGGTTGCCAGGATCAAGCTGACCATGGTCAGCGACAGCAGCGCCGGGAAGAGAAGGTCGAAAGTCAAATAGTGCCAGACCAGGATGATCTCGCTGCCGCGCCGGCCGAGTGCCGTCAGCCAGGCCATGCCCTCGTCGGGCGTGAACCCGCCAAGGCGCACGTCGAGCGACGGCAGGCCACCGCTCAGCCGGCGGAAATAGAAGAATTCCAGCAGCGTCATGATGATGAAAACCGCCGCGGCGGCAAAGCACAGCGCGCCGGCATGGCGCGCCAGCCGCAGCACGATCGTCGCCTGGTGGCGCCAGAGCATGTACCGCTCTGGCTGCCGGTCAGGCTCCGCCAGGATAGTTCGGGCTTTCGCGGGTAATCGTGACGTCATGGGCGTGGCTTTCACGAAGTCCGGCGTTGGATATGCGCACAAAGGTGGCGCGTTCGCGAAAATCGGCAAGGTCGCGGCCACCGACATAACCCATAGCGGCTTTTAGCCCGCCCGCAAGCTGGTGCAGCACGCCAGACACAGGTCCCTTGTAGGGCACCTGCCCTTCAATGCCTTCCGGGACCAGTTTCAGCGTGTCGCGAACCTCGGCCTGGAAGTAGCGGTCGGCCGAGCCGCGCGCCATGGCGCCGACAGAGCCCATGCCGCGATAGGCCTTGAAGGAGCGGCCCTGATGCAGATAGACCTCGCCCGGGCTTTCGTCGGTGCCGGCCAGCAGCGAACCGATCATGGCCGCACTGGCGCCGGCGGCAAGCGCCTTGGCCAGATCGCCCGAATATTTGATGCCGCCGTCGGCGATGACCGACACGCCTGATCTATGCGCCGTCTCCACCGCCGACATGATCGCCGAAAGCTGCGGCACGCCGACACCGGCGACGATGCGCGTGGTGCAGATCGAGCCCGGGCCGATGCCGACCTTGACGGCATCGGCGCCGGCGTCGATCAGCGCCTGCGTGCCTTCGGCGGTGGCGACGTTGCCGGCCAGGATGCGCACGGAATTGGAAAGCTTCTTGGCCCGCGTCACCGCATCGAGCACGCGCTGCGAATGGCCATGCGCGGTGTCGATGACCAGGAGGTCGACACCGGCGTCGATCAACCGCTCGGCGCGCTCGAAGCCGTCATCGCCGACGCTGGTGGCGGCCGCCGCCCGCAGGCGCCCCTGCGCATCCTTGGTGGCGTGCGGGTTGAGCTGCGACTTCTCGATGTCCTTGACGGTGATCAGGCCGACGCAATTGCCGGACTTGTCCACGACGACGAGCTTTTCGATGCGGTGCTGGTGCAGCAGCCGCTTGGCCTCGTCCTGGTCGACATTCTCCTTGACCGTGATCAGGTTCTCACGGGTCATCAATTCGTAGACTTTCTGCCCCGGATCGGAGGCGAAGCGCACGTCGCGGTTGGTCAGGATGCCGACCAGGCGGCCGATCTTCTGGCCGCCGCTGCCGCCATTCTCGACCACCGGAATGCCCGAGATGGAATAGGTGCGCATCAGCGCCAGCGCGTCCGCGAGCGTGGCGTCGGGGCCGATGGTGACCGGATTGATGACCATGCCCGATTCGAACTTCTTGACCTGACGCACCTGCTCGGCCTGTTCGGCCGGCGAGAAATTGCGGTGGATGACGCCGATGCCGCCGGCCTGCGCCATGGCGATGGCGAGCCGCGCCTCGGTGACGGTGTCCATGGCGGCCGACAGGATCGGCACGTTGAGGTCGATGTCGGTGGCGATGCGGGTGCGGATGTCGGTCTCACCGGGCATGACCTCGGAATGACCGGGCTGCAACAGCACGTCGTCAAAGGTCAGCGCCAGCGCGCCGGTGGACGTTTCGATGATTTTTGCCATGGCCAGTCCTCGGATACGAAAAGCGCTGGGAGAATACAAAAAAGCGCTGGACCGAAATGGACAGCGCCGACTCGTTTCTTCCCTTTCAGGATTGGCGCTGGCTGGTAACACGTCGCGGCGTGGTTGAAAAGCCGGTCCTGGCCTATTCGGCGGACTTGCCCAACAGGGCATCGAGCAAGACATGGCGCGGTGACGCGAAAGGATTGACGACCGTTACGCCGCCCCAGGTGAAGCCGTCCTGCAGATCTTCCGACAGCAGCAGCCGGCAACCGGTTTGCGAGGCAACAGACAGGATGGTCGCATCCCAGATGCCGAAATGGTGATCGGTCGCAAGATCAGCCGCGACCGTCATCACCTCCGGCGTCGTGCCGACAACCGGAAACGCGTCGCGCCAGCTCAACAGGGCGTCGCGCGCTTGTGCACGTGATCGTCCGGCCTTGCGTGTGAGAACGGTGAACAATTCGCCGAGCACTTGGACTGGAATGACGGCTGCCTCTTGCGCAATGTCGTGCAGCAGGCCGAAAACGATGTCGCGCTTCTCGGCTCCGTTGATCCCCTCGGCATAAACAAGGATGTTGGTATCGAGCGCGACCTTCACCGCTCGTCCTCGTAAAGCTCGTCGCGGCTCCAGCGCCCGGCTTCTACAACAGGCTGGCGTTCGAGGCGCGACAGCAGCGCTGTGCGCGAACGAGACGCCGCAGGGTCGGGCTGCCCTGCAGGCACGATCCGCGCCACGGGGCGCCCATGGCTGGTCACGACATAGCTCTGTCCTTCGCGGACACCGCGCAGGAGGAGCGAGAATTTGCGGTTGGCGTCGGCTGCGGAAACGGCTTCTTCCATAGCATTGTCCATATAGTAGTTATATTCACTACAGCATAGTGAACCAGGTCAATTTTCGCAAGTTCATTCAATGTGGCGAAACGCAGCGACGCCTCTTGTCCGCCCACGGTCGCACAAAAGTGACAGCAAATTAATGCGACATCGCGCCTGAGGCGTGATAACCGCCCGTTTGTATCGGCTTGCCCGCCTTTTCATTGTTTGGATTGGCCGGCAGGATTTAGACCAGTTCGGACGCGTTCGTTGAACCGCATCATTCCGCTCATTCTGGCGGTCGCCTTGTTCATGGAAAACATGGATTCGACCGTCATCGCGACATCGCTGCCGGCGATTGCCGTCGACATCCACACCAGCCCGATCGCGCTCAAGCTGGCGCTGACCGCCTATCTGGTGGCGCTGGCGATCTTCATTCCGATCAGCGGCTGGATGGCCGACCGGTTCGGCGCGAAGACCATTTTTCGCGCCGCGATCGGCGTCTTCATCGTCGGCTCGGTCTGCTGCGCCATCTCCAATTCACTGCCGGCCTTTGTCGTCTCGCGCTTCCTGCAAGGCATAGGCGGCGCCATGATGACGCCGGTCGGCCGGCTGGTCCTGGTGCGCGCGACGCCGAAGAGCGAGCTGGTCGCGGCCATGTCGTGGCTGACGGTGCCGGCGCTGGTCGGCCCGCTTGTGGGACCACCGATCGGCGGCTTCATCACCACCTATTTCACCTGGCACTGGATCTTTCTGATCAACGTGCCGATCGGCCTGATCGGCATCTGGCTGGCGACGCGCTTCCTGCCGCAAACCGACTCGATGGAGACGCCGCCGCTCGATTTCGTCGGTTTCGTACTGAGCGGGCTGGCGGCCTCCGGCGTCATCTTCGGCCTGTCGGTGGTCAGCCTGCCCTATCTGCCGCCGGCGACCGGCCTCATCACCGTGGCGGTCGGGCTGATTTCCGGCGTGCTCTATCTCCTGCATGCGCGGCGCGCCAAGAACCCGCTGCTGGCGCTGGAACTGTTCCGCAACCCGGTGTTCCGCTCCTCGGTGCTCGGCGGCTCGCTGTTTCGCATCGGCATCGGGGCGGTGCCGTTCCTGTTGCCCCTCATGTTCCAGATCGGCTTCGGGCTGACGCCGTTCCAGTCGGGCATGATCACCTTCGTCTCGGCTATCGGCGCCATCGGAATGAAATTCGTTACCGCGCTGATCTTCCGGCTTGCGGGGTTCCGCCGGGTGCTGATCTGGGGCTCGCTGATCGCCGCGGCATCGATCGCCATATACGGCCTGTTCACGCCGGAGACGCCTTACGCGCTGATGCTGGCGATATTGCTGGTCGGCGGCTTCATCCGCTCGATGTTCTTCACCGGCGTCAACGCGCTCTCCTATGCCGAGGTGACGGCTGAAGACACCAGCAAGGCAACGCCGATCACGGCGGTGTTCCAGCAACTGTCGATCGCGCTCGGCGTGGCGCTGGCCGGCGGCATCCTGGAAGTCTCGACCTCGATCCATGGCGGACCGCTGGCGCTCGGCGATTTCCACATCGCCTTCTTCATCGTGGCGGCAGTGTCAGCGGCGGCGTCGGTGTCGTTCACGCGGCTGGCGCCGGATGCCGGCAACGCCGTGTCGGGTCATGGCCGGATGACGACGCCGAAGACACTGGAGCCGGTGAGCACGGCTGGAAAGTAAGGGGCGAGCGCCCCTCATCGCTTCGTTCATCCTAGGGCGAAGCGACTCAAAGCGTCGCGCAGACCCTGGGATCCATGCCGTGATCTTGATCGAAGGATGCAGCGGCACAGAATTCTGAGCGTTTTCAACGCGTTAACGTCACGGCATGGATCCTAGGGTCTGCGCTGCGTCGCTTCGCTCCTTGCTTCGCCCTAGGATGACGATGCCACTGGTGGCTCTCTGCCCTTAAAATCCTTCGCCAGCAAATACAGTTCCACCGACTCATCGCGCGACGCCGGCGGCTTGACGTGGTGCACCGAGCGGAAGTTCTTCTTGAGCATCGACAGCAGCTCGTTTTCGGCGCCACCCTGGAAGGTCTTGGCGAGGAAATGCCCGCCCGGCTTCAGCACCGACAGCGCGAAATCGGCGGCCACCTCGCACAAATGCATGGTGCGGATGTGGTCGGTTCGCTTATGACCCGTCGTCGGCGCGGCCATGTCCGACAACACGACATCGGGGTCGCCGCCCAACGCCTCGGCGAGCTTTTGCGGCGCTTCCGGGTCGAGGAAATCCATCAGCAGCACCGGCGCACCCGGCACCGCATCCATTTCGAGATAGTCGATGCCGATGACATGTGGATTATCAGCCGTCGATTTCGTCCTCGCGGCCGCCACCTGGCACCAGCCGCCGGGGGCCGCACCGAGATCGATGACCTTCATGCCGGGTTTCAGCAGATGATGCTTGTCATCGATCTCGATCAGCTTGTAGGCCGCGCGCGAGCGATAGCCGTCGGCCTTGGAGCGCTGGACATAGGGATCATTGATGTGGCGCTGCAGCCAGCGGCGCGACGATTCCTTCAGGCCGCTCTTCTTCTTGATCCGCGTCTTGAGGACACGAATGCTGGCGGAGCCCGGCTTTTCCGGCTTCTTGGTCATGACGTTATTTCTTGTTTGAGTTTTTGCGCTGGCCGAGTTGCCGCCGTTTTTCGGCGGCTTCGCGTTTCGCGAAGGGCTTCCCCCACTCCGGCGCCGCTTCGCGGCGCCACCTCTCCCCCCTCCGGAGGGAGAGGAAAGGCGCCGGTCTGCATAAGTTCGCGCCCTTCCTCTACCCCGTCGATCGGGGGAGAGGTGGGGGGGGCAGCACGAAGGCGGGGGGGGGGGGCGGGGCCCACACCCAAAACGCTGAATGTCGGCCCCCCCCCCC